>JBAZUW010000093.1:0-13108 GCA_041661205.1 Phycisphaerales bacterium
AAGAAGTGCTGATAGAGGACGGGGTCGCCGCCGAGGGCGGGATCGAAGATGCCGATGTGGGTGATGCGCTCAAAGACGAGCAGGAGCAGGGTGATGCCGATGACGGGGGTCGCGAGGACCTGGATGCTGCCGGAGCTGTAGACGGCCCAGACGAAGAGGCGCATATCGAACCAGCCCATGCCGGGGGCGCGGAGCTTGTGGACGGTGACGATGAAGTTAAGGCCGGTGAGGATGGAGCTGAAGCCGAGGATGAAGGCGCCCAGGATCATGAAGACGACGCGGATGGAGTCGGCGTCGGTCGATGTTGAGTAGGGCGTGTAGAAGGTCCAGCCGGTGTCGACGCCTCCCAGCACGATGGAGCTGACGGCGAAGATGGAGCCGGTGACGTAGATGTACCAGCTCAGGAGGTTGAGGCGGGGGAAGGCGACGTCCTTGGCGCCCAGCATCAGGGGCAGGAAGAAGTTGCCCAAGCTGGCGGGGACGCTGGGGACGATGACCATGAAGACCATGATCGCGCCGTGCAGGGTGAAGAGGCGGTTGTAGGTGTTGTTGCCCTTGGCGTAGGTCGTCGCGTCGGAGGCGGCGAAGAACTGCCCGGTGACCTTGGAGGTGGAGCGGGCGCCGCTCTTGGGGTCGGTGACGTTGACCTTGTCTTTGATGACGGCGGTCTGGACGACGTTTTTGCCGGCGTCGTCGAGGACATCGACGGTGGTGCCGGAGGCGAGCTGATTGGTGACGGGGGTGTTGGCTGCGGGGTGAGATTGGATGCGGGTGCCGGCGGTGAGCTGGGTGTCCTTGGCGGGCGTGCCGTCGGCGTTCTTGACGTCGGCGGGCACATCGCCCCGGAGGATCTGGACGAGGGGCGTGCCGTCGGCGGTGTAGGTGGTCGCGACGCGGACGGGCTCCAGCAGTTCGACGCGGACGGCCAGGGCGGCCACGCCACCGAGGAAGAACATGAAGAGGATGGCGAAGAGGTACATCACGCCGATCTTTTTGTGATCGACGGTGGTGGCCCAATCAAGAACGGTGGCGAAAAACCCGCCTTTGCTTTCGAGATAACTGCCGTGGTGGTCGTGTGACATGTGAGCGTCTCCGTCGTGGTCAACTTCGGCGGCCTTTTGGGGGGCAGCCGCGGGGTGTGGGGAATGCTGCGTGAAGGCTTAGTGCTTTTCTGCGGGTTTGGGGTCGGCGGGTTTGGCTTCGCCCGGTTTGGCTTCGCTGCCCGGGGCGCCGACCTTGGCGTCCATCCCAGTGGGGTGGGCGGGGTCGCCCAGGGTGCCCATGTCGCTGAGGGTCTTGATGTACTCGATGAGGGCGGTGATCTGCTTGTCGTTGAGCACGCCCGCGAAGGAGGGCATGTTCTGGCCCTGGAAGCCCATGACGATCTGGGCCTGGGGGTTGAGGATGGATTCGCGGATGTAGTTTTCGTCGACCATGATCGTCTGGCCGGTCATCATCTGGGCTTCGTGGCCCCAGATGTTTTTCCAGGTGGGGCCGGTGTTCTTGCCGCCGTCGACGGTGTGGCAGGACGCGCAGCGGATTTTCCAGAGGGCCTGGCCGATTTCGGCGGGGGTGCCGGTGCCGTTCTTGATGGCGTCCATCCAGCGGTTGAAGGCGTCTTCGGGGACGACGCGGATGATGGCGGCCATTTCGGAGTGTTCGTCGCCGCAGTACTCGGCGCAGAAGAGCCAGTGGTCCTTGTAGGGGACGCCGGACAGGGCCTTGGCGACTTCGTCCTTGGCGTCGTTGGAGATGACGGGGTGCTTTTCGCTGCCGTCGGGGGCTTCGGCCTTGAACCACATCTGGCTGTAGCGGTTGGGCCAGAGGTCCTGCTTGATGCGGAAGTCGGGGGCGTAGAAGGCGTGCATGACGTCGGCACTCTGCATGCGGAGCTTGACGGAGCGCTCGGCGGGCATGTAGAAGACGGGGATGTCCTTGGCACCGATGCGGGTGGAGGCGGGGGTTTCCGCGCCGTTGGGGTATTGGAGCGACCAGTACCAACGGGCGCCGGTGAGGTTCATCTCGATGGCGTCGCCGGGGGCGACGATTTTCTCGATCCAGCCGTGGAAGCCGCGGAAGAAGATGTAGACGAGGAAGAGCGTCGGGATGATGGTCCAGGCGATTTCGAGGGGCGTGTTGTGGGCGGCGCTCTTTGGCGCGATGACGCCCCTGCGGCGGCGGTACTTGATGACCCAGTAGACCATCAGGCCCATCAGGAAGACGAACCAGACCACGCAGAACCACCACAGCCACATGAACATGCTGTCGGTCTCGCGCCCGACCTCGGTGCTCGATGGGGCGCGCAGCCACGCTTTGGAAAATGCGTCTTCGCCCAGCGTTGTCAACATCCCGTCGATCATGTCCGTGGCCCTCGCGATCTCGTGTCAGTGCTGCGTGTCAGTCGTGCGTTGGTGTGGTTCGTGGTCGTTTTGGTCAGGCCCCGGCCGGGCGGGGCGGGTGTTGGTCGTGAAGTGTGGCGCTGCCCACGCGGATGACTTCCGGCGCTGGGGGTTGTTGTGCGGCGGTGATGGCGGCGGCCCGCTTGGCGCGGCGGCGCAGCCAGTCGATGAAGAAGAGCCCGCCGATGAGCGCTGAGAGGAGCGTCAGCGTCAGCATCGCGCCGATCTGCATCACGCGCATCGCCTGCAGGGTGTACTTGCCGGTGGCGGAATCGAACATGTAGCAGTAGTTCATGATCCGCTCGCCGACCGTGCGGACGAGCTTGCCCTGCGAGGCTTCCATCAGAGCCAGGGTCATGTCCTTGGGGGCCTGCTGGTAGCCGTAGAGGTAGCGGCTGATGCGCCCGTCGGGCGTCAACACGAACTGCGCGATGCCGTGGCTGTACTGGCCGTTTCCCAGCAGGCGGTACTTGAAGCCGAGCGCCTCGGCCAACTGCTTGTTTGAGACGACGTCGCCGGTGTGGAACTGCCACGCGTCTTTGGAGACGCTTGGGTCTTCCGGAAGCCCGCGCCCGTAGCTGGAAAGATGGACGTTGTAGGCGGTTTTGGCGTCCTCGGTGGTCTCGCGGCTGTCGAAGCTGAAGACGAGCAGGTTGTAGTCCTTGCCCGCGGTGTAGTCGATCTTGTTTAGGGTTTCGACGGTTTTGGACATGACGACGTCGCACACCATCGGGCACTTGTAGTAGACGAGGAGGACAATGGAGGGCTTGCCGCTGTGGAAGTACTCGTCGAGCAGTCGCTGCTTGCCCGTCTGGTCGGTGAAGGAGAGCTCTTTGGGGAGTTGCTGGCCGATGTGCTCGACGACGTCGATGCCGTCGATTTGAGGGGGCGTTTTGTTGAGGGTTTGCGCGGAGGCGGCGGTGGCGCAGAGGCACGCGGCGAGGAATGCCGCGAGCGATGCCAACATGATGTGTGCCCGACGCGTCATCATCCGACTTCCTTACTCCCCCACTGCTGACCAGCTGATGCGTGTGTTTTGACCAGGACGGGGCGGCCGTTGCCGCGGACTTTACTTGCTCTTGCCGTATTTCTCGATGATCTTCTGCTTGGCCTTCTCGATGGGAATCTGCACTTTGCCGGCCTGCGGGTCGGCCCAGTCGTAGGTTTCGGGGTTGCCATCTTCGCCGAGGATGGAGTAGGCCGCGTTCCGCATGGTGCGGGCGGAGCTGCCGATGTCGGTCTCGATGGCCGTGCTCTTGGCCTGGTTGACAAAGCCGTTGAAGTAGAGGGCGACGGCACCCATGAAGATGACCAGGGAGAAGATGAGGATGACGAACCACTTCGCCAGCTTGGCGGGGTTCACGCTGGCGAGGTGCTCGGTCTGCGGCTCACCCTCGATCATCGGGTCGTGGTGGTGCCAGGCGTCGGCATGGCCGTGGCCATGATCGTGCGCGTCGTGCCCGTGATTGTCTGCGTGTCCGCCCATCGCCAAACCCCTTCCGGCGCTCGTTGCCGCGCGCCCTTACCCATACTTCCATTCGTGCTGTCAGACCGGATGGATTACTGTCTCACGATATTTGACCCGACCGGCACTGTCCACCGAATCTTTCCCAAATCTTTGACTTTACGAGACTTACGCTGGTTGTGGCCCGGTTAGACGTAGTTGTGGTGCGCGAGGGATTCATCCATATAGGGGTCGCGGCGACAGACCAGGCAGCTGGCCGGGACGCGGAAGATCAGGTAGCCGACGAACGCGAGGAGCGGCCCGATGATGCCGAGGATGTCGGCCCACATGCCGATGGAGATCGACTGGGGAACGGCGTCGCCGGCGTTGACCATGGGGCGGACGATCCAGTACATGTCCATCATGTGAACGAAGATGGCCCAGACGGCGATGGCGCCGATGAAGAGCGGGCGCTGCTTGACGCCGCGGAAGAGGAGAATGAGGAAAGGCGCGACGAAGTGGCCGAGCATGAGGAAGATGCTGAGGGGCTTCCAGGGGGAATCGACATCGCTGCGGTAGAGGTAAAAGGCCGTTTCTTCGGGGATGTTGCTGTACCAGATGAGGAAATACTGGCTGAAGCTGATGTAGGCCCAGAAGACGGTGAAGGCGAAGAGCAGCTTGCCCAGGTCGTGGAAGTGGTCTTTGGTGACGACGCCCTGGAGCTTGCCGACGCCTTTGAGGCGGGCGAGGGTGAGGATGAGCGTGGCGGTGCCGGAGAAGATGGCGCCGGCGAAGAAGTAGACGCCCCACATGGTGCTGAAGAACTTGAAGTCCATCGACATCAGGTAGTCGAACCCGGCGAAGGCGGTGGAGAGGGCGAAGAGGACCATGCCCCAGCTGGCGGTGAAGCGGGCGCGGGCGGAGAGGGCGACATCACCGGTTTCATCCTGCTGGCGGCTCAGCTTGGCCATGGTGCGGGAGAGGTAGGTCCAGATGACGCCGTAGAGGACGGTGCGGAGCACGAAGAAGACCGGGAAGACCGGCGTGGTCAGGGGCTTGTGAGTTTCGGGATCGGTGATGTGCAGGGGAAAGAAGAAGTAGGTTTGCTTGGCGATCAGGGCTTCGTCGCCGTAGAAGGCGGGGTTGAGCCAGAGGAAGAGGCGCCCGTGGAAGGCGATTTCAGCGATGACGCCGGGGAGCACCAGCAGGAAGGCGAGGGGGAGGTAGCTGGCGATGTTCTCGGCCTGGCGGCGGATGGTGCTCACCCAGCCCGCGTTGGTGAGGTGAAAGGCGAGCACGAGGAAGAGGTTGCCCAGGCACATGGCCAAGACGCCGATGGAGCCGACGAAGTAGGCGCCGATGGCGTGCTTAAGGGTGAGCCCGGCCATGCCGTCTTTGCCACCGACGAGACCGGCGATGAGGACGACCAGGCTGAGCAGGATGCCCACGCCCATGAGGCCCACGCCCATGCCCCGTCCCGCGCCGCGGGGGAGGGTGATGTTGTCTTCGCGCAGCAGGTGGGCCTTGCTGGGATGGCCGTGCCCGTGGGTGTGTTTGATGTCGGCGGCGATCTGGCTCACTTGGCACCTCCGGTGGAGGCCGTGCCCTGGGCGGGCTGGGCGGCGGCGGCACGCTTCTTCATGAGCTGATCTCGCATGGAATCGGGAACGTCATCGATGGAGCCTTCGCGGGAGGCCTCGAGGGCGCGGACGTAGGCCACGATGGCCCAGGCGTCACGCTCGTTGACGGCGTGGCCGTAGGCGGGCATGTTCATCTTGCCGTCGCTGCCGCCACCGGGCTTGCCCCAGCGAATGGTGTGGAAGATCCAGCCGTCCTGGGAGCGGACGTTTTTGGGGTCGTAGAAGGTGGGGTCGTAGAAGTTGGCGGGGGAGGGGTTGTAGAGGGCGGAGACGGTGCCCTTGGCGTCGCCGAGGTAGCCGTGGCAGGCGGTGCAGTAGATGTTGAAGCGTTCTTCGCCGCGCTTGAGGAGGGCGGCATCGACGACGACGGTGCTGGGGATGCGGGCGAGGAAGACGGGCTTGCCGTCCTTGTCGAAGCCGCTGATGCCTTCGTAGAACTGCTGATCGCCCTTGAGGAGGTCGATGCGTTTTTCCTTCCAGTGTTCGGCCCAGGGTTCGGAGGGGACGAAGCTGGCGGAGCCGAAGGCGACGGTGCCGACGACGGGCTTGCGCATGGTTCGGGCGTCGGAGAAGAACTCGGACTGGGACTGGGGCTTCCACTTCGGGGCGTCGTCCATGTCCGGGAAGAACTGATGGGGGGGCGCGTCTTCGCGATCGCCCCGGCACCCGGAGACAACGCCGGACACGCCGACCCCGAGGCCGACGACCAGAAGCGTTCGAGTGATGTGTGTCATAGTCATGGTTGCTTTCCGCGTGTCCCTAATGCCAATGCCTGGTGCCTTTTGCCTGCTTATTCCTCAACCAGTTCGATGCTCGTCGCGCCGGCCTTTTCGAGGAGGGTGCGGGTGCGATCGGGGTCGAACTTGGCGTCGGCGGCCTCGATGCACACGAAGAACTTGTTGTCGCTGCTGCTGAGGAAGCGTTCCTTCTTGAAGAGGGGGTGGTGCCAGCGGGGCAGGCCGTTGAGCGCCAGCATGGCGATGATGGCGGTGAAGGCGCTGAAGAGGATGCCAAGCTCGAACGTAATAGGCACGAAGGCCTGCCAGCTGTGATAGGGCTTGCCCTGCACGACCATCTGGTAGTCGACCGCCGACATCCACCACTGCATGAGGTAGGCGAGGCCGACGCCGGTGAAGCCGCCCGCGGCGACGAGGAAGGGGAGCTTGGTGCGTTTGATGCCCATGCCTTCTTCCATGCCGTGGATGGGGAAGGGGGTGAAGGTGTCCCACTTGCTGTAGCCGGCGTCGCGCACGGTTTCGGCGGCGTGGAAGATGGCCGCGGGCGTGGAGAACTCGGCCAGGATGCCGTAGATCGGCTCGTTGGCCTCGGTGACGTAGATGCGATTGCTGGGGGCCATTTAGTGGGCTCCTCCGCTGTGAGACCCGGCGTGGGCGGGGTCGTGGGCTGCGTCGTGGTGATCGTCGTGCGCGTGGGGGCTGGCCTGGGGCATGACGGCCTTGAGCTCGGCCATCGCGAACATGGGGATGAACCGCATGAAGAGGAGGAAGAGGTGGAAAAAGACGCCCAGCGACCCGACGAAGATGCAGATGTCGACCAGGGTGGGGTGGAACATTCCCCACTCACCGGGCAGGAAGGCGCGGTGGAGGCTGGTGACGATGATGACGAAGCGCTCGAACCACATGCCGATCGTCACCAGGGTGGAGACGAAGAAGATGACGGCGGGGGTGGTGCGGAGTTTCTTGTTCCAGAAGAGCTGAGGGCTGAGCACGTTGCAGGAGATCATGGTCCAGTAGGCCCACCAGTAGGGGCCGAAGGCACGGTTCTTGAAGGCGTAGAGCTCGAATGAGTTGCCGCCGTACCAGGCGATGAAGAACTCCATGGAGTAGGCAAAGCCGACCATGGAGCCGGTGAGGAGGATGATCTTGGCCATGTTCTCCAGGTGGCGGAGGGTGACCAAGTCCTTCATGTTGGGGTAGAGCTCGCGGGCGGGGATGAGCAGCAGGAGCACCATGGCGAAGCCGCCGAAGATGGCGCCGGCGACGAAGTAGGGCGGGAAGATGGTGGTGTGCCAGCCGGGCAGGACGCTGGTGGCGAAGTCGAAGGACACGATGCTGTGCACGCTGAGCACCAGGGGGGTGGAGATGCCCGCCAGGATAAGGTAGGCCGCTTCGTACCGGTGCCAGTGGCGGCTGCTGAAGCGCCAGCCCAGGCTGAGGAAGCCATAGATGTAGACGCGGAGTTGATCGACCCGGAAGGGGAGGAAGGGGATCAGCAGCGGGCTGCCCTCGGGGTTCTGGCGCAGGCGGCGATCGGCACGGTCGCGGAGCGAGGCGAGGTCGGGCACCATGCCCATGAACCAGAAGAGGAGCGAAACCGTGCCGTAGGTGGAGACCGCGAAGACGTCCCACAAGAGGGGCGAGCGGAAGTTGGGCCAGATGTTGTTGGAGTTGGGAATCGGGAAGAGGAACCACGCCATCCACTGGCGGCCGATGTGGATGCCCGGGAAGGTGGCGGCACAGATGACCGCGAAGATGGTCATGGCCTCGGCCGAGCGGTTGACGGCGGTACGCCACTTCTGCTTGAGGAGGCACAGAATCGCGGAGATGAGCGTGCCAGCGTGGCCAATACCGATCCAGAAGACGAAGTTGGTGATGTCCCAGGCCCAGTCGACCTGGTTGTTGAGACCCCAGGTGCCGATGCCGGTGATGACGAGGTAGAGGATGAAGACGGTCATCATGCCGGCGAGGCCCGCGGTGATGCCGGCGGCGGGGTACCACCAGCGCGGGACCTTGTTTTCGGTGTAGCCGCAGATGATGTTGGTGACTTCACCGAAGGACCGGTTGTTGAGCACCAAAGGTGCGCGAACGCCGGGGGTATCGATGAGGGTGCCGTCGCCGGTTTTGGGGTCCGGGTCGTTGCCGCCGGCGGCTGCGGGGGCCAGGCCCGCCAGGCGGCGCGCGGTGACATCATCGGGCTGCGGATAGGTGGTCATGCGTGGCTCCCGCCAAGAACCTTGAGGCTGAGGGCGTAGCCGCGATCGGCCGCCTTGCTTCTGGGGTCAACAAAGTGCCGGGGATCAATGAAAGAATGCTTGCCGGGCTCACCCGGATGCTCGGTGCCGTGATCGCCGCCTTCGTGGCCTTCACCCTCGTGCTCGCCCGCTTCGTGCTCGAAGGGGTTCTCCCAGCTTTCTTTGCGAGCGGCGTCGCAGAGGGCGGGGTTGGGGTTCATGACTCGCACCATGTGACTGGTGCGAGGGCGGGTATCGAGATAGCCGAGCAGCTGGTAGCTGCGGGCGTGGGCCTTGCTGGCCTTGACGCGCGAGCCATCGAGGAGCATGTCGCCGAAGATGATGGCGTCGCTGGGGCAGGCCTGCTGGCAGGCGCTCTGGAAGAAGCCCTCGGGGATGCCGTCGAGGGCTTGCAGCTTGGTTTCGATCTTGGCGGAGTTGATGCGCTGGATGCAGTAGCTGCACTTTTCCATGACGCCGCGGCTGCGGACGGTGACGTCCGGGTTCTTCTGCATGCGGCTGATTTCGTCGAGCTTGTCGCGGAGGCGGGGGGGAATCAGGTTGGGGTTGATCTTGTTGAAGGCCCCGCTGCCGGTGATCCCCTCGGCGCCGGGCTGAACTTCGCCGGCGTTGTCGAGGAAATCCTTGCCAAGGTAATCGCCGTTGAACTTGGTGACGCCGTAATCAAAGAAGTTGAAACGGCGGACCTTGTACGGGCAGTTGTTGGCACAGTACCGCGTGCCGATGCAGCGGTTGTAGGTCATGTAGTTGATGCCTTCGGGGCCGTGGATGGTGGCGTTGACGGGGCACACGGTTTCGCACGGGGCGTTTTCGCAGTGCACGCAGGCCACGGGCTGGTGGAGCATCTGGTCGGGGCCGTCCATGTCGCCGGTGAAGTAGCGATCGACGCGGATCCACGTCATCTCGCGGCCTTTGGCGACTTCCTTCTTGCCGACCACGGGAATGTTGTTTTCCGCCTGGCAGGCGATGGTGCAGGCCCCGCAGCCGGTGCAGGCGTTCTGATCGATGGTCATGGCCCACTGCGGGCCGACGGTGTACTGGGGCGGGGTGTTGCGCTGGTAGGCGGGGCCGTTCGGGTTGCCGGGCTTGATGTCTTTGGGATCGGGGTTGGCTTTGCCGCGGTTGAAGGGGTTGGCGTAGATGGAGATGCCGGGGGGGTTGTGCTTGAGCTCGCCCAGGCGCTCGCCGAACTTGAGCTTGGAGACTTTGTCTTCGTTGTGATAGAAGGTGTCGACGACTTCCTGCAGCGCGTCGCCGTGCTTCTTCCACGCCGGGAGGTCCACCGCGCGGACGATGCTGGTGCGCCCCGCCATGCTCCAGTGGTTCTGGGTGCTGGCGATCATCATGGTGTCGCTGAGGCGGGTGATTGTCGCGCCGGTGGCGGCCCGAGTGTCGGTGGGCAGCAGGGGGTAGAAGTTAAACCCGACGCCGTCGCCCACGCGGCCGGCGTTTTCGCGCCCGTAGCCGAGCGTGCACAGCAGCGTGTGGTCGGGCATGCCGGGCATGATCCAGGCCGCGGCTTTGACGGTCTTGCCGCCGACCTTCACCTCGATCATCCGGGCGGTGGGGTACTTGGGGGTGGTGTAGATGCGCCCCATGTCGTCGTTGCGAGTGAAGCCAGCGGGGAGGACATCGAGGGCCTCGGCGGTGCGCGGGCTCATGAGCACCGGGTTGTCCCACACCGTGCGGGTGCCGACCTCGGGGAGCTCTTGCAGCCAACTGATGTTGGCGTAGCGCCCGTCGTGCGGGTGGCCGATGGTGATGGAGAGGTCCAGCGCGGTGGTCGAGGGGGCGGGGGCGAGCTTGAGCCCGCCGACGGCCGCGGCGACTTTGGCGTAGTCCACATCCGGCTTGAGGGCGGGCTTGGCGGTGCCGGGGACGAGCCCGTCGTGCAGCGCGCGGCGCCAGGTCTGCTCGAAGGCGGGGCCGTCGCTCTTGAGGACGCCCTTCCAGGCATCGCGAACGATTTGGTAGCCATCGACCTTGGCGCTCATGTCCGCCCCGGCGAGGAGGAACATGAACTCGATGTCGCTCATCGCGGGCTCGTAGAGAGGCGCGATCATCGGCTGCACCGGGGAGATGGTGCCATCGCTGGCGATGGTGTCGCCCCAGCTCTCCAAATAGCTCGCGCCATTGAGGGCCCAGGTGCTGTTCGCGGCGGTTTCGGTGGCTTCGACCGACAGCGTGATGCTTTGGGCCTTGTCCATGGCGGCGGCGAAGCCGGGGGCGTCGTAGGCGGGGTTGGCGCCGATGCACACCAGCGTGCTGACTTCGCCGCTGGCGAGCTTGGAGGTGAGGGATGCGATGTTGCCGCGCGAGTCGGCGGCTTCGTCGTCGGTCAGGGGGACGTAGCTGATGGAGTTGCCGATGTTGCCCAGGGCGTGGTTGATGGCGGCGACGAGGGCGTGAACCGCGGGGGGCTGGGTGGGGCCGGCGAGGAGCAGGGTCTTGCCGCGGTTGGGGGCGTCGAGGAGGTCTTTCGCGCACTCTTCGAGGTAGCGCTTCGCGCTCGGGCCCATGTCGTCGCCAGCGGGCACGGCGACGGCGGCGACGGCATTGGAGAGAGCCGCACCCTTGGCGTCGCCGAGCTTGGGGAGGAGGAACTTGGCGAGTTCGACGGCGAAGGCGGAGATGCGTGAGGGGGCCATGGCGAGGCGGTGGTCGGCCTGGCCGCCGGTGATGCTGAAGGCGCTCTCGACCATGTAGAGGCGGGTCATGTCGTCGGAGGTGGTGATGACCTCGCGGCTCTTGGCGAAGTTGCGGGAGTTCTCGAGTTCGGCGGGCTCGTGGTAGAGGAAATCGCGATCGAGGGAGACGATGACCTTGGTGTTGGCCTTGGAGATGTTCAGCACTTCGCGCATCGGGGCGTCGAACGCGGCGCGGGTGCCGTCGATGCTGCCCCTGCTGTCGGCGGGGCTGTAATCGACCCAGATGGCTTTGGGGTACTTGGCTTTGAGCTTGGCGGCGAGGGCGCGGCGCGTGGGGCTGGCGACCTTGCCCACGACGAAGGCGAGGCCCTGGCCGCCGTTCTGGTAGGGGGCGAAATGATCGGAAGCCCAGGCGCGAAAGTCATCCCAGGTGGCGAGGAGCTTGCCGCGCGCGGGGTTCTTGAAGATCGGGCTGTTCAGGCGATCCGGGTCGTAAAGGGCCATGATGCTGGCCAGGGCCCAGGTGGAGCACTTGCCACGGTTGGTCGGGTGGAGGGGGTTGCCTTCGATCTTGGTCGGGCGGCCTTCGTGCGTCTCGACCAGCAGACCCTCAGCGCCACCATCGGGGCGGGGCATGCTGGTGGCGTAGAAGAGGGGCTTGCCGGGAATGATCTCTTCCGGCACTTCCTTGGAGTAGGCGAGGATCTTGTGATCCGGGCGGCGGCAGCCGGGGACGGTGGCGGCCCCGGCCAGCGCGAGGGAAGCGCCCATGATCTTGAGGAACGTGCGGCGGGTTTCGCCCCCGGCCGTTTCGGCGTCCTCACCCTCGGCCCGTGAGAGCTCGCTGGCGCCGGCGGGGAACTCCTTTTCCATCCAGTCGCGGAAGTCGCTGGTGTCGGCCAGGTCTTCAGCGCTGCGCCAAACCTGGCGCCCGTTCACCGTGCCCGCCACGCGGCTGATCCCGGCCAGCTCGGCTTTGCTGGGCTGCTGCTTTTCGCCATGAACGGTGCTGGGGCATTGATCGAGGTTGCTCATGATGTGTGCTTGCTCTTTGGTGGCACCGCTCTCCAGAGCGGTGTTCCTGATGCGTTCCCTCACGAGGCCCTCCCTTACGGTCGGGCTACTGAAAAGCTCTCACAAGGTCTGCTAGTAGTGGCACGCGCCGCAGTTTTCAGGCGGGGCGGCCTTGAGGGTGTCGACGAGGCGCTTGCCTTCATTCAGGGCGGCGGCCTGCCCGTTGGCACGGTCCTTGAGCTGTGTTTCGACCCACGCGAGGTTGGTGACCTTGTCGGTGGGCACAAGGGCTTTGTCGTCGCTGCGATGGCAGTTGAGGCACCAGCTCATCGAGAGGGGCTCGTGCTCGTAGACGACGGGCATGGTGTCGATGCGGCCGTGGCAGCTGTAGCAGCTCACGCCGGCGTGGAGGTGGACGTTGTGGGGGAAGTTGCGGACGTAATCCGGCACCTTGTGGATGCGGCGCCATTCGATGGAGGCGTCCTTGCTGTAGGCTTCGCGGATGAACTCGGTCTTGGTCTTGTGCGACTCGGAGGTGTCGTAGAGCAGCAAAGAGCCGGCCTGGTGGCAGCCGTAGCAGGTCGCCACGTTTGGGATGTTGGCTTCGGCGCTTTCTTCGATGTGGCTATGGCAGTAGCGGCAGTCCATGCCGAGCTTGCCGGCGTGAATCTGGTGATTAAAGCCGCCCCCGGGCTGCTTGGGCATGTAGCCGACGCGCCAGAACTTGGGCGTGGCGTAGTACCAGAAGCCGCCGATCACGGTGCAGGCGAGCGCGAGCCCGCCGATGGCGCCGGCGGTGGGAAGAATGGTCATCCACTTCGGAAAAATCACTGACACCCTGGTCCTCCTTCATGGATGACCGAACCCGTGTTGAGAAGCTGAAACCCCACCAAACGCAGAAATCTCGATCTACCGGGAGACATCGAGCGAACCCCGAACCGGCGGCACGGTATCGAAACCCGTCCCCAAAA
>JBAZUW010000094.1:0-12855 GCA_041661205.1 Phycisphaerales bacterium
TGCAGAATGCCGACAGCATCGGTGAGTGCCCCGCCAATCGCCGCCGCGCCGCTCACAACACCAACCTCCACCAGAACATCTTCGGCTCCTTCACCGATCTCGACTTTGACTACACCATGGTCAAGATCGACGCCGGCCTGCGCCTCACCTCCCAGACTCGGGTCGCGTACATCCAGCCGACCACCACCCCGGCCGCCACCATCTTCAGTGCGGCCGCCGCCACGCAGCTCACCCCGCTCACCAGCCTGCCGATCTACGTCGAAGAGAGCACCTGGTGGTACAACGACAGCTTCCGCGACGGCCTGTGGTCGTACAGCGATCAGGTCACCATCCGTCATAGCCGGGGCGGGCACGTCTGGTGTCTAGATGGTGTTGCGCGTCTGTGGCGGGCACCCTCCGGGCCTTCCGAAATGCTTCAGGATGGGGATTTGGAAACCAACGACTTGTACGTGCAGACCAATCCGGCGGACCGCGTGTGGCACCAGCTCGATGGCGGCGCGACGCGCCCCTGGGGCTGGATCAACAACCCCAAGTAGTCGCGCCTCACTTCCCCAGCATCACCATCGCCCGCCGCAAGATCACGCGGTCCTGCACCGGCCCGCTGGGGCCGGGGTCGATGGAGATTTCGATCTCCCCGCCATCCAGCCCCGACACATCCACGCTGAAGTTGGCTTCCGGGGTTTCGCTGTTCAGGCGGATTCTCGTTGTCGTGCCCCCGGCTCGCCCCACCAGCAGTTCGCAGTCCCCCCACACGCGGCAGTTGGCGGGGAGCTGCGCTTCGCCCCCCACCCGCACGGCCCCCTTGGGAAGGGCAAACCGCACCGTCATCGGCCCGGGCAGCGTGATGTCCGCCGCGAACGCCGGGGCCTCGCGCCAATCACCCACCACCGGGGGCTGCGTCCACACCCGGGCGGGATTCGCATCACCAACACTCAGGGGCAGGCGGCTCAGCGGCACCAATCGCCCGGAGTCAAACACGATCGCGCGAAGTTCGCCTGCTCGCAGGGCCGCCGTGTTGCCCTTCGCGACCCCGGCGAGCCGCATCTCGCCGTTGGTCGACACTTCCAGATTCGCGATCGCTACCGCCGAACCATCGTGCAGCCAGCACCATTCACCCAGGGCCGGCACGGGCGGGTTGGCAAACGCCACGCTCACCACGCGCCCCACCGGCAGGGTGCTCTGTGCGTGATCCCTTTCCAACTTCAGCGATTCACCCAGCGCGGCCACGAACCCCTCGACGGTGTCGCCGTTGGCCAGCACGGCTGCATCCGCCGAGCCGGTGGGCCGTCGCGAGGCGTACGGGCTTTGGGGCTGCAGCAGCACGAAGGCCGCCCGCTCCAAGGGCACTTCCAGGCGCCCCCACACATGGCTCTCCCACGCGAGTTTTTCACCCGTGGCGGGCTGCGTAGAGATTTGACCGGGCAGCAGTTCGCCGGTGACCAGTTCGAGCCTTCCCAGGGGGGCCGCCAGATCGCGTTCGGTCGCTTCCTGAACCACCTCGTGTGTCACCCCCTCGACCACGGGGAGAATGGCGAGCACGCTACCCCGCGGATAGGTCGTCGGCTTGCCGGTGTCGCTGCGCACCGTGACCGAGTCCTGCGAGATGGACACGAGCCGCACCAGCGAGGCGTTGAGCTTGGAATCCAGCAGCACGCGCGGGATGGAGTCATCGTCGATTCGGAGCAAATCCGCACGGGCGTGCGGCGCCGCGGCGGCCACCCCGGCCAGTGCCGCCATCATCACACACGCGCTGCGGATCATGCGTTTCATTTCTGGAAGATCGGCAGATATCGCTTGGGCATTTGCAGCACAATGAGTGCCATCGCCGTCCCGTAATCATCTCCCGCGCTCTGGTCCGCCCAGCGTCCATCGGGCAGCTGGGCCCCCATCAGCTCGCGCCGGATGGCCGGCCACCATCGCCCCCAGGTGTCGCCTCCAGCCAAAAAGCACGCCTGCACCGCGTAATACTGGCCATAAAAGTAATGCACCGGCTGCCCGTTGGCCTGGCCCGGCATCGCGTTCACAAACAGATAACCCAGCCCGCTGGTGATCGCCCGGTCCTGATAAATGCCCGCGTACTGCAAGCTCGCGATCCCCGCCGCCGACCTCGGCCACGCGCTCGGCCCCGCCATCGATTGATATCGGAACCCCCCGTCGGGGTTCTGACACCCGCGCACATACGCCACGGCGCGATCGATGGTGCTCTTGGGGATGTCCAGCCCCGCGTTGCGCGCCGACCTGAGCGCCATGATCTGGCAGATGGTGACCGACACGTCCGCGTCCTGCGGCGCGGGGTTGTAACGCCAGCCCCCCTCGTCGTTCTGCGTGCTCTCGATGAGGCGCACGCCGCGAACCAGCGACGCGTGCACCTGGTCGGCCAGCTGTGTGTCACTTCCGCCCTGGGTCATGCCGTAGACCTCGCCGAGAAAAAGCGTGGCAAAGCCGTGCCCGTACATGGGGCTGTTAGCGCTGGCGGTGGCGATGAGCCCGGTCTCGTTGCTATTCGCCAGGATGTAGGCCAACCCCTTGGACACATTGTCGGCGTACGCGCCGCGCCCCGGCACGTTGCCGTCGGCCATGAGGGCCAGGCATGCCAGCGACGTCACCGCCACCGTGCGGCCATAGTTGGATTCGCCCCACGAGCCATCCACATTCTGCAAGCGAGCCAGCGCCGCCAGCCCGCGCGTGACGCTCGCATCCAGCTCCGGCGTCATCTCGTCCTGCGCTGGCGCGTTCGAGGCGGTCTGGTGCCCCGCGGGCGGGTCGGGCTCGGTCGCCACCGGCGTGGCCGGGGGTGTCAGGTCCGGAGGCGTTTGCGGCTGGCCGGGGTCCTCGGGCTGCGCCATCCCATCCTGCTGCGTGAGCGCCACCATGCTCAGCGCCAGCACCTCCGGTGGCGGGGTGCTCATCCACAGCGACGCGACCTGGGCCGCGAGAAAAATCGGATTCATCGCGGGCCCCCGGCGGGCTGCTCGGCGAGGCGCTTGTAGTACTGCTCCGTCAGTTGGCGATACACCGAGCTGAACTTGTCGCTCAGGCCCTGGGTCAAGAGATCGCGCTCGCGCTGGGGTAGCTCACCCCAGCTGGCCGCGGCCGACGGGGGCGGGGGCCTCAGCTCCCCATCCTGCCGGGGCACGCTCGGGTCGCCCGCCTGGTTGCTCGGGGCGGGCGTGGCCTGGCTGCCTTGCTTGGACTGGGGTTTGCTGTCCCCTTCATTGGGCTTGGGCTTTGACTTGCTCTTGTTCTTGCTGTTCTTGTTCTTCTGGGCTTCGGCGATCAGCCGGTCGAGCTTTTCCAGCACCTGGGTCTGCAAGCGCTGAGTCTGCGCGCCCGGATCACTGGCCGCGGCCAGCCGGTCCGTCGTCTGGTGCATCAGCCCGACCGCCTGCGCGAAGGGGTCCGGGTCTTCGGGCGTCGTGTTGAGCTTGCGATCAAGTTCGGCGCGACCGGCATCCCCGGCATCGGGCCTGGCCGGGTCGCGCGAAAGCCCCAGCAGTTCGTCGAGCGTCGGGTCCGGCTGCGCCGGGGCGGCGCTCGCGGGCTTGGTTGGCTCAGGAGGGGTGGCACCAGTCTGAGCGCTCGCCCGCGCGACACCCAGGGCGCACGCCGCCATCACCAGCAAGAGCTTGGCATGGGTGGTGATGGTGCCGCAGGTCACGGTGTGGGCTCCTTGGGGGCGTTGGGTTCGTCGGGTGTGCCGCCGCCACCACCTTGTACCGCGCCGCCGTCGCCCTTGTTCGCGTCCGGCTTCGAGTCCTGGGGCGCGTCGTCGGGCGCTTCTTTGGCCCCGGGCGCTTCCTCGGGCGGGCCCTTCAGGCGTTCGAGCAGCGCCTGTGCTTCCTGCGTGATCTGACCCTGAAGGTCAGCCGCGGCTTTCAGGTCGTCGGGCGTGGTCTCGGCGCTGCGGGTGAGCTCCCCGGCTTCGGCCTGCATGGCGCGGAGCAGCTTGAGCTCCGCCAGCGGCGGAATCAGCGGGGGCTTGCCCCCCGGGCCACTGCCGCCGCCCCCGCCGCCACCATCATCCTCGCGGAACTCGTCTTTGGGCTTATCCTGCGACAACGCCAGCACCAGGCTTTGCAGCATGCGCACCGAGGTCGCAAGGTCGCGCTTCGTGCCATCGGTCGGTGCACCCTGGCCCAGCGTGTCGCCCGCGCGGGCCATCGCTTCGTCAAGGCGGCGGTGCGCGAACGCAAAGACCTTGGCGTCTTCCAGCTCCTGGGTTTTGGAGCGCAGCTCGCTCAGCGTCGCCCGGAGTGCCTGCTCGCGCTCGCCCAGGCCCCGGCTGGCGATCTTCTCACGCCGCGTGAGCTCTCGCCCAAGCAGTGGGACCGCATCGCCCTGGATGGCCGCCTGCAGTTCGAGGGCTTCGATGTAGGCTTTGCGCAGTTCGGCGCGCTGGCGGGCGCTGTCGCGGTCGTCGGCTTCCTTTTCGAGGCGTTCGGCCTCGGCCAAGGCCGCCCGGAGGCGCGAGAGGCTGGTGCGTTCGCTGCCATCGGCTTCAGGCGTGTCCGCGGGCGCGGCCCGCAGCGCGATGATCGCCGCCCCTTGTGCGTCGCTGGCGCTGGAGAGGAACGAAATGAGCTTTTCGCCCCCTTTAACCTTGTCCCGCGCGTCGGCGGCCACCGACAGCGTGTTCTGGTTCAGCACCAGCATCTTGCTGTCCAGCTTGTCGGCCTTCACGTCACCCCCGTGGGCCACGGTGTTGCCCAGCGCGTCCAGCTCGGTCTGCTGCGAGGCAATGAGCCGCTCGATCGATTCGCGAATGTCCGCCAGATCGCGCTTGAGTTGCTCGTCGCGCTTCTGATCGCCCTTGTCCAGCTCGTTGAGCAGGTCTTCGATCGTCTTGGCGGCCTGATCCTGCAGCTTGGAGGCCTGGCTGGTCTGGTTCTGGTCGATCTTCTGGGCGGCTTTGCTCTGATTTTGCGAGAGCTCCTGCTGGCGGGCGACTTTCGCCGCGTTCTTCATGGCCTCCGCCTGCGCCTTGTCGGCCTGGCTCACGGCCTGGGCCCGCGAGGTGAGCGCATCGATGATCGCATCGGCACGGCGCGCCGCGTCGCGCTGGCGCTTCGCCAGGTCGGCCAGCTCGGCACGCTGCGCTGGCGAGAGCGATTCGGGCTTGGCCCCGTCCGACTCACCCTGGGCGGCTTTGGTCTGGCTGGCAAGCTGCTTCTGCTCGATGAGCAACTTTTCCAGCGCCCGCTTCACGGCCCAGGTGTCCTGCCCCCGGTCGAGCAGGTTGGCGAGGTTGGTGAGTTCTTCTTGGGCGCCCTGCTGCTCGCGCTTGGCGTTGGCGCCCGCCTGCTCGCGGGCCGGCGCGGGGGCGTTGGGGTCGCCGAGGGTGTCCAGGGCTTTCTGGGCTTCGTCGCTGTGGCTGGCCGCGGCTTCGAGAATGGTTTTGGAATCCGCCAGCACGCCCTCGATGCCCGCATCACCAAGACGATTGCGATCCACCCGCGACTGGAGCCTCTTGATGGTGTCGCGCATCGGGGCGATTCGCTCCTGCACCCCCGCCTGCGCCCGCGACTGCTCCTGCGCCAGCGTGGGTTCGGCCTGAGCCTGCGGGAGTTTTTCGCCCAGCGCATCCTGCGTCGCGGCCAGTCGCTTGGCGCTCTCGCGCACGCCGGAAAGCTCGGCCCGCACCTGCTCGATGAACTCGCTGTCGCTGATGATGCGGATGCGCCGCTTGGCGCTCGTCACCGGTTCGCGACCACCGGAGGCGGCAAACACGTCGGCCGCCGCGCCGGAGAGCCACAACTCATCGCCCGGTTTGAGCGTGAGTGCGGCAATGTCGATGGTGTCGCCGGCGCGCACCTTGGTGAGAGCCGCGTGCCCTTCGCCTCCCGGTGTGGCGTTTACGCGTTCTTCGGGCTGGCCCACCGGGTCGGCGGGGGCGCCGACGGAATCCGACGGCGGGCGTGCGACCTGCGAGAAGAGCTTGGTCCAGGCGATGGCGACATCGTCACGCCCTTCCGCGGCGGCCTCGAAAATCGCCGTGGGCAGCACCGATTCGTCAGACGGCGGTTCGACGATCACGACTCCGGGGGGCGCGTCGTCGACGACGTCGATTTTGAACGTGGTTTCGTCGGCGGCGGCGATGCCGTATTCGTCGGTCAGGTGCAGGGCCAGCCGCAGACTCTTGGGGGCGAGCAGCGGAATCTTCCACTCGGTGGCGTTGAAGGTCGGTTCGGCGGCCAGGGGTGCATCGCCGATGCCCGTGAAGGTGCGCTGCAGAAAGGCGGAGAGGGCCGCGGCATCGGCGGGCGTGGGCAGGGGCTTGTTCAGTTTGAGATCGAGCGTGATGCTGGAGCCGGCGAGCACCGGGCCGATGGCGGCCCGGTCGTCGCGTCCGGCGCCCAGGTCGAGTGTGCCGGTGGCAAGGTCCGTCCCGCTGGCGAGTGCTTGCAGGGCGTAGCCAGGGGGCGTCACGGTGGCGCTGGCGTTCACGAGCGAGGGCGCTTCGACCAAGAGCACACGCTCCGGGTCGGTCTGGTCATCGCGGCTTTCGAACCAGTACTCGAGCTGCACGCGCCGATCCGGCGACATGCCGGCGGGGGCGACACTGGAGAGGTCGAGCAGTCGTTCGTACAGCTCGCCGGTCGCCGGCGCACCCGAGCCACCCTGAGCGACCGTGGCATCGCGATTTTGCGAGGTGAGCAGAGAATCGCGGGTGGGTCCGGATTGCCCGTCGACGATGACGCGGTAGTGAACTTTGACATCGCTCTGCCCGCGCGGGGCCGCGGCCCGGGCCAGTACGGCGCGCAGCGGGTAGACGGTGCCCAGCGCGTGGGCCTTGGGGGGAGTCGCCGCCAGGACCATGGTTCGCTTGGGCCAGGCGGCGCTGGTCCAGGGGGTGAGCACGCGCTCGACGCCGATGCGCATGAACGAGGGGGCGAGCACCAGGAGCAGGATCAGCGGGACGCCGGCCGCGGCCAACCAGCCGAGTGTGCGCCGCACCGGCGCGGGCGACAATGCGGCCGCCGCCCCGGGAAGCGTGGCGAACTTCTCCGCCGCCTCGGCCGCGGCCCGGGCACGAAGTGCGGCGGAAGAGCCCGAGGCGTGGCCGGCGTCTTCAGTCTGTGAAAGCTCAAACCCGGAGGCAAGCACACCGGGCAAGCCGGCTTGCCGGCCAATGGGCGATTGTTCGAGGCGCAGCGCGATTTCGGTGAGGCTGGGGCGGAAACGCAGCACGGGCAGCACGCGGCTGCGCACGGAGGCCACCACAAAGGCCAGGCCGGAAAGCCACAGCACGATCCGCAAACCCATCGGGAGGCGAAGTACGTAGTCGGCAAGGCCGGCGGCGATGGCCGCGAGCACCAACACGCCGAGAATCGCCCCCATCCGCGTGATGAGCAGCCGGCGCTTGGCCTTGGCCCGAAGCGACGCGAGGGATTTGGCAATCGCCCCGCTCACAGGGGCGGCTGTCTGCTGCGGGTTTTCGCCCATCCCTTCCATCCGTGCTCCATCGGGGGGCTGCTCGGCGACCTTCAGACAGTAATCGGCGAAACGCTATCGGTCCGCCGGGGTTTGTGCCCGGGTGAGCGCGGGAATGCGGGCCAGCCGTCCGAGAATGCCGCACACCCACCAAACCACGGGTCTTCACCATCACCAATCAATGTACGTTGCCCGACACCCCTTCGATGCGGCGGAATGGTCTGCGAGTGACCAAATCGTGACATCACCGCGAAACGGCGCGCAAACCACGTCATTGCCACGAACCGGGGCGCGCTGCCGCCCGTTACAGTGACTTCCATGCGAACTCGCACCTTGCTCGGTCTTGCGGCGGTGGTGGGTTGGGCGGGGCTGGCTAGCGGGCAACCGGCCGGCCCGCGAACTCAGGTGAGCACCCCTCCGCCGGTGCGGCAGGGGCCACCCCCGCCATTGGTGCTGGGGCAGCGAATCCGCCAGGAGCGCACGCAGCAGACGGATTTGGCGACGGTGGTGATCGTGCGCGACGGCGCGTCGTACCTCGCCGCCATCCGTGCGTGGACGCCCCGGGTTCGGTTTCCAGTGCTCATTGACGATGGCACACTGGCGGGGCGAGAGGACATCGCGCGGTTTGTGCGGGGGTATGCCGCGAACCAGGTGGTGCGCTGGGGCGTGCCGGGCGCCAAGCCGGGGTTTGATGCCACGGCGCAGGATCTCTTTGACACCGTGGAGTTGGCCTGGGGCGTGCCGGATGCGGAGATGGACAAAGGCGGCGCGAGCGAGAACCTGATCGCAACATGGAAGAAGCTGAAGCACACTCCGCCGGGGATTGTGGTGGTGTCGACCGGCGACGGGGCGTGGACGGCGGGGGTGGCGCTGGCCGCGGCCCGTGGGCAGATATTGATGACCACGGGCGTGAAGCTCGGGATCGATCGTGCCGCGGCTTTGGAAGAGGCGGACGGGTTGTGCCGGGAGATTGAAGGGGTGGCGGCCCGCAGCGGGTACACCTGGCGCGACATCGCGGATGATCTTGACGCTGTGACGCTGTGCCTCGGCGCGCCCAACCGGCTGCTTAAAGGCCCCGGCGAGTTTCTGGCGATGACCGATCGCGTCGGGCGACTGGGGAGCGGCCTGGAGGCGAAGGAGCGATGGGCGTGGGCGGGGCAGATCTTCGGCACCCCCGCGCATGCGGCGTACATGGCGATGTGCGGGATCTTCATGGAGCCCCACGGGGCGTGGGTCTTTGACGGGTACCCGGAGACGCAGCCGTGGACCGCGTTCAGCGGGAAAGCCGCGGCCAAGGTGATCGGCGAGGTGAAGCTGCCGTGCGAGGTGATGGCCGCCCCGAGAAATGATGCGGAGGCGTGGCAGGCGCGGGCGGCGCGCCCGGTGAACGCCGGGCTGATCTTCGTGAACACCAAAGGTAACGATGATTTCTTTGAGTTGAATCCGGGGCGCGGGTTGCCGGGGGATGTGCCGGAGCTGGTGGTGCCGGCCGCGGCTGGGGTGGTGCACAGCTGGTCGGCCACTAACATCGGCAATCGGGATCGGCTGGGCGGGCGCTGGCTGGAGCGTGGGGTGTTCTGCTACGCCGGCTCGGTGCACGAGCCGTTTCTGGGGGCGTTTGTGCCCACGCCCAATGCCGCGGGGAGGTTGCTGGCGGGCGGGCCCTTTGGTGCGGCGCTGCGCCTGGACAACGGGCCGATGTGGAAAATCGCGATCTTTGGGGACCCGCTCTATACGCTGGGGGCCAATGGGCGGCGGAGCCTGGATTCACCGAAACTCGACGGCAGCGTCGCGGTCGACAACGGATTGCGGGATGCGTTGTCAAAGGGGGAGCTGGAGACGTCGATTCAGATTCTGCTGCTCCAGGGGCGCGATGACGCCATCGAGAAGGTGATCGACGCGGTGCTGGGGGACGCGACGCAGCACCTGACGACCGGGGCGGCGTGTGACGCGGTGCTGCCGGTCTTTCGCGCCTCACGGAATGACCTGGTGTGGAAGGTCTTTGCCAAGGGCGGGGCGCAGGCGGAGCATGACCCGGTGCTGCGGGATGCGTTGTGGCTGAGCGCCGAGCCGCTGCTGAAGGGCGCACCGGAGGGCGCGATGCTGGCGCTGCTGGAGAGAGCGTTTCGCCCGGACCAGGCGTGGCGAGATCTTGGTTGGCTGGGCAAGGCCTTGGCGCGGACGCAGAGCGTGGACGCGGCGCGGGCGATGTTCGAGCGGGTGAAGAACTCCACCAGTGACAAGGGCCTGCGCGATGCCTTGATCAAAATGGCGAACTCCCCGCCGGAGTCGTGGTAGGTGTGACCATGCGGCGCAGCGGGGCGGGGTCGAGATAGCCTTGCGTGAGGATCGTGCCGCCGGGGGTGATCTGGGTGGAGATGGCGCCGCGTTCGGCGGTGCACATCCACAGTGAGCCTTCGCGCACGGCGCTCCAGCGGGGGTCGCGCACGCGGCGCAGGCCGGTGGACTGGATGATGAGGCCCGGGCGGAGGGCGGCGACGAAGGAGATGGCCGCCGGGCGGGCCGAGCCGTGGTGGGGGAGCTCGAGAATGTCGGGGTGGAAGCCGGGGGGCAGCATCGTGCCAGCGTTGGCGAGCGCGGCATCCTGCGCGTCGCCAGTCAGCAGCACCGTGGCGTTGCCACGTGAAGTGGGGGCGGTGAGGATGGCGATGAGCGAGTGGTCGTTGTCGTTGGTCCAGGGGGCGCCCGGCGGGGGCGAGATGAACTTGAGATGGGTGGAGCCCAGGGCAAGCTCGTCGCCCGCGATGATGGGGGCGATGTCGATGCCGCGGGCGGTGAGGGCGGCCACCGCGATCCCGGCGGCGCCGCGGGGCTCGGAGGTAGCCTGCGAAAGGAACCGGGGGGGAACCAGCACGCGGCGGATGCCCAGCGGGCGGGCGATGTCGAGGATCGCCCCGAAGTGATCGATGTCTGGATGAGTGATGACCGCGACCGGCACGCGCCACGCGCCGGCCGCCCGGCACGCGCGCACGGTGGGGTTCATCAGGCGGCCATCGCCGATGGCCCCGCTATCCCACAGCAGGGCGTCGGGCCCCGAGCGCAGGAGGTGGCACGAGCCGTCGCCCACGTCGAAGGTGTTGATGGTCAGGGGTGAGGGGGAAGCTTGCAGTGTCCACTCGGCACCCGCCCACGCCAGGGGCAGGAGCACGACGCACCACCACCAGGCGCGGCGGGGCCGGGCGACGCGCCAGGCCAGCAGCACGCACGTGGTGGAGGCCGCGGCCCACCAGCCGGAGAGGGGCGGCAGGTAGATCGTCGCGCCCGGCAGAGAATCGAGGGCGCGGACGCTTTGAATCGCGGCGTAGCTGAGGGTTTGGATGATGGTGGCGGCGGGTGCGGCCAGGGTGGGCCACACCATGCCCAGCCAGAGCGCGACATAGCCCACCCAGAGCATGGCGACGATGAGCGGCGTCACGAGAATGGTGGCGGCCAGCGACCAGGGGCTGAGGTAGCCCAGGGCGTAGAGAGTGGTGGGGAGGGAGGCGGACCAGCAGAGACAGCCGCAGGTGAGGGCGAGCTTGAGTGTGTCGGAGAGTCGGGCGCGGAGCGTGGGCTGAGTGCGAACGACACCCCGCACCGGGCGGCCAAAGAGGTGGGCCAAGGCGCGCGAGCCCAGCCAGAAGAGGCAGGCGGTGAGTCCCAGACTGAGCTGGAAGCCGATGGCGAAGACGTCGAGCGGGCGCCACAGGAGGAGCCCGACGCCGATCCAGAGCAGGATGGTGAGACGGTCGTAGCGTCGCCCGGCGGCTTCGGCCACCAGCAGCGCGAGGATCATGACGGCGGAACGAACCACGGGAGAGTTGGGAGGGACGATGGCGAGGTAGCCGAGCACGAGGAGGGCGACGAGGGCGGGCTCGAGCCAGCCGCGATCTCCGGTGAGGCGCAGGAGCGTGAGCAACACCAGGGCCATGACGGAGAGATGCAGGCCGGAGATGCTGAGCACGTGGGCCAGGCCCTGGCGGGCGAACGAGTCACGGATGGATTGCTGCGCGGGATCAAAGTCGCCCAGGATGAGGCCCAGGAGCAAGGCGCGGGCCTGGTCCGAGTCGCCCGCGGCTTTGGTGAGCACGGCCCGGGCGCGGGCGGCGATGGTGTCGAGCGACGCGCGGTACGCACCGAAGAGGCGGGTCGTGAGCGATGCGGGCGTGTCGTCGGTGGTGATGACGCCGGGTGAGTCGATGCTCAACGTGCCGAGGAAGCCCTGTTCGGCGGCGTAGTCGCGCGGGTCTTGATCACCGGGATTGCGGGGGCCCGCGACCGGGTGATAGCGCCCCGAGATGTGGATTCGATCGCCCGCGCGGAGCGTGAGCGGGGTGGAGCCGTTGAGGCGCACCCACAGGTCGGCGGCGAAGGGGAGTTGGCCGGTTTCGGTGCTCGCCGAGGATGTGCGGATGCTGAAGCGGCTGTGGGCCTCGTGGATGCGAAATGGGGCGAGGCCGTCGTGGGGGCGAGGGATGAACTGCGGGGTGTCGAGCACGGTGGCGTCGACGGTGAGGAGGGCGGGCGGGTCGGTGGTGAGTTGGTGCCACAGGGGGCTTTGGCGGGGCTGGTTGACGCGCAGGTCGTACCACCCCAGGGCGAAGGCGAAGAGGGCGGCGGCGAGGATCGGGGCGGCGAAACGAGAGGCGGAAAGGCCGCTGAGCGTGGCGATGGCTACGGCGGCGATGAAGCACCAGAGCGCGCTGGGCGTGTTGAGGGCGTGGGCGTACACGAGGCCGAGGGAGAAGGAGAGGAGAGCGCCCAGGGCGCGGCGGCGTGAGGCCGCGACCCATGAGCGAGTGGAGGATGGGCGAGATAACACATCGGGGTTCACGCGGGATGTGTTATACCACGGTTGGAAGTTTGGATGAAGACCCGGCGGTGGCCGCCGGGCCACCCGGGGGCCGCTGGCCTGTTGCCAGAGATGGCAAAAAGAAAGACACGGGCTGGAAGCCCGTGCCACAATCGAACTGAGGATGGACGAGCGATGAACTGACGGTCTTAGTTGCCGGCCTGCCAGATGTCGTCCGACTGGGCCATGATGTCGATCGAGGTGGCCTTGCCGTTGGCGTCGGTGCGTGCACCACCACTGGGGTCTTTGAAGCCACTGCCGTAGAGGAGCATGTTGTTGGCGGCGTAGCCCTTGGTGTTTTCGCCCAGTCCCATGTAGATGAAGTTCTTGCCGGCGGATTGAACGATGTAATCGCCCCGCTGGGTGGAGGGGAGAATCTGGTCGTAGGGCTTGGTGATGCCGACGGGGCCGGTGGGGCTGCCGAGCAGGATGCTGAGGTTCTTGACGTGGTTGGGGTGATCTTCGGAGATCCAGCTCTGGGTGTACTGCTGCTTACGCTGCGTGCCGACGTAGGGGGGGTTGCTTGCACCAAGGGTCTTGAGGAAGGCGGCGTTGGAATTCCAGTAGAAGCG
>JBAZUW010000095.1:0-12738 GCA_041661205.1 Phycisphaerales bacterium
GCAGCAGACCGTCACCAAGGGCAACTTCCCCATCGGTGTCTTCATCACTCACACGCAGAGCGGCGACAGCTCCGGCGACGCCAGCACCCGCGCCAGCCAGTTCAGTCAACTTTCGGTCTCCATCAACCTCTATCGGGCCCTGAATCCCACCCATCCCATCATCGTGATGGGCGACTTCAACGCTTCCGACTCCAGCGCCGAGTACACCAGCAACATGCTCTCCTCGCTGGGCAACATCGCTCACACCGGAGACGTCGCCGTCAACCGTACCGTCAACAGCGATGGAACCCAGTGCACCACCTGCGCTAACAACGTCATCCGCCAGGCCTTCGGGGGCTCCGGCAACTCGCGCATCGACTACATCCTCTACGGCTACAGCGCCGACGGGCATGTGCGGCTCATCCCCAAGCGCTACGACGTCCGCACGCCGCGAGCGGCCAACGCCATCTCCGGCGCTGGGTGGGACCCGGAGTCCTTCTCCGATTTTACCTTGACCACTACGCTGCTTTCAGATCACGAAGCGATCTACGCGGAGTTTGATCTCGTTCGGGAATGACCCTGTCGCGCCCGCCACCAATGGCGGGCCCACCTCAACCCACATTCAGGAGCACTGCACATGAAACTCTGCACCACACTCGCGATCGGAGCAGCCCTCGGGGCAGCCGCCCACGCCCACGCCCAGCTCAGCATCACCTGGGCCACCATCAACGGGGGCGGCACCATCGCCACCAGCGCCGGACAGTTCACCCTGTCCGCCACCATCGGCCAGCCCGTCGCCGAAGCCTCGGGCGCCGCTCAGTTTGACCTCTACGCGGGCTTCTGGTCCCCGTTGGCCCCGCCCGCCTGCGACCCCGACGTCAACCAGGACGGCAACGCCGATCAAGGCGACATCGACTACCTCATCAACGTCATCGCCGGGGGCGACAACCCCTCCAGCATCGACCCCGACTTCAACCACGACGGAAATCCGGACCAGGGTGACGTCGACAGTCTCATCAACGTGGTCGCCGGCGGCATGTGCCCGTAACCGCCCCGGCTCAACTCATCACCATCAGGCCGATCCCGCCGCTCCCGGCGGGACGCCTTTTTTTTGTCCTTGCTCGACTTCAGCCGGTCATAAGTCCCGCTATCGGCGTGTGCGACGGAACGACACAGACTGACCGGTTTCGACAGCCCCTCGCTCGCGCATCGGGCTTGTACACGCCGACCAGTTAGAACGGAATGTCATCCGCCGGCTCCGCCGAGGCCGGGGCCCCGCGGCTCGGGGCCGCCTTCGGCGCGGGCTTGGACCATCCTTGGCCGCCGCCACCATCGGACGACGCCCCGCCTTCGTCCCCGCCGCCAGGGCCGCCGCCCCCGCCGCCCCCCTTGCTGTCGACGAACACAAACTCTTCGACGACCACCTTGAGCTTGGACTGCTTCTTGCCTTCCTTGTCTTCCCACATATCGAGCTTGAGGCGTCCTTCAATCAGCACGGGGCGGCCCTTGGACAGGTACTTGGCCATCACCTCGGCCTGCTTCCCCCACGCTTCGCAATCGACATAGGTCACCTCATCACGCTTCTCGCCGCTGGAGGTCGTGAAGCTGCGATTGAGCGCCAGGCCGATCTTGGCGACCGACTGCCCGCCCGCGATGGACTTGAGCTCGATATCGCGGGTGATGTTTCCCAGCAGGGTGACTTTGTTGTACGTGGCCATCGCTCGCTCCTTGTGTTCGTGTCGGGGCGGCATCGCCCGCGTGTACCTATCATACCCCTACCGCCGTGTGTGGCGTATTTCATGGTTTTAAGCGGCTCGCCCGCCGCCTCGCACTCTACCGCACAAGGTACTCTCCCGGCGGAGCCCAGGAATGGGCCGGAAGAGACACCGCTCTGGAGAGCGGTGCCACCCAAGCCCCGAGACCACCACCATGTCCCACCGGCCCGTCGCCGCCCTCGTGCGTTACTCCCTCGCTCTTGCCGCCCTTCTCGCCCTTGGCGCGTTCGCGCAGAGTGCCGCCCCGGCCGCCCAGCCGGAAGTGAAGCGTCCGGCCCGCATGGAGGCGGCCACCAGCAACGGCGCTCGCGCCCCCGACGCCGCCGACGCCATGGCAACCTCCAAACACGCCCGCCTTCCCGGGCTTCAGCCCGATGGGCTCATCACGCTCCACGACCAATGGTCACTCAGCCCCGCCGGGCGGCATGTGACGGTGGGGGACTTTCCCGTCAACATCGCCGTCAGGCCCGACGGCAAGACCGCCGCAGTGCTGCACAGCGGCAACGGCACGCACGAGGTGATCATCGTCGACCTCGCGTCGCGCGACATGGTCGCGCGGGTCACCGTACCCGAGTCCTTCTACGGCCTGAGCTATGCGAAAGACGGCAGGACCCTCTACGCCAGTGGCGGCGAGTATGACCTCATCCACGTCTGGAAGGTCGACGCCGACGGACTGCTGAGCGACCACGCCGAGATCACGGTGTGCCCGCGCGAGCAGTCATTTGTGGTGGCTGGGCTTAGCATGAGCCCGGATGGGAAGACGCTGTACGCGTGCGGGCCTTGGGGGCATCGGGTGGCTGAAATCGGACTCGATGGAGAAGGCACAGGCGGGACGCCTGTGCCACAAGGGGGGGAAGGGAAGGCAAGCAAGTTCATTGACTTGCCTGCAGACTCGTTTCCTTATGCCGTGCTGCCGACGCCCGACGGGAAACGTCTCTACGTCTCGCTGTGGGGGGGCTCGGCGATCGCGGTGCTCGATGCTGCTTCGCACGCGCTACTGGGCACTTGGCCCACACCCTCCCACCCCACCGAGATGGCCCTCTCGCCCGACGGCGAGACCCTCTACGTCGCCTGCAGCAACAGCAACAGCGTGGCGGCCCTCGACACGCAAAGCGGCAAGCCGCGTGAACTCATCAACACCGCCCTCTACCCCAACGCTCCCAGCGGCAGCACCCCCAGCAGCCTGGCCCTCTCTGCCGATGGCCACACGCTGCTCATCGCCAACAGCCAGAACAACAACCTCGCCGTGATCGACGTCTCCAGCCCCGGCAACGCCCGCCCGCAAGGGTTCATTCCCGTCGGCTGGTACCCCACCTCGGTGCGGTTCGACCCGAAGGGTGACATTCTCGTCGCCGACGGCAAAGGCCTGACGCCGCGAACGAATCGGCACGGCCCCATGCCCGGGCTCGCCGCCAAGAACTTGCGTGAGTACATCGGCTCGCTTCACCAGGGCGCCGTGTCGTTCATCAAAATGCCCAACGAGTCGACGCTTAAACAACTGACAGGCACCGCCTACAAGTGCGCCCCGCTGGTCGAGAACGCCGCGGTCGTCGCCCAGCCCTTCGACACCGACAACCCGATTCCCGTCAAAGTCGGGGGCCCCAGCCCGATCAAGCACTGCATCTACATCATCAAGGAAAACCGCACCTACGACCAGGTCTTTGGCGACATGAAGGAAGGCAACGGCGACGCGTCGATCTGCCTCTTCCCCGAGGCCGTCACCCCCAACCAGCACGCCCTCGCCCGCGAGTTTGTGCTGCTGGACAATTTCTATGTGAACAGCGAGGTGAGCGCCGACGGGCACGAGTGGACGATGGCCGCCTACGCGACGGATTTCGTGGAGAAGACCTGGCCCATCAACTATCGCCGCCAGCCCAAGAATGCGGAAATCCGCTACCCCTCCGAAGGGTCGTACGACATCGCCGTACCCGCGGGCGGCTACATCTGGGACCGCTGCGCCGAGGCCGGTGTGTCGTACATGAGCATGGGCGAATGGGTGGAGAACGGCAAGACCCCCGACGACCCGTGCACCGCGAAGGTGAAGGCCCTCGAAGGTCACATCGATCCGAAGTTTCGGAGTTTCGATACCGGCTACTCGGATGTCAAGCGTGCCGAGCGGTTCATTGAGAACCTCGCAGGCTGGGAAAAGGCCGGCGAAATGCCCCAGTTCATGATTGTGCGCCTGCCGAACGACCACACCGCCGGCACCGGGCGCGGCAGCCTCACACCCACCGCCATGGTGGCCGAGAACGACCTTGCGGTGGGCATGGTCATCGAGGCGCTCGGCAAGAGCCAGTTCTGGAAAGACAGCGCGGTGTTTATTGTTGAAGACGACGCCCAGAACGGGTCTGACCATATCGATGCGCACCGGTCCAACGCGCTGGTCATCAGCCCGTACACCAAGCGACACGTGGTGGACTCGTCGCTGTACTCGACAAGCAGCTTCCTGCGCACGATGGAGCTAATTCTGGGCCTGCAACCCATGAGCCAGTTCGACGCGGCCGCGCTGCCGCTGTACGCCAGCTTCACCGCCACGCCGGATCTGACGCCTTACAAGGTGATTGAGCCGCAGGTGGACATTCACGCGCGCAACGCGATGGGCGCGTGGGGGCAGGACGAGAGCGAGGAGATGGACTTCTCCCAAGAGGATCGTGCCGACGACATCGCGCTGAATGACATCATCTGGCATTCGGTGCGCGGGGAGGATTCGGAAATGCCCGCGCCGGTGCGGGCGGCGTTTGTGTTTACACACCCGGTGAGCGATGACGATGATGACTGAGATTCCGGCGTGCGTGCATCGGGTGGGAATCATCGCTCGGTGTATCGCCACCCATCAAAAGGAGTGCAGCATGGGAGCTTGGGGAGTCGGGCCGTTCGAAAATGACGCGGCGTGCGATTGGGAATGGCAGCTCGAAAAAGTCGACGATCTCTCGGTGATCCAGCAGGCTCTTGAAGCAGCCTCCAAGGGTGATCCAGAGGATGATTTTCTGGACGCCGACATTGCTAGTGAGGCGGTCGCTGCTTGCGAGGTGCTCGCAAGACTCCAAGGCAATCCGGGCAAGTCTGATTCGTACACCGAAGCGGTCGACCGATGGGTGGCCGGACATCCGCTCACGCCTTCTGCTTCACTCATCAAGCTCGCACGAGCGGTCCTTGATCGAGTCGTGAGCGAGCAGTCCGAACTGCGAGAGTTGTGGGATGAGAGTGACTCTGTCGAGTGGCTCGCATCCATCGAGTCTATTCGAGCTCGCATTGGACCCTAATCGCACCCTTTGCCACAATTTGAATCTCGCAAGCATCGCGTTTTCAAGAGGTTAGAAAAAAGTTCTAGCCGAACAGACGCCAAGCGTTGACAACTCTGTTCGGGCTTCGGTAAAGTACCTCTGTCCGGGCCCGCGCCCAGCGTCGCCCCCGGATGGTTGGGTTTGGGCCACTTCGGCTCAGCCGGCCCACACGCTGTTGAAGCTCGGTGCCAGCCTCCGTTACGGCGGCGGCTGCCCGACAGAAAGGACCGCGATGGCTGCTCAAACTGAGATGAAGGACCGCGCCCGTACTCCCGAGACCAACGGCGACACCAAGCACGAGGCAAAGCCTGGCATGAAGCCCGAGCGCCCGGTGGAAGTGAAGGCGCCCGAGAAGACTGACATGAAGAACGACAAGGCCGCTGGCCCGGCCGCTCCGGCCGCGAACGGCGCGCCCACGCTGACCAAAGCCCAGCAGGCCGCCCTCGCCGAGCAGAAGGCCAAGGACGAAGCCGCCGACAAGTCCAAGCGCAAGGCCCTCGAGGTGACCGTCGCGCAGATCGAGAAGACCTTCGGCAAGGGCTCGATCATGCGGATGGACGAGGACGCCTACCTCGCCATTCAAGGCATCAGCACCGGCGCCCTCTCCCTCGACCTCGCCCTCGGCGGTCGCGGCATTCCCCGCGGGCGCATCGTCGAGATCTTTGGCCCAGAATCCAGCGGCAAGACGACGCTCGCCCTCACCATCGCCGCCAACGCTCAGAAAGAAGGCGGCGTCGCCGCCGTCATCGACGCCGAACACGCCCTCGACCCCTCCTGGGCCCGCAAGCTCGGCGTCAACATCGACAACCTGCTGGTGAGCCAGCCCGACACCGGCGAGCAGGCCCTGGAAATCTGCGAGCTGCTGGTTCGCTCCAACGCGGTGGACATCATCGTGGTCGACTCGGTGGCCGCCCTCGTCCCCAGAGCCGAAATCGAAGGCGAAATGGGCGATGCCTCCATGGGTCTGCAGGCCCGCCTCATGTCACAGGCCATGCGGAAGCTCACCGGCGTCATCGCCCGCAGCAACTGCACGGTCATCTTCATCAACCAGATCCGCGAGAAGATCGGCGTGATGTTCGGCAGCCCCGAGACCACCACCGGCGGCCGCGCCCTGAAGTTCTACTCCAGCGTGCGCATCGACATCCGCCGCACCGGTGCGATCAAAGAGGGCGACGTCACCGTCGGCAGCCGCACCCGGGCCCGCGTCGTCAAGAACAAAATCGCCCCCCCCTTCCGCGATGCCGAGTTCGACATCATGTACACCGAGGGCATTTCGATCGCCGGCGACCTGCTCGACCTGGCAGTGGGCTGCGAAGTCGTCCAGAAATCCGGCGCGTGGTTCAGCTACGGCGAAATCCGCATCGGCCAGGGACGCGAAGTCTCCAAGCAGTTCCTGAAGGACAATCAGGAGCTCATGAAGGAAATCCGCGCCAAAGTGCTCGCCCTCAAGATGGCCGCACCCATCAAGGCTGGCACCCCCGCAGCCGACGACGACACCGACCCGGGCGAGGAATAAGCCCCACGTGCCACTGACCTCGCTGCGAGGTCAGTGGCACGTGGCGAGATATTTCGGTGTTCCGCCACTGACCTTTTCACCAGGGCGTGAGAAGGTCAGTGGCTCGTTTCCCCCACCAACCTACCCTCTCCTTCGCATGAAACTCCAATACCTCGTCGCCCCTGCCATTGTCGTTGCCCTGGCCGCCGCCCCCGCCGCCGCGTGGGATTCCTACGGCCATCGCCTCATCGCCCGCCTCGCCCTCGAGGGCATGGGCAAGCGCCTCGGCGCCGACGCCCCCGCGTGGCTCAACGACAAGGACATGACCGGCGCCATCGCCGACAACGCCACCACCCCCGACCGCTGGCGCAGCACCCGCATCGCCCAGCTCAACCACCTCAACAACCCCGACCACTACATTGACCTCGAGGAGCTCGACGACTTCGGCATGACGCTCAAAACCCTGCCGCCCCTGCGGCACGAGTTCGTCCGCCAGCTGCAAATCGCCCGCGACAAGCCCGGCTTCAAGGGCGCGCCCATCAACCCCACCCTGGACCCCGACCACGTACGCGAGTATCCCGGCACACTCCCTTACGCCACGCTGGAAACCTACTCCAAGGTCGCGTCCGCGATGAAGACCTATCGCATCATCGACAAGCTCAACGACCCAAGCCGCCGCGCCCAGCTCGAAGGCGCCAAAGCCGCCATCATCTTCAACATGGGCGTGCTCGCCCACTACGTGGGCGACGCCGCCCAGCCCCTGCACACCACCATCCACCACCACGGCTGGGTGGGCGAAAACCCCAAGGGCTATACCACCGACAAGAAGTTCCATTCATGGATCGACGGGGGCGTCCTCAAGCTCCACAACATCACAATCGCCGATGTGCGGGCTGTGTGTCCGTTCAAAGATCAGGCCGACGCCAGCAACCCGTGGGATGAGTTCCTCGAACACATTCAGCGCAGCCACGACGCACTCGTTCCCCTCTACGACCTGGAAAAATCCGGCGACCTGAAAAAAGATCCCGGCAAGGCCTTCATCATCTCCCGCCTCAGCGACGGGGCCGACATGCTGAGCGCGATGTACGCCGCGGCCTGGACCTCCGCCGCCCCCAGCGACAAAGACGTCCAAGACTTCACCCGCTACGACAACTGGCAGCCGGAGTAGTTCCTACGAGCCCGAAGCGCAAGCGAGGGTCTAAGTGATGCCCGATTCGCAGCAACCACCAACCCTCGAAACATGCCGCGCACCATCCTCCATGTCGACATGGACGCTTTCTACGCCTCAGTAGAACAGCGCGACAACCCGGCCCTTCGCGGCAAGCCGGTGATCGTCGGCGGCGGCTGGGGCGGCGAGCACTCGCGGGGCGTGGTGATGGCCGCGAGCTATGAAGCCCGCAAGTTCGGCGTCAAGTCCGCCATGCCAGCCATGCAGGCCCGGCGACTTTGCCCAGAAGGCATCTTCGTGCGCGGGCGCATGGACGTGTACAGCGCCATCTCGCATCAGCTCCGCGAGATTCTCACCACATTCACTCCCGACATTCAAGCCATCTCCATCGACGAGGCCTTTCTCGACGCGACCGGCGTCATGCACGCCCACGCCAGCGGCCTATCCCTCGGCGGGGCCATCAAGCTCGCGGTGCGCCGCGACCTGCAACTCAACTGCACCGTCGGCGTCTCCGACAACAAGTTCCTCGCCAAACTTGCCAGTGATCTCTACAAGCCCGACGGCCTGGGCGAACTTCGCGAGGCCGACGCACCGGCCCGCCTGGCACCCATGCCGGTGACGGTGCTGATGGGCGTCGGCCCCAAAGCCGCGGCCACCCTCGCCCGCCGCAACCTCCACACCGTCGCCGACCTCCGCGCCTGGCTCGACGCCCGCGACGACGCCCAGGTCATCCGCGAGATGGGTGAGCACGCGATCGGCTGGCGCCGCCAGTGCCTGGGCCAAGACGATCGCCCGGTGCGCGAGCGCGACGAAGCCAAGAGCATCGGCAAGGAGCGGACCTTTGGGGAAGACGTGGCCGCAACGGAGGTGCTGCGGGCCACGGTGCTCGGCCAAGTTGAAGACACCACCCGCCGCCTGCGGGCGGCAGGCCTCAAGTGCCGGGGCGTAACCCTGAAACTCCGCACCCCCGACTTCCGGACCTACAGCCGCTCGGCGATGCTCGAAAACCCGACCGACGAAACCACCCGGGTGTGGCAGGCCGCCGAACCCCTGCTCGCCACCTGGCTCTCGCTCCACCCCGGCCCGCTGCGCCTGATCGGCATCGCCCTGCACGACCTCACGACGACCGGCCAACTGGAGTTATTCGGGGGTGTCCCAAAGCCAGGAAAGGTGGACGCCGCGGCCGACGCCATCGCGGCGAAGTTCGGGAAAAACGCCATTACCCGCGCCGGGACGATCGAGCGAGATCGACATCGTTCAGATTCGAAGCCTGAAAAGCCTTTGACGTAGAGGAGGGCATTCAGGCACGCGGCATCAAGGCATCGAGTGGCCCGCGTCGGGCTGTTCAGCCCAGCTTCATCGCCTTCATCATCGCTTCGGCCATGTCCGCCGGGCTCATCGCCACGCTCACGCCCGCCGCCTGCAGCGCCTTGATCTTGGCGTCCGCCGTGTCGTCCGCCCCGCCGATGATCGCGCCCGCGTGACCCATGCGCCGGCCCGGGGGGGCGGTGCGTCCGGCGATGAACGCCGCCACGGGCTTCTTCACGTGCTTCTTGATGTACTCGGCGGCCATAATCTCGTCGGCCCCGCCGATTTCGCCGATCATCAAAATCCCGTCCGTGCCGCTGTCGGCCTCGAACATCTCGATGCAGTCGATGTGGTTGAAGCCGCGCACCGGGTCACCACCGATCCCCACGCACGTGCTCTGGGCCAGCCCCCGCGCCGAGGTCTGCCACACCGCTTCATACGTCAACGTGCCGCTGCGGCTCACGATCCCCACGCTCTTGCCCAGCTTGGCCTGACTGATGTGCGTGTGAATGTACCCGGGCATGATGCCGATCTTGCAGCCCGCGTTGGTGAACGGGTCGCCGGGCCCAGTGCCGCCACCGGTCTTTGGGCCGGGGGTGATGACGCCCGGGCAGTTGGGGCCCACGAGCCGTACCTTCCGCCCCGCCGCCGGAGTTTCGGCCCCGCCGTTCATCTCGTCGATGACCGCCCGCACCCGGATCATGTCCTGCACCGGCACGCCTTCGGTGATGCAGCAGATCAGCCCGATCCCGGCAGCCGCGGCTTCAAGAATCGCATCGCCCGCAAACGGCGGGGGTACGAAGATCATGGTGGCGTCTGCCCCGGTGGCCCTCACGGCACCTTCCACGGTGTCGAAGATCGGCAAGCCGTTTTCGTCTTTGGTGCCGCCCTTGCCGGGGGTCACCCCGCCGACCATTTTGGTGCCGTAGTGGTAACACCCCTTGGTGTGACTAGCGCCGGCGGCACCGGTGATGCCCTGACAAATAACGCGAGTGGCAGCGGAGACAAGTATGGCCATGGGCGGAGGGTAGTGCCTGTGCGAGCCGCGAGTCGAACCGGGTCTGTTGCTCATGCACGCCCGGGATGAGCGCAGCAAATCCTGAGACGTGGTGAAACGTGTGGAGTTTCAGGACGACTGTGGATTCCCCACGGTGGTTGGGTCGTCCATCTCGGGATTCGCGATGCTCATCCCGGGCGTGCAGTCCATCGTGCTTCAGGTCGCGGCCGGGGTGGCCGTCGTCGTGGCGTGTGGCGCTATCCCGGGCGCGTAACGCAGTGTGCCGCTGGACAAAACGCCGAGGGCCTGAGCTTCGGCGATGAAGCGATCCAGCCCCGCGCGGGCGCGGCCGTCAAAGTCGTATCGCAGCAGTTCAGTCAGATACGTTCGGGCAAGGTCGGTCGGCCAGCGGGCCGCGGCGGCTCGCTTCTGAATGATCCACTCCAGCCGAGTGGCATTGTGGCGGCGCTGCCGGTCGAGGATGGCCGCACCCGTGGTGATCCGGGGCGAAGTCTCCTCACCATCGCGGCACATCCACGCGGCGTACACAAATGGCAGACCGGTCCACGCGTGCCACGCGTCGCCGAGGTCGAGCTGGTGCGGATAGCGAGCCGCGGCGGGCGGGTTGGTGACGACTTTGTCGCCGATGAGCAGCACCGCCTCCGGACTGTCGTCCGCTCCGGCCTTGTGGGGCACGATGGAGACGGTGGTGCCAAAGCGCCGTGCCAGCAGCACGCGAGCGAGAACAACCGAGGTATGGCTGTCGGCGTCGGCGTGCAGGCGGGTGATCTGTTCCGGCGGCACGCTGGAAAAGATGCGCACGGTGTGCGTCGGGCCATCGCAGCCGATCATGCCAGCGCCCAGCAGCGTGAGCCCGGGGGTGGCTCCGTCCACCACGCTGGCCAGACCAATGTCGGCATCTCCCGAACGCACCGCGCCGGCGATGTCGGCGGGAACCTTGGGAAGTAGCTTGACCGTGTCGAGTACTTCGAGGCCTTCGATGAGGGGCGCGGTGTTGAGGTATCGCACGCACGCGACGCGGCAAGGTTGCAGCATCGGAAATGGTAGTGCGTTGCGGGCGGGGCAGGGCCCGCCTCAGGCCATCACGTCGATGTGCCAGCCGGTGCCGGTCGGGCCCATGGCGCGGTCGGGGGGAGCGGCGATAGGGGCGGCCGGGGGTGGTTCGCTCGCAGCCGGATCGATGTTCTTGTGAGTGGCCGCCGAGACGGTATGGGAGGCTTCCGTGTTTGGGTTAGCGTCAGCCGGACCAGGCCCCCTGAACTGGGGATGTTCGCCGATCGAGCGATCAAAGCGATCCTGAGCGTTGATTTTTTGTAAGTAGGTCGAAAAATAGGTGCTCGAATGCGGTTTTGGGTGCTGGTACTTCTGCCGGTTTTCTTCCCGGGCGGCGATCGAGCACACCCGCTCGACATGGCGATAAGTCGTTATGTGACAGATATTTGAAGAAGGCGACCAGTCCATGCCATTCGGCGGTTCAACTGGCGGGCCATGGTTCGCATGGGGTTGTGGGGGCCAATATTCAGGGCATAATAAGGGCCGTAGAGGGGAAACCGGCGGCCGTGGCGATGCTGGGTCACGGCGGAATATGACGGCTGATGTCCATTGGTGGCGCACGTGTGTTGCCTGGGCGCATCAGTGCGGGTTGTGGCCTGCGGCGAGAGAACCCCTTTGCTGAAAACCAGTGAGCTTGAATACGACCTGCCGGAGGAGTTGCTGGCGACGCACGCGGCTGAGCCGCGGGACGCGGCCCGGCTCATGGTGGTGCCTCGCGCCCAAACCTCGCGCCTTCAGCATCGCGTGGTGAGTGAGTTACCGGGCTTGCTGCGCCCCGGTGACCTTCTGGTCCTGAACGTCACGCGCGTGGTTCCCGCGCGGCTGATTGGAGTGCGCGAGGACACCGGGGGCCGCATCGAGGGGCTCTATCTCGGCACCGAGTCGCAGTATGTCGATGGACCGACGGCTTCTCGCGGCATGGACGAGGTCGCTACCTCGTGGGTGGTCATGCTGCAGGGCAAGCGACTCAAGCCCGGCGTGGTGGTCAAGCTGGCCTCGTGCGACGGGCGGCCCGGCCCGGGCGGGCACTCGGTTCTGCTGGAGTTGCAACGCAAGTGGGAGGCGGAGCCCGGGGCCTGGGTGGTGCAGGTGAAATGCACATCCGGCAACCAGCCAGATCTGACGACCAAGCAACTGCTGGAGGTGGTGGGCGCCACGCCTCTGCCCCCGTACATCGTGCGGGCGAGAAAGAACCACGGTGAAGCCGCGGATGAAGGGGCGGATCGGGCGCGGTACCAGACCGTGTTTGCCGGGGGCATTCCCGAGGCGGAGCAAGTTGGATCGGTGGCCGCCCCCACGGCCGGGCTGCACATCACTTCCGGTGTGCTGGCGGGTCTTAAGAACAAGGGCGTGGAGATCGCCGAGGTGGTGCTGCAGGTGGGCAGCGGCACCTTCCGCAGCGTCGAGACCGAGCACGTGGAAGAGCACCCGATTCACCGGGAGTGGTGCTCGATGTCAGACGCGGCGATTGCGGCGGTGAGGGCGGCGAGGGCGCGGGGGGGGCGGGTGATCGCGCTGGGGACGACGGCGTGCCGCACGCTGGAGACGTTTGGGCCGCGGGCGGAGGCGGGCGAGGCGGTGGGGGGGTCGTGGATCGACACCCGGTTGCTGATCACGCCCGGCTACCGGTGGACCTGGGTGGATGGGCTGTTCACCCA
>JBAZUW010000096.1:0-12680 GCA_041661205.1 Phycisphaerales bacterium
ACACGCCTCGAACACATCCCACATGGGCAGGACTCACGTCCAAGCTCGGATAGACGATTGGGACCGCCGATCACTTGACTTCCGGACAGTCTTCATAGAAGTGGCACGTCTACTTCCCATCAAACAAGATGCCCCACGCCAGCGACACGCCCGTAAGGCCTGCGAAGGCAAGAGCCGCGAGCTGGGTCGGAAAGTCCTTCATCGCCAGTTCGGTCGGGTCGTCGTAGCGCCCGTGCTCCACCAGCACGATGGACCGGAGCATGGCGTACGTCGCGGGCAGCAGTGTGAACCAGAGCACGTTGAACGCCCCGCGCTCCCCCCACAGGTGGTGCGAGGCCACCGGCTCGCGGGCCTGCACGTACCCGGCGTAGGTGATGAGCGTCGCCACGGCGGTGGCGATCACGAACATGCGCAGCACCGCATCTGAGTAGGCCGCCTGCACGCCGCGGGCCGCCACCGCGTCGGCCGCTCCCAGCGTGCGCCGCTCACCCAGGCGCTTGCCAAAGGCCAGAAACATGGCCAGAAAGAGCGTCACATTGAGCAGCCACGTGCTGGGGCTGATCGATAGCGCCGCACACCCGCCCAGCACCCGCAGCACAAACCCCAGCGACAGCGAAATCACATCCGCCACCACGATGTGCTTCAGTCGCATGCTGTACAGCCACACGTTGAGCACATAGATGATCACCAGCCCCGCCAGCGCGATCGAGCCGACCATCACCAGCAGCCCCGCCACCCCCACCAGCAACGCCGCGGCGAACCCCAGCGCCATCTCCTTCGACACCTCGCCCCGCGCCAAAGGTCTCAGGCGCTTGCGCGGGTGTCGCCGGTCCGCATCCGCGTCGGCAATGTCATTGACGATGTAGCTGGCGCTGCTCGCCAGCGCGAATGCCGCCGCCGCCAGAAACGCCAGCCACGCCACCCGCGGCCAGGGAATGTCGGCGTCATGCAGCCCATAAAACGGCCCCACCAGCACAAACGCCGACTTGGCCCACTGCTGCGGACGCGCCAGCTTGATGAGTGCCGCCACCGTGCCACGCCGCGGCGGGTCGCCGGGTAGATCGGTCGCGGGGTTGGCAGAGGTGTGCAGAGTCATGGTCGTGCGTCACCAGCGTGACAGCCGCCGACTGTATCGGTTTGCCCGCCGACACGCCCAAAGACCCGTCACCCCCGAAACGACCCGCGCCGCATTCTCGGGCGTAGCCAGCCGCACACCCCGCGTGATCGGGAAATTACCCGTGCCACCATGATGCGCTTCGCATCGTGGTGGGGTCGCGTGATCGAGATCCAAGAGCACGACAATCCGTCAAACCCCGGATCATCTTGGCACGGTGTCCGTGACCCGGCGGTCAGTGATGCCCGCCGCCGCCCGCCTTCACCGCGTCGATGGCCTTGAGCATGGCGTCGGTGGTCAGGTTCTCGTGCAGGGTCTCGTCGATGAGCGCCGCCGGGGCGGTGCCGCAGCTCCCCAGGCACTCCAGCTCAATCAGCGTGAACATTCCATCGTCGGTGGTTTCACCTACGTCAATGCCCAGCTTGTCCTTGATCGCCTGGGTGATCTTCTCGTGCCCGCACACCTCGCACGCGATGGAGCGGCAAACCTGAATAAGGTGCTTGCCCTTGGGCTTCAGCCAGTATTCCTCATAAAAGCTCGCCGTGTCGATCACCTCCGCCGGGGGCAGCTTGAGAAACGCCGCGATCTCCATCATCGCCTGGTGGGGCACCCATCCGTAGGCGTGCTGCACCTCGTGCAGGCAAGGCAGCAACGCCCCGGCCGCCACCTCGTAGCGAGGCAGAATGGTCGACGTCAGCCGCTGCTTCATCTCCGCCGTCAGGTACGGCTCATCGCGGCGTTCGATGCGGGCAGCGGCAGAGTTCTTCGTGATCCAGGCCATGTGCCGAGGGTAGGCGACGCCTCAAACCAGCGGCGACACAACGAAAAACCCCCGGCAGCCGCGCCGGGGGTCAAAGTGACTTCCGATCCTTCTGTCTCCAGCCCTAGTGCCTAGTGCCTCTCTCTCACGGACACTCCCCGCCGGCCACCACGTTGATCAGCGCATCGATGTCGCCCTGATCCACGTTGCCGTCGCCGTTGAAGTCGGGGTCGATGTTGGTCGGGTTCGCCCCGCCCGCCACCACGTTGACGAGGTAATCCACGTCGCCCTGGTCGCTGTTGCCGTCCTGGTTCACATCCGGGTCGCACGCCGCCCCGTTGGGCAAGGTTGCGATGTAGCCGACGTACTTCTGCGTGGTGGTGTTGTACGCCCAGCCGCCCAGCACCGTGCCGTCGGCGCTGCAGTACGTTTCACGCAGGCCCAGGTCCGCGGGATATGTGATTCCCCGGTCCAGCAGCTGCGAACGCAGCGTCCGCCACCCGGCGGCCTGCGTCCACGTCACCGCGTTCCACGTGTTCGGCCCGCCCACAATGCTGTACCCAACCGCCGTGTTGCCGTCGGCCGTGCAGTCCAAGGCATACAGCGACGCGGTGGGCTGGCCCGGCAGCTCGCCCAGGTTCACCATGCCCCCCGCCGCCGTCCAGCGGAACGACCGGTTGGCGTAGTTGCCCAAGCTGTTAACGCCCCCGCCAAAGCCGACCACCACCGACCCGTCATCGCTCGCGGCCCGGGCGTCGCTGGCCGCGTTGAAGGGGTTGGGCAGGTTGCCGATGTTGGTCGGCGTCACGCTGTCCTGCCACACCGTGGCATAGGCAAAGTCATCCGTGTCCGGGTCAAAGTCGCCGATGGTCCCGTAGCCCACGACCGTCGAGCCATCCCCCGACACACCCTCGACCGACGAAAAAGTCAGCACGTCAGTGCCCAGATCTTCCAGCGCGGTGAAGTCCACTTCCGGGCTCCACTTCCACCCCTGGCTGTACCCATCACCAAAGGCCGTGCTGGTGAGGCCGACCACCACCGAGCCGTCGTTCGACACCCCCGTGGCGTAGTTGATCTCGCCGGTGCCCAGGCCCCCGATGACGTTCACTTCCCCGCTCGACCACACAAACGCGTAGCTGCCCGTCAGCGGCCCGCCGCCCACGTAGCCCACGATCGTCGAACCGTCGGCGCTGATCGCCAGCGCGTTGAGGTCGGCCCCGCTGGGGTCGATGAGGTCGATCCGATCGCCCGTCTGCAGATCCAGCCGGTACGAAATGAGCGGGAAAGGACGGTTGGTCGAGTTCTGCAGCGACACCACCGCATAGCGCCCGTTCGCGCTGATCGCCTGCACCACCGCATAGTCAAACTGCGGGTCCGGAGCAATCGTGCGGAACGACCCCCCCTGGCCGAACGCCGAGGCCGTCATCATCGCCGCCAGCATGAGGCCGGCCACTTTGCCACTCCCGAAACCAGAAAAGCCAGTACGCATAAAAACAGCTCCTTGAGTACCCCACGAATCGGTACCGGTGTACCAATCCGGCGGCGAGTACACAAGATAAATATGTATTTAGAAACGGACGTCCTGGTCCGCTTGCGGTGCGAGTCGCGGCTGACTCAGGCCCCTTACGGGCACGCTCCGCCCGCCACCACGTTGATCAGCGCATCCACGTCACCCTGGTCCACATTCCCGTCGCGGTTGAAGTCCGGGTCCACCGCGGTCGGGTTGTCTCCCCCGGCCACGACATTGAGGAGGTAGTCGACGTCCCCCTGATCGGCGTTGCCATCCTGGTTCATGTCCGGATCGCAGGGCACGCCAGCCGCGAGGTTGGCGTCGAGCATCCCGTACCCACGCACAAACAACGGATCGGCGACGCCATTGGTCACGAAGTCACTGGCGCTGGCAAAGATCGCCTGCCGCATCTGGGCGACGCTCCACTCCGGGTGCGCCTGAATCAAGCACGCCACGGCACTGGCAACGAGGGGCGTGGAAAGCGACGTCCCGCTGGCCTGGGCATACTGCGTGTTGTTTCCCGGCCACACCGTCAACGTGCGCACACCCAGCGCCAAAATCTCGGGCTTGAGGCGTCCATCCGCAGTAGGGCCGTCGGACGAAAAGCCCGCGATCGTGCCGGTGGCGTCCGCCGCCCCGCAGGTCAGCACATTGAGTGCATCCGCCGGGGCGATCAGGTGACTGGTGGCGGGGTCTTCATCATGCCCCTCGTTCCCCGCGGCCGTGCAGCACACCAGCCCGTTCGCCGTCGCCACATTCACCGCCAACGTCGTCACCGCGGTCGCGCCATTCAGGTCCGCCTGTGTGTACCAGTCGATGTACCCAAGCGAGCTGGTGGCCATGTCGCCCCCGTGCAGCTCGATGAACTCCAGGCCCGCGACGTAGTTGTCCTCCTCGATCGGGGTTTCGCTCGTCACATCCTCCGTCTTGCACAACACAAACGACGCCTCATACGCCCCGCCCACCAGCGTGCCGGGGAAGTACGCGCCGATGCATCCCAGAATGAGCGTGCCGTGCACGTGCTGGTCCGGGTCATCGCCGGGGTCGATGCCCGCGTTGGTGTCGTGATTGATGAAGTCGTACTCGGCCAGCACGTTGACCACGTGCCCGGCCTGATTGAACGCATCGTGATCGCGCCGAAAGCCGGTATCGAGAATGCCGATCACCACCCCCTGCCCGGTATACCCCCGCGCGTGCAACGCCGGCAGGTCGATCTGCGTGAGTTGGTCTGACGACAAGCCATAAAAGTCGCGCGCAACGTACGTCGGCGTCGTTGGGGCGGCATCCACCACCGGCACGCTCCGCCCCGTCCTCACCGGTGAAATCTCGCGTACGCACGCGAGGGCGCTGAGCGCCGCGAGCTGCCCCTCGCACACCCGCACGCTCACCGCATTGGCCCAGCGGCTCTCTTGCACGATCTCCAATCCCAGGCCCGCCACCATCGCCTTGTACGCCGGGGCGACCGGCAGATCGCGCACATCAAACACGCTCGGGTCGGTGCGACGCAACTCGCGCCGGTGGGTCGCTCGGGCCGGATAGGTGCGCGCCAGCTCGTTGATGGCCGCGCTTTCGGCCGCAGGCGAAAGTCCTTTGTCGTGAAAGAAGACCCATACCTTGAGCGGCGCGCTGCTGGCCGCGGCTCGCTGACGCAGTGCCGGAAGAACCTTCTCGGAAACCCCCGCCGCCTGCCGCACAACCTGGCCCGACGCCAGACCAGCCAGGCAGCACAAGGCCGCCGCGCCGATGAAGACCTTAACTACGCTCGACGTTGCTGGTGACCCGGTGACGTTGCTCATGTGTGCCTTCCATCGCCGCCACCCACGCCGCGGCAGCCCCCACCCTACCACGAGTCAAAGAAATACCAAACTGAGATTGACGCGCGTTCGTTGCATTTGTACAAACTACATCCAATAACAAGTAAACCGCCGCCGAAGGCGCTCCGAACCATATGAAAACACCCCACGAAACTCGTGGGGTGCACGCGTACCTATAGAAGGATTCTCGGGAAAGGGCATCGGCCCACGACCATCGAACTATCACAAGCGATTGAAGCGGAAGCCCTAGGACTTATGCCCATCCCGCGGCGCGTTGGCAAGAATCGCCTGGAGCAACTTGGGTGGCACGTCGTCCTGCGATACCGAGCGCCCCGCCTGCCGCGCCAGCCGGACGGTTTCCTGATACGACGCGAGATATGCACCGCAGGATGGGCAGCATTTATACAAATGATTCTCGAACTCGGCCCGCTCATCCGGCGGCAGTTCGTTGTCGAGATACGCCATGACGAGGTCGTAGACCTCCTTACAAGTCATGTTGGTGTGATTCACGAATGTCCTCCGTCATTTCCAGAGTTCGCCGCCCTCGCATCAATGAGTTCACGAAGCGCCTGACGGGCGCGGTGAAGGCGGGTTTTGACTGCATTTTCGGACAGACCGACGATCACACCTGTCTCGGCCGTGTCCAGACCTTGGATGTCGCGCAGCACCAGCACGATTCGGTAGTTTTCGGGAAGATTGTCGATGGCCTCCAACATTCTCGCGGATAACTCCTTTTCTTCAAGCCCCTTCGTCGGCGATTGCCACGCGGATCCGGGTTCCCACGCGTGTCCATCCTCCCTGAACTTCGGCAGTATCTCCTCGATCGACCGCTCCGGACGCCGGCGCTTCGACCGCAGCTTCATCAGGCACGCGTTCACCACAATGCGATGAAGCCACGTCGAAAGACGGGAATTTCCGTCGAAGCTCGGCAGACCTTTGAACGCGGCCAAAAACCCTTCCTGCACGGCGTCCTGCGCATCATCCTCATTCGGAAGCATTCGCCGCGCGATCGCCAGTAGACGCGGCGTGGTTTCATGAACCAGTTTTTCGTACGCCGCCGCCTCTCCCCGGCGCAGCGCCGCCACAAACGCCCGCTCGTCCGCCGGAGCAGGGGCGACAGAGGCGGTTGGCTCGATCGGGGTGATGTCCGGCTTCCCCGTGTCGTTGGGTTGCGACCTTGGCATAACTGACATCGTAACGGTGGAAGCGGGCGATGTCAGTGGTGATTCTCGGACGCGTGCGGGAGTTCGTCTCTGCATAAGACCCCAAACCGCAAGCACTTGGCGAGAGATGCGGTTTTTGCGGGGCTATCATCTCCACCCGGTGCCGGTCAGGAGAGGATCAGCCCTGGGAGCTTGCGTGCCCGCAGTTGGGCATCGACTTCACGCATCGCATTTGACGAGAGAGAGCATTCATGAAGAGCACGACCCTGACCCGCGCGGCGTTCCTGGTGGCCGCGGCTTCGTTCGCCGCGGGCGCCCACGCCCAGCTTCGCATCGCCACGTGGAACATTTCGAACTACAACGGGACGGATCGCTTCGCGGACATTCAGACCTCGGTCTACGGCGTCTTCAACGGGCGCAGCATGTCCCCGGACATCATCGCGGCCCAGGAGTTCGGTTCCGCGTCGGCGCTCAACACGTTTGTGCAGGCGCTCAACACCGCATCCGGCAGCCCGGGCGACTGGGCCGCGGCTCCCTTCATCTCCGGCCCGGACACGCAGTCTGTGTTCGTGTATCGCACCAGCAAGGTCGCGTTCGAGCGAGCGGTGACCGTCGCGCTGGGCTCGTCGGCCGCCACCGACCAGCCCCGAAACACCTATCGCTACGACTTCCGCCCGGTGGGGTACGGAGCGGCCAACCCCACCAACCACATCGGGGTGTACAGCGTGCACCTCAAGGCCGGCTCCACAACGGACGACAACGCACGCCGCCTCGTCGAGACCTCCCACATCCGCGACAACGCGATGGGCATGAACACCAACGGCCCCAACACCGCGCTGCCCGCCGGCTATCACGCCATCATGGCCGGCGACACCAACACGCAGAGTTCCAACCAGAGCGCGTACCAGGAGCTGGTCGCGAGCATGACCATCAACGTGGGTCGGTTCTTCGACCCCATCAACACGCCCGGAAGCTGGAACAACAGTGGCACCTACCGGTTCATTCACACGCAAGACCCGGTCGGCCCGGGCGGCATGGACGACCGGCACGATCAGATCCTCCTCACCGCCGGCCTGATCGACGGCCAAGGCATGGACTACATCGGCAACGCCAGCATCCCCTTCAGCACCACCACCTGGAACGACCCGAATCACTCCTATCGCTGCTGGGGCAACGATGGAACAAGCTTCAACGCCGCGCTGACGACCACCGGAAACGCCAACGTCGGACCGGTCATCGCCCAGGCACTCAAGAACGCCGCCTCCAGCGCGGGCGGGCACCTGCCGGTGTACCTCGACCTGCGCGTGCCGCCGAAGATCGGAAGCTCGGCCCTCACCATCGACTTCGGCACGGTGCTCCGCAACAGCGCCGCCAGCCGCACGGTGACGATCTCCAACACGGGTGACACGAACCTCTGGACCGCCGCGGGCATCGCGAATGTGACGTACACGCTCGGGGCGACGACGGGTTTCTCCGCCCCGGCGGGGAACTTCTTTGACGCCGCGGGCGGCGGCGGGGTCACCCACACCATCACCATGAGCACCGCCGACCTCGGCACCCTCAACGGCACCTTGACGGTCGCGAGCAACGACCCCGACCAGCCGACGCTCACGATCTCGCTCACCGGCACGGTGGTGGCGCCGAACATGCCGCCCATCGCGCGGGCGGGCGCCGACATCACCGTCACCGACACCGACAACAGTGGCGGCGAACTGGTGCACCTGGATGGTTCGGCCAGCACCGACGACGCGGGGATCATCAACTACGCCTGGACCGAAGGCCCCACGCCGCTGGCCTCCTCCGCGTCGCCGACCGCCGACGTGCTCTTCGCGGTGGGTGATCACACAGTGACCTTGACCGTCACCGACACGGTGAACGCCACCGGCACCGATACGCTGCTGGTCCATGTGCTTCCCGGCGTGAGCGGCTGCGACCCGGATGTGAATCAGGACGGCAACGCCGACCAGGGTGACGTCGATTACCTCATCAATGTTGTCGCGGGCGGCGAAAACCCGTCGGGCATCGATCCGGACTTCAACGCCGACGGCAACGTCGATCAGGGCGACGTCGATTCGCTGATCAACGTGATCGCCGGCGGGGAGTGCCCGTAAGGGACGGCAGTAGGCACTCGGCACTAGGCATTAGGGACGAATGCCGGGTGGCGGTCGCACGCTTCGCGGGCGTTGCCGACCGCCCGGTCTGGTTTGCGCGTTCGAAACTGGGCCCGCACAATTTGGTGCCAAGGCCCTCGCTCAAATCCGCGAACTTGGTTAGGATACCAGCGCCATGCGGCTCCCAACCGAAAAAGTGACCAAGCTCCGCTCCTTCTACCAAGGACGCACAGTCTGTGTCACCGGCGGGGCGGGCTTCATCGGCGGGCACCTGTGCGACGCCCTCCTCTCCATGGGCGCCGAGATCCGCGTCATCGACGATCTCTCCAACTCCACCCTCGAGCACCTGTCGGGGTTGATCGAGCTCGAGCCCGAGCGGGTGCGGTTTGTGCACGGCTCCATCCTCGACGACGACGCGCTCAAGGTCGCCATGACCGGATGCCAGACCGTGTTTCATCTGGGCGCCCTCGGCTCGGTGCCCAAGTCTGTCGAAGAACCCCAGCGGACCTGGAGCGTCAACGCCACCGGCACGCTGCGGGTGCTGGAAGCGGCCCGGGCTGCCAAGGCCATGCGGGTGGTCTTTGCCGCCTCGTCCAGCGCGTACGGGGATCAACCCGAACTACCCAAGACCGAGGCGATGCCCACCCAGCTTCTGTCCCCCTATGCCGCCAGCAAGCTGGCGGGGGAGCAACTGCTGGCGGTGTGGTCCAAGTGCTACGGGTTGTCGACGGCGTCGCTGCGCTACTTCAACATCTTCGGCCCCCGCCAGAGTGCGGACAGCGCCTATGCCGCGGTCGTCGCGGCCTTCGCCAAGGCCCTCTTCGCCGGCGAAGCCCCCACCATCTTCGGTGACGGCTCGCAGTCGCGCGACTTCACGTTTGTGAGTAACGCCGTGCTCGCCACGCTCCTGGCCGGGGCGGCCCCCAATCGCCTCACCGGCCAGGTGATGAACATCGGCACCGGCCGCCGCGTCACCGTCGCCGAACTCGCCACCGTCATGGCCCGCCAGGCCGGCGTCCCCCACATCCACCCCACCATGCGGGCCACCCGCCCCGGCGATGTGCTCCACTCTCTCGCCGACATTTCACTCGCCAAGGAACTCATCGGCTACGAGCCCGTGACCTCGCTCGAAGACGGCCTGGCTGAAACGATGGAGTGGTACAAGCGAGTCTTCGCCGGGGCGTAACCCCCCGCGCAGAGGAAGTCAGCAGACATGCAGCGACTGGTCGACACCCTCGGCGGCATCTACGAACTCATCCGGCTCGCGTGCGTCACCGGCTTTCGCATGCGCGGCCCCTACTGGACGTGGCGGCTGCACACCGCCTTCGGCCGGGGGTACCCCTCGAAGTGGGAGACCATCAAAAGCGTGCTGGACTATGGGCGCTGGGTATGGCGACTGCGGCGAAGCTAGATTCCTTGAGCGACTCTCCCCGACGCCGGACCTGAGTCTGCGAAGGTCCGGGTTTGCCGGAGTTGGCTTAGCTCCACAACCTTCACCGGGCGGGTTTGCACTCGCAAACTGCCCAATTTCCAGCCAACTTGCCGATACCTTGGGCAACGCTCCGTCACATGGCGCGGGGTTTTCATTGGAACAGGGAAGGGCACCGACGTGACCCTCACTGGCGCTTCGGGCTCGTACGGATGGAGGCGATGTGACTTCTGGGCTTTCTCAGCACAACTTTCTTGAGAAGAACCTGGGCGTGCTGGCCAGGCGCAGCCCCATCGCGGCGCAGCGCATCCGGGAGGTAGCTCCGTCCCCCGCCATTCAGCTTTCCCTCGCGCCCGATGGAGGGCTGACCGGCGTGGTGCTGGCGGGCACGGGGGCTCGCCAGCTCGCCAGCCGCCGCGCTCCCATCGCCGAGGGTGAGGCCCTGGCCAACACGGTGGACGCGATCACCAACGCCGCGGCGGTCGTGCTGGGCTTTGGCGTTGGCCACCATGTTGCCGCGTTGGCCGCCAAGCTCAAGCTCGATGGCGCGGTCTTTGTCTACGAGCCGGATGTGGCCCTGCTCCGCGCGGTCTTTGAGCAGGTGGATTGCAGCGGCTGGATGGGCGCGAGCAACGTGGTGATCCTGATCGACGCGGATGACACCGGCGCGATGGCCGGCGCCACGCAGGGGCTGGAAGCACTCCTCGCCAGCGGCACCAAGATTCTGCCCCATCCCCCCAGCCGCGTGCGACTGGACGAGGCCGCCGATCGCTTCATCGCCAACTTCACCGGGGTGATGAAGGCGGTGCGGATGATGGTGGTGACGACGCTGGTGCAGATGGACGTGACGGTGCGGAACCTGACGCAGAATGCACGCTGGTATGCCACCGCCGCGGGGATTCGCGATCTCAAGGACGCGGCGGCCGGTCGCCCGGCGATCATCGTGGCCGCGGGCCCCAGCCTGCGCCGCAACATCGACTTGCTGCTCGACCCCGCAGTGCGCGAGCGGGTCGTCATCATCGCGGTGCAGACGGTGCTGAAGCCCCTGTTGGCGAAGGGCATCCGCCCGCACTTTGTGACCGCGCTGGACTATCACGAGATCAGCCGCAGGTTTTATGAGGGGCTGAGCGCGAAAGACGTGGAAGGCGTGACGCTGGTGGCGGAGCCCAAGTGCAACCCGGCGATTCTGGCCGCGTGGCCGGGGGCGCTGCGCTTTGTCGCCGACGACACGCTCGATCGCATCTTGGGCGATGGGCTATATCGCCCGCTGGGCAAGCTCACGCCGGGGGCGACGGTGGCCCACCTGGCGTACTACCTCGCGCGGCACCTGGGATGCGACCCGGCGATTCTCATGGGCCAGGATCTTGGGTTTACCGACGGGCAGTACTACTCCCCCGGCGCGTCCATTCACCAGGTGTGGTCCGGCGAGCTCAACGAGTTCAACACGCTGGAAATGCTCGAGTGGCAGCGCATCATGCGGATGCGCAGCACGCTGCGCGAGGCGACGGATCACCTGGGCCGCCCCATGTACACCGACGAGCAGATGAGCACCTACCTGGTGCAGTTTGAGCGGGATTTCCTGCGAGATTCGCACGAGGGCAAGCTCATCATCGATGCGACGGAGGGGGGGGTGGCCAAGCAGCACACCCTGCCGATGTCGCTGCGCCACGCGCTGGACGCCTACGCCACCCAGCCGCTGCCCGCGCTCTCCAAGGGCGAAGATGCGGGCAGCCAGGCCAGAACCCGCCTGGCGCAGTGTGAAGAACGCCTCCGCGAACTGCGGCGCAGCGCCGGCAAAGTGGCCGCCCACAGCCGCGATGCCGGGGCGGCCCTTCGCGACATGCTCACCCATCACACCGACCAGGCCCGCGTGAACACCCTCATCGGCACCACGCGCCGCATGGGCGAAGAGGCCGTGCGCGAGCCGGCCTACTGGCTGGTTAATCACATTAACCAGACGGGCCAGTTGAATCGCTTCAAGGCCGACCGGGCCATCGGTGCCGATGCCGCCCTCGCCCCGCTGGAACGTCAGAAGCGCGAGATCGAGCGCGACATCAAGAACGTCAAGTGGCTCGAGGACGCGGCTCACCTCGTCGTCGATCTGCTCGACGACGCGCTCGTCACCTTGCGCACCGGCGAGCCCAAAACCCGCGACGAGCCGCCCCCCGTCAGAACCAGCGGCCAGCCCACGCCCCGCGTGCTGGTGTGCGTGCACATGAACTTTGCTTATGGGGGCCTGGGTAACGCCCGCGACCTCTTCGCGCCGCTCGGCAACGGGCAAAGCGTGGGGGCCGCGACCCTCGCGCGCGTGGCAAAGAGCCGCGAGGCCAGCGGCATCGTGGTGCTGACTGATGACGGCGCCGCCGCGCGGCGATTGGTGGCCGAGTCTGGCATCACGTGCGAGATCGAGGTGGTGTCGTTTGATGCGCGCCGGGGCCGTGCCATCGCCGCGGGCCGGGCCTTCGCCCGCCACTGCTGGCGAGGGGGCGTCGGGGGCCTGTGTGCGTACGACGAAGTCTGCGAGCCTTCGCTCCTCGCGCCGCTCCTCGCTACCCGCTTCGCCGAAGCCGCGGCCTGCGTCGGGGCCGATTGGTCCCTCATCGACCCCGCCCTCATCGACGAGACCATCGCCCGTTTCAGTGAGCACCCCGAGGGCCGCCCCGTGACCTTCTCGCAGGCCGCCCCCGGGCTGGGCTGCTGTGTGGTATCGCGTGCCGCGCTCGCGGACATGGCCAAGGCGGGCGGGCCCACCGCCACCATCGGCGCGGTACTCGGCTAC
>JBAZUW010000097.1:0-12656 GCA_041661205.1 Phycisphaerales bacterium
GGCGCCCGGTGAGCTTCTCGGCCGTCTCCACGGCGCGGCGGACGTGCGTCTCGTCCGTCACATCTCCCTGCACAAACACTCCCTGCACGCCCAGCCGCTTGATCTGCGCGACGACCTCTTCGCCTTACTTCTGGCGGCGGCCAGTGATGACGACATTCGCCCCCGCCCGGGCCAGCTCCAGCGCCGTGGCCTTGCCAATGCCGCTGGTCCCGCCGGTGATGAGCGCCGTCCTGCCCTTAAAGCTGGTGTTGGTGAGGCCGCCCGTATCCTGCCCGCTCACGTTGCCTTCCTTGAAACCGGTCATGCAAAACTCCTTGGTGGTCCAGTGTTCCCGGGTACCCCCTCTCTCCGAGAGGGGCGTATTACCCTTGGTATGTCTACTACCGCGTATGTCCGCCGCGGGCCATCGCCCGACCGCTCCATGTGCGAGCAATAGCCGCGGCACGTTCGTGCCTTTGTCTTTGATCAGCCTGCTACCAGTTCTCATCTCGCAGGGGCAGAGCTCTCTCAACCCCACCCGCTCACCCACTCAAGCCGTCATCTCTCATCGCCGCATCGATCGCCCGCTCCGCAAGCTCTTGCTCGCAGCCCACGCCCGCGAGCCCGAATCGCGCCACATGCCGCGTCATGCCTTCAAACCTTGCACACTCGCCCAGCGAGCAATCACTCATCTTTTCGAGGAAGGGCCGATTGATCGCGAAGTACCAGCATGCTCCCAGCAGGCACGACGCGTGCAGCTCCAGTTCGCAGCGAGTGGCCTGCGGGCGAATCAGCCCGATCACGTCGGCCACCGCCCCCTGCATGGGTGCCTTGAAGTCCTTCGCCACCGACTCCACCATCGAGTCAAACACCGCCGCCTCGCACGAGCCGCCGAAGACCTCGCGATAGATCGCCTGGCACGCCTGCGGCCCTTCGGCCGGGCGAAGCGTGCTCTCCATCACCGACACCACAAACTTGGCGAGGGCAAACACCGCCTCCTCGCGCGTGGTTGCGTGAAGTTGCCGCGCCGCCGCCACGACCGCGTCGCGCTCCAGCAACTGATGCACCGCGGCCACGAACAGCTCGCCCTTGCTGCCGAAGTGGTACTTGATCATGCCGAGGTTGGCCCCGGCGTCGGCGGCGATCTCCCGTGTCCCCACGGCGGCGTACCCCTTCTCGGCGAAGAGCTTGGCGGCGGAGTCCAAAAGGGCTTCGCGACTGCCGCGCTTCTCGGACGCGTGGTCAGGGGCGTCGTGATGGCTTGGGGTTGGTGTCATACCGCTAGTCATTCGACTGATTATCGCGTAGGGTTCGCTCCAAGTCAATCGAATGACTAAGTATTTTGGCAGGTTCGATGACGATCGTCATAAAACCATGGTATTTATCGGGTTATGCGGTCGACGCGGACGCAGCGGCGCTAGGTCGCTGCTGACGAATCGGACTCGCGCCAGCCGCTGCCGCACTCCGGGCAGGCCGGAAGATGCCGCGTCGCGGTCATGTCGTACCCGCACACGCGGCAGCAGCCATCGATCAGGCGTTGGCGGCGGCGTGCGGCGGGCACGAGCAGCACCGCGGGCCCGAGGCAGAGCAGGGCCACGGTGCTCAATGTGATGAGCGAAAAGAACGTTCCTTCGCCGCAGTAGCAGCTGGCCTTGCGGCGAACCATCACGTCGAGGGGCAGGATGGCGATCCCTTCGACCAGGCTGCCGATGAAGAGGCGATTGGCCAATCGCGCCATCATGGTCTCGGGGGGCTTGTTTCGAGCGAAGGACCACAGGAACGGCGTTGCGACGCCCCAGGCGATGCACGGCATCACCAGCAACCCGACCATCATGGAGCGATTCGGCACGCTGAGCCCCATGAGTTCAACACCGGCAAGAAAAGCGGTGGCCGCGGCCGAGACGAGCAGCCCGACCATGGCCCCAGCCAGAAGAAGACTCACTTCGACTCCGACGCCCTGCCGCCAGCGCCGACGAAGGACGAGGTAAACCGGAATGGCGGTGACGGGGCACAAGGCCGCGGCGATTTTCACCCCGGTGGCATCGTTCACGCCCTGCCCGGAAGCCGCGGTCCACAGCCAGGCACCGATCGCGGTGGCCGCGGCGCTGACGAGCACGCCCACGGTGATGGCGGAGGAAGCGAGGCGCAGAAAGGTGGGGGTGGCGCGGTCCGACTTTTCGTCGGGGCGGCGGATGGGAGCAGTGATGGCAAACTGCGCGATGCAGACAAACGTGATGATGATGAGCTGTTCGCCCGCGTAGGCGGCGTTCACGAGATGGTCGGGGATGTCGGCGAACTGCTTCCAGGAGTTGGTGATGACGACGGCGGGGAGCGCGTACATGAGCGGGGCTTGCACGAGCCAGAGCGTGAGAAGCGCGGGGAGCTGAACCCGCCGCCCCATGAGCGTTTTGAGCCCCGTCCAACGCATGAAACGACTGTAGCGGGACACAGAGTCGGACCCCGCCACCTGATACCCTTTGGACCTATGCAGACCGACTCCAACGGCTCGCGAGGTGCATCCGCCTCGCCCCCCAAGGCATCCGCACACCAGCGCTGCACCAACGCGGACTGTGCCGCGATGTACCCTCTGAGCGAGGTGCTGGTCGGCTGTCCGGCCTGCGGGCAGTTGCTCGACGTTGACTACCAGTGGCCCGCCAACTGGCCCAAGGACTGGTCGTGGGTGGAGCAGCGCGACATGACGCGCGGGCCGCGCCCGGGTGCCGGGCTGTTTCCGGCGACGCCCGCGGCCTTGGACTTCTCCGGCGTGTGGCGCTTTCGCGAGCTGCTGCCCTTCTATGCCGACGAGGGGGAGATTGTCACGATTGGAGAAGGGCGTACGAGCTTGCAGCGGGCGGACTTGTTGGCCACCGAGCTGGGCATGAGCCTCTCGCGCGGCGGGCGACTGATGCTGCAATACGAGGGGTTCAACCCGTCGGGGAGTTTTAAGGATAACGGAATGGCCGCGGCGTTTACCCACGCTCGCATGGTCGGGGCCACGCGGGTGGCGTGTGCGAGCACGGGCAACACCTCGGCGGCGCTGGCGGTGTATGCGGCCCTCACGGGCGTGAAGTGCTTTGTGTTCATTGGCGACGGCAAGATCGCTTACGGCAAGCTGAGTCAGGCGCTGGAGTATGGGGCGCGGACGCTGCAGGTGGCGGGGGATTTTGATGCGTGTTTGGCGCGGGTGAAGCACATCGCGGAGAAGATGCCGCAGATGGGCGTGTACCTGATGAACTCCGTCAACCCCTTCCGGCTGGAGGGGCAGAAGACGATCATGTACCGCGTGCTGGAGGGGCTGGACTGGCAGGTGCCGGACTGGATCATCGTGCCCGGCGGCAACCTTGGGAACTGTTCGGCATTCGGCAAGGCGTTCATTGAGTTGAAGGCGTTGGGGCTTATTAACAAACTGCCGCGGCTGGCGGTGATTCAGGCGAAGGGGTCGCGCACGCTTGATCGCGTGTATAACGACCTCGGCGTGCGCTGGGAGCCGGCGGCGTGCGGCACCAGCAGTCGGTGCCACGGCTGCACGCGCGAAGCCAAGAACGCGGTGGCGTGCCTGCGCGGGCGGTTTGATGTGGCGAAGGTGGCCGCGGAATACAAACGCATGGACGCCGCGAATGAACGGGCTCACACGGTGGCGACGGCGATCGAGATCAACCGCCCGGTGAACCTCTCCAAGGCGCTGCGGGCGCTGCACGCGATGAACGGCGTCGTGCGCAGCGTGAGCGATGAGGAGATCGTGGAGCACAAGGCGCTGGTGGGGACGTACGGCTTTGGCTGCGAGCCCGCATCGGGGGCGTCGGTGGCGGGGGCCCACATGCTCTTGAAAGAGGGTGTGATTGCGCCGCATGAAACGGTCGTGTGCATCCTGACTGGGCATGTGCTTAAGGACCCGGACGTGACGGTGGGGTACCACACCGGCATCAACACCAAGGCGGCGAACGTGGATTTGTCGGCCTCGCACCCCACCGGACGCATCAGTAATCCGCCGATCAAGGTGGCGGATGAGCTGGATGCGATTGTGGCGGCGCTGGAGGTGTGAGGCGCGGGCGGCTGCGAAGCATGGAGACGGCGATGTGCGGCGGCGCGAACGCGCCGGCCACGAGGCGGTCGGTGGTTGGTGGTGGGTTGTGCTTTCCGTTGGGCGCGTGGCTGGTCTTCCCGCCCTTGAGCGCTTTTTGGCGCTCAAGAGGGATCTAAAGGGCACGGCATCAACGGCGATGGTGGAGGGACCTTTGGCCGACGCCTGGGGAACCTTTTTTTGTCACCGTGTTCGCGGGCGGGATCGAGGCGAGGGCGTTTCCGGTGGGCGGGCCCGAAGACGGAGCCTCTGTTGTTCGCGGCGAGTGAAGGGAGGGAAGGACACAGGCGGGACGCCTGTGCCACGAGAGAGGGAAGGAATGGATGTAGGCCGGGAGGGTTTCCTGATGCTGCACGCGAGCGTGTGACGATCCACACACCGCTTCGGCGCTGCGTTTTTCTCTTGGGAACGTTGGCGGGGGAGACCAGCCTGAGTTCGTCGCTCAGCCTTGAGATGCCCGCCGCGGTTGGCCCTTGAGGAGACGCAGTGCTTCTAACTAAGAGGGGGTGGGGCGAGTTTGCGCGCGCGGGGAGGGGTGGTTGGGGTGGGAGTTTTGTGGGTGTGGAGTTGGGAGGGGTGGGTTTTCTGCTTAGGTTTTTAGGGGGTTTGGTGCGGGTAGGGCTTTTTTGGATTTTTGGTGCGGGGAGGTCTTTGGAGGACCTGGGTGCGCGCGCAGGTGCCGCCCTGCCAGTCGCACCGGATGCTCAGGGCAGCATCCGGTGGCACGTCGCAGCCGGTGCTACCCGCCGGCCTGAGTCGTGCGTCAGTGGGGCGAGGCGACGAAGCGATGGCTCATGGAGAATAGACTGTGAAAACCATAGTAAATATGCACCTACACGAGCTCACGCTTGGAACTGAGGTATTTAATAAGATAGCGGCCATTGCACCAACGTGGGTCGAGGAGCATCCTACCGCTAAGCATGCACGGGCGATGTATATCGATCACGATGAAACAGTAAAAGAAGTGAAAGAAATTTTGCAATTTCTTCTGGGTAAGGGATATCATACGAACATTATTGGGTGGTCGCATGAGTCCAACAACCGCAACATCAGAATATTGCGAACCAGACGTTTCGGCGATCTTGAGATCAAGGCGTCAACTTTGTTATTACCTTGGACCGCAAGTCGAATTCATTGTTTTACAAGAAATCAAGGTCAAATCTTATGTCTCGCCGAAACTGAGAGCCAAAGTCAGGCAGATCTGCGTCACGCACGCGACTTCGCGAATGCCGGAACTTCCCTTGTATGCTCATCGCGAGCGCGACGGGGTCTTGAGGCCGGTAATCTCAAAGGCTTGAACTTTCGTCCCACCGCTCTGATGCCCCGGAGCCAGAAACGCCAGCTCGCTGGCGAGGTAGAAGAGTGGTCGAAATACGGTGAGCCCTGGTGGCAGGTGTGGTCAGATGTCGCGCTTCCCTGGACGGCTCCATCCTGCATCAAACGAGATCCTCAAACATACACGGCGCTACCGCGGGAGACCGTAAACAAGTTCGTCTTTAGGGATGAGGGGTATAGCGACCATTTATGGCGATATCTTCGCTCAGAACTCGTCCCGCTCGGCGCGTTCGACATCGCGCGTACCCCCGAGTTTTACCCGTTCCCATGGGTCATTGTTTCGCAGCGGTTCCACAGGGTCGTACACGAGAACGGCTTCGAGTGCGACTTCCGGCCCGTTTTCATCGACGAAGACGTCAACGGCGGCTGAGCGACTTCGATCGGGACTCGCGTCCCACTACCCTGTACCGGATGAGCGAGGATCAATGAGATTTACAAAGCAACCGACCCCAAGGCGGATCTTATTTTGCGGCGGGGAACGAGGCGACAAACGATGGCTCATGGGGAACGGCTTGTGAAAACCATTGTAAATATACATCTGCATGAACTTACAATTGGAACTGAGTTGTTTAACAACATAGCAGCCATTGCTCCTGCATGGGTCGACGAACATCCTACTGCAAAGCACGCCAGAGCGATGTATATCGATCATGACGAAACACTGCCGGAAGTACGCGGCATTCTAAAAACGCTCGCCGACGCAGGATACTATATTCATATTGCTGGCTGGTCGCAAGATTCTACGCCTAGCAAAACAATCAGTGTGTTGCATACGCGCCGCTTCGACGAACGAGACATCGAGGCCGCGGAGCTGCTATCCCCGTCGGGTGGTCGGATTTATTATTCTACAAGAAATCAACGCCAAATTTTATGTCTCGCGGAAAACGAGAGTGAAAGCCAAGCGGACCTACGTCATGTTCGCGACTTTGCAATGGCCGGAAAGTCCCTGGTGTGCTCTTCGAAAGTCCGGCGAGCATTGGAGAGTGCCGGGTTAAAAGTTCTTGACTTCCGACCCACGACCCTCATGCCGCGGAGTGAGAAGAGGCAGTTTGCCGGTGAGGTTGAGGATTGGTCAAAGTACGGAGAGCCGTGGTGGCAGTTGTGGTCGGAGATTGTGCTCCCGTGGGCGGCCCCTTCCCGTACGAAACGCGATCCACGAACCTACGAGGTTCTGCCGCGAGAGACCGTGAACAAGTTCGTTTTCATGGATGATGGGTACACCGATTCCTTATGGCGATATCTCCGCTTAGAACTCGTCCCGCTCGGCGCGTTCGACATCGCGCGTACCCCCGAGTGGCACCCGTTCCCGTGGGTCATTGTTTCGCAACGCTTCCGTCAAGTCGTGCGCGAACAGGGCTTCCAATGCAATTTCCGGCCAGTATTCATCGAGGATGATGTCGATGCTACGTAAGTCCTCCAGTCCGCGGCTGAGAAGTTCGGCAAGATATACTCTGTGTTGATCTGCCTGCCCATTTCCTGTGGCAGTCTCCATATGAGAGTCGGTGGCTGAAGATAGGGGTTGTGGTGGGTGGGGACGGCGCGAACGGGATGGGTGGTGAAGTTATGAGCGAGGGTGGCGGCGCACTGACCTCGGGGCGAGGTCAGTGGCACGGGAAAAAATAACGCCCGGCGGTGGGGCCGGGCGTGTTGGGGTTGGGAGGCGGGGTGGGGGATTAGGCGGTGGCTTCGGAGAGGGCGGCGACGAACTCGTCCTTCTTCTTGAAGCCGACGAACTTCTTGTGGACCTGGCCGCCCTTGAAGATGATGACGGTGGGGATGGCGGTGATGCCGTACTTCATGGCGACGGCCTTGTTGGAGTCGACGTCGACCTTGCCGATCTTGGCTTTGCCGGCGAGTTCGTCGGCGACGGCGTCGATGATGGGGGCGAGGGTGCGGCAGGGGCTGCACCATTCGGCCCAGAAGTCGACCAGCACGGGCTGGCTGCTGGCGAGGACTTCGCCGTCGAAGTTAGAATCCGTGAACTGTTTGACGTTATCAGAGGCCATGATTTCGCTCCCGTAACTGTGCCCTGCTCGCCTGGGGCGACCCCAAGCGAGCGGGGGGAGGACTTCGAGGGTCGGTCGCCCGTACGTCCGGTCGCCGCCTCGCACCTTACCTGATTGGATGCCGCCCGAACTCGCCCGTGACGATTGCCGCGGGAGCGAACGAACTGTGTACATCGTACCCCGTCCCGCGTCGGGGGGTTTGTCGGCCGCGGGTAAAGGTTTCATCGGATATCGGGGGCGAGGGGGCCAGCGATTGTGGCGGGGGGGAGGAGCAGGGATTGGGCGGCCCGCAGCGCCTGGACATGTTCGCGCACGTCGTGGACCCGGAAGACGCGGCAGCCGTACAGAAGGTGAGCGAGGCTGAAGGCGAGGGTGCCGGGGAGGCGTTCGGCGGGTGCGGAGTCGCGTGCTAGGCTCACGCGTCCGACAAAGCTTTTTCGGCTGGCGGCGCTGAGGACTGGGTAGCCAAGTGCCGCCAGCCTTTTTGTTTCACGGATCAGCTCGAGGTTCTGCTCGACGGTTTTGCCAAAGCCCAGGCCGGGGTCGAGCATGATGCCGGGGGGTTTGACGCCGGCGGCCAGGGCCCGGGATGCGAGGGCGCTGAGGGCGGCGGCCACAACATTTACGATGTCGAGATTTGGGGCGGCGGGCGGAGAGGCCGCGGCGAGTGGCGGCGTGGTTGCGTAGGTGTCGGAGTAGTGGTCATCGCGCGGCACGGTCGCGCGGTGCATGAGGATGATCCCGACATCACGAGTGGCGGCGAGGGGCAGCATGGCGGGGTCGGCTGTGCCGCCCGAGACGTCGTTGATGGCGTCGGCCCCGGCGTCGAGGGCGGCGGCGGCGACGGGGGCGCTGGTGGTGTCGATGGTGATGGGGATGGAGCCGGGCGCGCCGGGAAGAGCGCGGATGGCGCGGATGACGGGCACGACGCGGCGGATCTGCTCGGCGGGGTTGATGCTGAGTGCGCCGGGGCGGGTGGATTCGCCACCGATGTCGATGATGGCGGCACCTTCGTCGACCATGCGCCAGGCCGCGGCGGCGGCGGTTGCCGGGTTTGGGTAGCGACCACCGTCGCTGAAGCTGTCGGGGGTGACGTTGAGGATGCCCATGACGCGCGGCGAGTCAGTGGAGAGACTGACGCGCGATGAGAGTCGCCAGATGGGCATGAGAGGCGTGGGCAAGTGTGCGGCGCGGAGGTGTGGGCGTCACTGCGGCGGCGGATTGGTGAGCTGCAGCGGGCGGGTCTGGTTGGTGTCTTTGCCCAGGATGTTTTCGTCAAACCACTGATCGGCCTCGGTGTTGGGGCGGCCTTCGTAGGTGTTTACGCCTTCTTTGCCGAAGCCGCTGGTGCGGACGACATGCTCGTAGCAACCGGTGATGGAGGCGAGGGAGCAGGCGGCGATGGCGAGAAGCAACAGTCTTGGGGCGTGACGCTTCATGGCGGATTCTAGGGGTGGCGGCACGAAGCGGGGTTGCTGGGGTACTTAGAACCCCTCTCGGAGAGAGGGGGTACCCGATTGGAGAGAGGAGGTACCCGATTGGAGCACTTCGGACCCCTCTCGGAGAGAGGGGGTACCCATGGGGGACGGCCAGATCAGGGAATGGCGTTTTTTACGAGGCGCCAGCAACGGTGGATGCGATCGTTGCGGTATTCCGGGGGGACGGTGCGGCGCGAGATTTCGCGGGTGGTGAAGCCGGCGGCGGCGATGCGGTCCTCATCGAGCTTGAAACGCCGGTAGTTGGTGGAGAAGTAGACCACGCCCCCGGGTGAGAGCAGGCGGCTGGTGAGTTCGAGTACTTCGGCGTGCTGGGCGGCGACCTCCCAGTCTTCTTTGGTGGCTTTGCTGTTGGAGAAGGTGGGGGGATCGATGACGGCGAGGTCGTAGTGCTGGCCGGGGGGGTGCGTGGCGAGAAACTCGCGGACGTCGCTGCGGACGAGGCGGTGGGGGCCGGGCCAGAAGTTGTTCAGGGCGAGGTTGCGCTGGGCCCACTCGAGGTAGGTGTTGGAGAGGTCGACGCTGGTGGTGCTGGTGGCGCCGCCGGCGGCGGCGTAGACGGTGAAGGAGCCGGTGTAGCAGAACAAGTTGAGCAGGCGCTTGGCGCGGGATTCGTCGCGGACCATGGCGCGGGTGAGGCGATGGTCGAGGAAGAGCCCGGTGTCGATGTAGTCGCTGAGGTTGACTTCGAACTTGAGGTTGGCCTCTTGGACGACGAAGGTTTGGTTGGATTCGTCTTGTTTTTCGTGCTGGGTGAGGCCGCGCTGGCGGTGCTTCTCTTTTGTGAAGACCAGGGCGGGGGGGATGCCTGCCTCGCGGGCGATGGTGGAACGCATGAGGTCCCACCAGTCGGCCTGCTGGGCGGCGCTGCGGCTGTGCTCGCGCTCGTACTCGGCGACGTGGGCGCGGCCTTCGTAGAGATCGATGATCAGCGGCACGTCCACGACGTCGCGCTCGTAGACGCGATAGCAGGTGATTCCCCGCGAGGGATAGCGGCGGAGATGGCGGAGGTTTTTGGCGAGGCATGCGCCGAAGTCGCGGGCTTCGCGCTCGTCGCGCTCGCGAAGGCCACCGAAGGCGGCGGGAGTCGGCTCGGAGAGCCGACGTACGTCGGAGGGAAGAGTGGGCTCGGAGAGCCGACGTACGTCGGAGGGAAGAGTGGGCTCGGAGAGCCGACGTACGTCGGAGGGAAGAGTGGGCTCGGAGAGCCGACGTACGTCGGAGGGAAGAGTCGGCTCGGAGAGCCGCCGTACGTCGGAGGGAAGAGTCGGCTCGGAGAGCCGACGTACCTCGGAGGGTGGGTCTTCGACGCCGGATGTGAGTCCTTGAAGATCCGGGTCGGCTTGGGCGTTCGTACCCGGAGCTTCGCTATCGCTCAGCTCCGGCGTCAGTGCGGGGGCGACCTTGTGTTCGTCGGGATCCGAGATGAGTGCGTCGTCTTCGCGCTGCTCGTTCTTGGCGCGTTCCGGCTTTGGCCCCAGGAACGTGAAGTACCAGCATTCGATTTTTGAGTTGTAGAACTTGCGGCGGCGTGTGGCCTGCTGCCCGAAGATGGCTTCGAGATCGAGGCGGGCCGTGAAGATGTGGAAGCTCCAGGTGGGCAGGACCCGCAGCACCAGGGGCATACTGCGATAGAGGCGATCGATCTCGGCTTCGTCGCCCAGGCGCACGCCGTAGGGCGGGTTGGTGATGATGCAGCCGTACTCGGCCTTGCTGGAGAGCTCGGCGAAGTCGCGTTTGGCGAAGTGGATGTCGCGCTCGACGCCCGCGAGGGCGGCACTCTTGCGCGCGATGGCGAGCGCCCGCTCGTCGATGTCGCTGGCGTGGATGGCGAAGGCCAGGTCGCGGGCGGGAGCGGCTTTGGCTTCTTCGCGGGCATGCTGCCAGACGTCGGGCCCCAGGGCGGGCCAGTGTTCGGCTTCGAACTCGCGGAAGAGTCCGGGGGCGAGGTTGCGTGCGATCATGGCGGCTTCGATTGCGATGGTGCCGGTGCCGCAGAACGGGTCGATGAGGGGGCGGTCGGGGCGCCAGACGCTGAGGAGTACGAGCCCGGCGGCCAGGGTTTCTTTGAGAGCGGCTTCGCCGACGATGGGGCGGTACCCGCGTTTGTGGAGGCCTTGGCCGCTGGTGTCGAGGGTGATGGTGGCGACGTCGTGGAGGATGGAGATTTCGATGGTGACGGGCGGGCCGGTCTCGGGGAGCGTGCTGACGCGATGGCCGCTCATGAGGCGCTCGACGATGGCTTTCTTGACGGTGCGCTGGCAGGCGGGCACGCTGGTGAGCTGGCTGCGCACGCTGCGGCCGTTTACTGGGAAGGCGAAGTCGGGCGGGATCCATTCCTCCCACGCGATGGATTTGGTCTGCTCGAAGAGTGTGTCGAAATCGCGGCAAGGAAAGCTCGCGACGCGGATGAGCACGCGATCGGCGCTGCGCAGCCAGAGGTTGGCGCGGGCGATGGCGAGGGCGTCGCCTTGAAAATGAACCCGGCCGGTGCCGGCGCCTTTGGCGTCGTAGCCGAGTTGCGAAAGCTCGCGCGAGGCGACGGCCTCGAGCCCGAAGTTGGTGACGGCGAGGATGTCGAAGGTGGGGGTGGGCATGAGGGGGCTTGGTGATCCGAAGTCTGGGTGGCACTGCTCTCCAGAGCAGTGCTCCTCCGAACCATGCGGAACTTGGAATGCTGAGAATACGGGGAGACACCGCTCTGGAGAGCGGTGCCACCTAAAGCCTGCCCATCTCGTGCCTAATACCCCGCGGGCTGGCCCCCCTTGCGTGGGTCGCAGGCGGGTTGCCAGCCGCCGGGTTGGCTGCGGATGATCTGCACGTTTCCCACCGCGTTGCGTTGGCCGAGGTTGTGGCCGAGGTCACCAAGGGAGTCCATGAGTTCTTTGGTTCGCAGCGCGGGCTCGAGGTCGAGCTTGTCGGGGTGCCACTGGTGGTGGAAGCGCGGGGCGGCGACGGCTTCGCCTGCGGGCATATCCCACGCGACGACGTTGAGGGCGGCTTCGATGGTGCCGCTGATGATGCGCGGGCCACCGGAGGCACCGGCGAGCAGGCGGACCGGGCCGATGGTGCCGTCGAGGTTGGTGTCGGCGACGATGGTGGGGGTCATGCAACTGAGGGGGCGTTTTTTCGGCGCGGGCAGGTTGAGGTCGGCGTGATCCAGCCCGAAGGCGTTGGCGTGCCCGCGGCGGGTGAGAAAGTCGTCCATCTCGTCGTTGAGCACAAAGCCGTATTCGTCGACGGTGACCATGGAGCCGAAGATGAGGTTCACGGTTTCGGTGCACGAGACCGCCGAGCCGTCTTTGTCGACGACGCACAGGTGGCTGGTGCCGTGATCTTCGGGCGGGGGCGTGGCGGTGCCGTAGCTGTCGATGGGCTGCACGCTGGTCATGGAGATGCTTTGAGCTTTTTCGCGGATGTACGCCGGGGAGAGCAGAAACTTGGTGGGCACCTTGACGAAGTTGGGGTCGCCCATCCAGCGGGCCCGGTCGGCGAAGGCGTGCTTCATGCACTCGGTGACGAGGTGGATATAGGCGGGCGAATCGTGCCCACCTTCGGGCGGCGGAAGCTTCACGGAGTGGTTGAGGTCGGCTCCGCGATCTTGCAGCATGGCGAAGACCTGGGCGAGGGCGAGGCCGCCGCTGCTGGGGGGCGGCATGGTCAGAATGATCTTGCCCCGGAAGGTGGCTCGCAGCGGCTCAAGCTCTTCGACCTTGTAACCGGCGAGGTCGTCGAGGGTCATTCCGCCCCCGGCCTGGG
>JBAZUW010000098.1:0-8315 GCA_041661205.1 Phycisphaerales bacterium
TCTTGAAGTTGGCCATCAAGTCCCGCCAGCCGTCGCTGGAGCCCACGTAGCCGACCGATCGCCGCGTGAAGTCGGGCGCACAGCCGAAGGACATATCGATGTCCTCCCGGTGTACGTCGAAGAGCTTGCGGCCGCCCACCCCGCACCAGCAGGCCGAGTTGTTCCTGCCCGTGCCTTTCACGTGCGGGGCGAGCAGCGCATACAGACGCAGTTTGCCGCGCAGCGTCGGGTCCAAGACTTCCAACCGTGTGTGCATCAACAGCACCGGCGAGTGCGGGTCCACCACGATTTCCTTGACGAGTCGGTAGCGGCCCCCGGGGTCGGAGTTGGTGAGCCGGTACAGCAGCGCGTTCTCTTCGGGGTATTCGGTCTTGTGAACCAGGTCGCGTTTTTCCTCGTGGCAGAACGATTCGCCGTCGGTGATGAGCAGCTGCAGGTCGCGGGTGTTGGGTGTATCGACGTGGGGGAAATAGATCTCGTTGACGATGCCGTGGCTGAGCGTGAACCAGACGCACGATGCGCTGTGGTACGCGGTGCCCACGCCGTCCTTGGCGCTGGAGGTCCAGCGCGGCTCGATCCCCGGGGCTCCGAAGGCGATGGAGTCCTTGTTCATGGGAGCGCCTCACCGGCATGGTCCACTGACGCCGCGAGAATGACCTGCAGCATTGGCATCACGCATGCGCTCCGGTCGGCGGGGCTGCGCCCGCCGCCGTCGGCTGCGACCTGCGGATCACCTCATCCCGCTGCCACTTGCGGAAGTTGGCGCTTTTGACCAGGCGCCCGGCGGTGAAGCCGACGACGAAGTACACGCCGATCATCGCGTACTGGTCCGCGTTGGCCAGCGGGGAGTCGCGCCACGACCACAAGATGTGCGCGAGGTAGAGCGTGCCCACCGCCGCCGCCGCGATCACGCCGCCGCGGACCTCGGCCGCCACCGCGGCCTTCAGGACCGGCACCATGAACAGCCCCGCCAGCAGGATGTGCAGGCCGTGGACCGCGTGCGTCCGCGTTCCCAGCGCGAAGTGAACCGCGGCGATCACGACGGCCCATACCGCCGCGCTGCGGAGTTGAAAGGCTTTCTCCGGGTCCATCGGGGTTCCTCAGGCGAGCTGACGCAGGTGGTCCGCCTGCTCGGCGGCATCCTTCACTTCGAGAATCCGGTTCATGGTGCCGAACTGGTTGGCCACGCAGCCGGGGCAGCCGTCGTAGTGCTTGTCGCACCCCGGCTCGCAGCACCACTGTCCGTCGATGATGAACTTGTACTCGTGCCGGCCCGGGGGCAGGTCGAGCGTCAGCGCCCAGTGCCCGTCGCCGGTGCGTTTAAGCGGGTGCGATGTCGGGTTCCATTTGTTGAATGTACCCGCGATGAAGACGTGTTTGGCCTTGGGCGCGTCGGTGGACACGACCACCCCGCCGTGCGTGCCGTGCTTGTCGTGATGGCTCATGGCGAATCTCCTGAAAGAGGGTGTGTGCGTGATCAGATGTTCCGATCACATGTCCGACATCCCGCCGCCCGCGGGCATGGCCGGCGCGGCGGGGGCCATCGGCGTCGGTACCGGCGGGAGCATGCCCGTGAGTTGCTTGCGCTGCTCGTCGGTGAGCACCTTGGCCGCCTCGCCGCACGCGCGGATGAACGCGATGCGCTGGTCCCCCTGGAGCTTGGCGATCTGCTGCACCTTGGTGTCGATCGCCGCGGCGTCGGGCTGATCGGCGGCGGTGAGCACCCAGAGTTCCTGCTCGGCCTCCTCGACCCTCCGCTGGAACTGGGCCTGCTGGAGCAGGGCCTGCTCCTTCTTCTGGCTCAGGGCGGTCTGCTGTTCCAGCGTGAGCGTGATGTGCTCGGGGTGGTCGAGGAAGAAGCCGGTGGCCCCGATGTGGTAGATGTGCGAGGCGCCCGGGAAGCCGGGAAGGGCCGAGGGCATCGCCATCGCCGCGGGGCTCCCCGCGCCGCCCATGGGCATCGAGCCCATGCCCATCATCTTCATCATCCCGTCCATGCCCATCCCACCACCACCCGCGCCACCGGACATGCCGCCCATCATCATCATGTCCATCTTGTCGTCCATGTCCATCATGCCCATGCCGCCACCCGCGGGCTGACCTGCGGGCATCGGAGCCATGCCGCCAGCCCCCGTCATGGGCTGGGCCTGCATCGGCTGCATGGGCTGCATCTGGCCGCTGCCCATTGGCCCCTGCATCTTGCCCTTCCCGGGCATTGCCATGCCACCACCAGCGGCGGCCGGGGTCTGCGCGGCGTGTCCCTGCATCATCGCCGCCTGGAGCTTGGCGACTTCGGCCCGCAGGGCCGCAATCTGGTTGACGAGATCGGCATTTGCGCCGGACGTCGCGCCGGGCTGCGCGCCAGCCGCATCCGCTTGCTTCAGGTGCGCCGCGTGCGTCGCCGGGTCCACGCCCGCGGGGGGCGTCGTCGGATGAGCGGCGGGCGGTGTAGCGGGCTGTGCTTGTGCGAACGAGGGGCTGGCGAATGGGAGGATCGCTGTGGCGGTCCCGGCAAGCAGGAGAGTTCTCAGTAGGCGAGTCATGGTGTTTTCCTTTGACAGAGAGGGTGGGGGCGGGGTTCGATGGGTTCCGACGCGGAGCGTCCGCGTGGACCTTGGTTTGAGAATGGGGGAGTCACTTGGGCGGTGCGCACATGTCGCACGCGACCCCTTCTGGTGCGCACTTGGCGCACTTGATCTTCTGGATGCCGTTCTCGTAGTAGAACGACACCTCCGACTTGCATTCCTGGCATTGATGAACGCGATCGGTGACGGTGCGGTACTCGCCGCCGCTTGAGCGGTTGTACCCATCACCGTAACGGTCGCCAAAGCGGTGGCCCGTGTAGTACCTTGACGGGTACCACCGCTGGTACTGCGTAAGCAACTCGTAGCAGTCGCGGCACACGGGTTTGACCCCGGCCTGGGCACCGGTCATGGCGTGCTTGTCCGTCTGGCATCCCGCCAGCCCGAGCGCCCCGATTGCTGCGAGGGCGGCGAGCAGGGTGGTCGTGTTTCTGCGGTTCATGTCTGTTCTCCTTGTCCAACGCGGCATTGCGCATCGAGTCGTTACTTGGCCTTTGCCCGCGCCAGCATGTCCTCGGCCTCGGCGACGTAGAACTCCGTGGAGGCCACGTCGAAGCCCGAGTAAGCCCCCGACTTCACGACCTGCTCATGCCATTCCCGCATCCACTCCACGTGGCGCTCGATGGCCGCGACTCCGCCGTCGCCTCCGCCTTGCTTGGTCCGCTCCACGTCGATCTGTGCTTCCATGCGGCGCTTGGACCACAGGTACGTGTGCTCGACGCCCTGGTGGCCGCGCGGCTCGCCGGTCTGCATGTCGTGCAGGATCTTGCAGGTGCGCTCGGCTGCCGCGAATCTTGCCTTGGCGGTCTCCTCCACGGACGAACCGCCCGCCGGGGCCTTGTGCCCTGCGGCGGGGTCATGGACGGGTTGAGCCGTCTGCCCGGCGACAAGGCCGCCCGTCGTGACCAGCGCGAGCGATGCGCCCGCGGCGGCAAGGATCACGAAACTGCGGATGTGCTTGGTCTTCATTGCTAGTTCCTTGGAGCCATTGCGGGGTTCGAGATCGCAAATGGCGGGCGTCGCGCGGGGATGCGGCGCCCGCCTGAAGAGGGTGCTACAGGCCGGGCCGGAGCTGCTGCCGGGCATGCGCGACCCCCGGGTCGATCAGCGGCGGATCGGGGCGGGTATCGAGCCCGGGCGGTTGGCCCCGACCTTGAGTCTCCATCCCGCGGCCCTTTCCACAGCGGCACTCCTGCTCGGCGCAGAGCCAGTCGGAAACCGCGTCGCCGGCCGTCCCGGACTTCTGGCGGGCCTGGAAGGTCTCGTACGCGCGGGCGCGGATGCGCTCGGGCGTGACTTCGGGGTTGGCCGTAGGGGGGCGCGACGCCTGCGGGGCGATGCCCGCACCCCCCACACCGGCCCGCGGCTGCTCCCGAGGGTGAGGCGAGAGGGCGTTCTTGCTCATCGGTGTGGTGGTCGGCGTGCGGACGTTCAAGGTGCTCATGGCATCTCCTTTCTCTTGGGCGCCCGCGGGGGCGCGGTCTCAGATCAGTCACGGTGATTGTGCCGCGAATGCGGCGACGGCTCCATGTGGAAGTTTCCCCAACCTTGGTTCCCTGCTTCGGCCGCGGGAATCTCGGGCTGGCTGCGGGGGCTGGGTTCGGTGGAGCGCGGGGATTGCGTGGCGCGGTATTCAAGCATGGGCTTTGCCTCCTTCGCCGCAGGAGCGGCACCCTTCGGAACATGCACGGCTTGGCGCAGGGTCTGTCGCGGCTTCGATCACTGGATATTCGGGGCGCCACATCGCTAGCGAGATGCTCGTGGCGACCGGGTCATCCGTCCTCCCCCCCGCCCGGCTCACGTCTTGTTTGAACGCGGTCCGGACCACGGCGGCGGCGACCTGAGCGGTGATCTGGCGCAGGTTGCTGAGCGGTGGGAAGAGCGATCCCGTGGACAGGTCCGCGTCCGTCACCTGTTCCGCCAGTGCCTGTGCCGCGGCGGTGAACATCGCGTCGGTGATCTCCGGGGCCTCGGCGACCAGCGCGCCCAGCCCGATGCCCGGGAAGATGTACACGTTGTTGGCCTGGCCGACGCGGACCGTCTTGCCCCTTACCGAGACCGGCTCGAAGGGACCGCCGGTGGCGACGATCGCGCGGCCATCGGTCCATGCCAGCAGGTCTGCCGGCGTGGCCTCAGTTTGGCTCGTCGGGTTCGACAAAGGCAGGATGACGGGGCGGTCTACCGCAGCGGCCATCGCCGCCACAATCTGCCGCGTGAACGCGCCGGCCTGTCCGGAAACACCGATGAGTACGGTGGGGCGAACCGTCCGCACGACGTGCTCAAGACCCGCACTCCCATCGGTTCGGATACCGCAGGCCGCGGCCATTTCGCGAGGCCACGCGACCTCGCGTTTGCTCGGCTCAGGCAAGTCGCGGCCGTCATGGATGAACCCGCGGCTGTCGAGCACCGCGATGCTCGTCCGCAGCCGATCGCCCTCTACGCCCGCCTCGGACATGGCACGCCGGAGTTGCCGGGCGATGCCGACACCCGCTCCGCCCGCCCCGAGGATCACCACCCGCTGCTCGCGCATGGAGACCGAGGTGAGGCGCTCCGCGGCCAGGAGCGCCGCCAGGACCACCGAGGCCGTGCCTTGGATGTCGTCGTTGAATGAGGGCAGGCGGCTGCGGTAGCGATCCAGGAGCGTGACGGCGTTGACGTGCTTGAAGTCTTCCCATTGCAGAATTGCCCGCGGGAAGCGTCGCCGCACCGCGCTTACAAACTCCTCGACAAGGCTGAAATACTCTTCACCCCGTAGCCGGCGGTGTCGCCAGCCGACGTAGAGGCAATCGGCCAGGAGTTGTTCGTTGTCGGTCCCGACGTCGAGGCTGACGGGCAGGGATTGGCTGGGGTCGATGCCCGCCGCGAGCGTGTATAGGGCGAGCTTGCCGATAGGGATGCCCATGCCCCCAGCGCCCAAATCCCCAAGGCCAAGTATCCGCTCGTTGTCGGTGACGACAATCAGACGGACATCCTGGAACGGAGCGTTGCCGAGGACCTGTTCGATCCGGCCGCGATGATCGGGCGTGATCCAGACGCCGCGCGGGCGGCGGTAGATGTGGCTGAACGCTTGGCAAGCCAGCCCGACCGTGGGTGTATAGACGATCGGCAGAAACTCCTCGACGTGGTCGAGGAGCAGCCGATAGAAGACGTGCTCATTGCGGTCCTGCAACGCGACCAAGCCGATGTAGCGCTCAAGAGGGTCGCTCTTCCGCGTGATGGATTCGTAGGCGCGGGCGGCCTGCTGCTCGATGGTGTTGACTTCGGCCGGCAGCAGACCTTCCAGATGAAACGCTTCACGTTCCGTTTGTGTGAACGCTGTATCCTTGTTGCACAGAGGGTGGTTGAGCAATGCCTGACCGCGAAGAGGCGTCATGAGATGACTCCTCTCGCGTCGGCCCCAAGGGGCGCGCGTCGTAACTCGTAGGCGATGCTCAGGCTCAGCACTGTGCGGATGAGAATGACGCCAGCGACAAGCCCGATCCCCTCCAGCGTTGGGGTCACGATGGTCTTGAGAATGTCGGCGGCGATGAGGAACTCGATCGAGAGCACCAGCCGCTCCGCCAGCCGGAGACGAACATCGGTGGTGCGCTCAGAGAGCCCGCGTCGAACTAGCGCCGCCGCCAGTTCGATCAGTCCCATCGCGACGGCGCCCGCGATGAGCAGCGCGGAGACCGATTCGATCACGCGAGCGGTCAGGTTGACGGCGGTCTCAAGCATGGTTCATTGGCCGTTGGTCGTGGGTTTGGTTTGCGACGATGGAGGGGGAGGCTTAGGGGCAATTGCCTTGGGCGTCACCGGTTGCGCTCGCTGCGGCGACAGCGGGTGGTTGGGGTGGGTGGAGGCGACGGCGGACATGGGGCTCCACACATTTCCGCGGCGGACCGATACCGCATACTGAGTTCCCGAGGTGAGAGTCTGAAGCTGGCGGTCGACGAGACGCGGCTGCGTCGTCTCGCCGATCTTCCAGAAGTCCGTCTGACCCGGTTGACGCCGCCCCACCTCAAACACGTCGCCCGCCTGAATCACCCCGCCGGGCATGACCCAGGTGATGGTGACTGTCGCGTCCAAGTTGTGGATGGCCTGGATGCTCACCGGGGGCGACGGCAAGCCTTGGATTATCCCGACCCCTGCTGAGACGCCGTTGCTGTACCCGCCGCGCCGATATGGCCGCCTGTAGTACTGCCAGTAGTACGCGCGGCGGTGGTCCCAGTTGCTCCGAGCCGCGGGAGAGTGATCGATCTGGCCCTGTCCCGCCCCGCCGCCCCCAGTGGCCGCCGGTGCCTGAGCCGCGCTGTTCGACGCTGCTGGGCGCTGTGGAGGTGGTGGTGTTGGCGCCGGTCGCGGCGGCGCGGTTTGCGTGTGCCCCGGACTCCCACCTCCCGGCTTGGACGGATGCGATGCGGGCTGGGCGGTCATCGCGAGCATCGCAGAGAGCATCAGCGTGGTGAACCAACTCATGAGTACTTCTCCTGCTTGCCGTTGGGGTCATAGGGACGGCACGTGTGATCAGTCGCGTGAATCTCCGCGAGGTAGCCGACCCGTTCGACCGCGGCGATGAGGTTCTCGCACAGGCACGCCTCGTCATGCTCCACTGTCGCGGTCGCCTTGTAGAGATTCACTTCCACGTTGCGAACTCCGTTCACACGCCGCAGCGCCCGCTCGATCCGTTCGCAGCAGGCGTTGCACTGGCATCCGTACAGGAGGCACACGGTTTTCACATCGGCTCCTTGGTGACCGATTGCTAGGCTCGGAGCGCATCGGGAACGATCCGCGCCTGATCACACAGCCTCCAGCACACGCCGCACCGATCGCCGTCGAGAACCTGCGTCAGCCGTCGCTCGACCTTTGCCGGTACGCTCTCTGTCCGCCGTAGGCGTCACTCTTCCCGCTTTGAGAATGGGAGGCGGCGCGAAGCGCACCCGGGTCTCTCGCGCTTCGGCCCGCGTTTCGCCGACGATCCTCTGGAGGTGCATCTCGGCCTCAAGCCAGTTGAGCTGCTCGTTGCCACCGTACAGCCGCCACAACTCCTCGGCAATGGCCGCGATGAGTCGCTGGGTCAGGTCGATCTCACGTTGGCGGTCCACGATGGGGCGGATGATGATTCTCATGGCGGGACTCCAAAGACGATGGGATCTCCGATCCGACGCGAGAAGCATTGCTGTTTGAGTCAATGGCGAATAGGCGGACGTTTCCCCAATGCGAGCCGGAGCGAGGATTCCGCGGCAGTCGTCGCGGGCGCATCGAACATCGCCGACGTACAGTGTTTCAATGGCCAAAGGACGACGAAAGCCGAAAGAAGCCGCCTGTCGGGAGGGCACATGCCCGGTGGTCTCCGGTCAGGGGGGCGCGGGTGCCGCCGGCGCGCCGCGGGGGTGCGAATGCGGCCGGAACGCCGAGTTGGAGGCCGTCCTGGCCTCGACGCTCGACCCGGTCGTCACGATCGACTCGTTCGGGAAGATTCGCTCGGCCAGCAACTCTGTGGAACGGGTCTTTGGATGGACGCCCGGAGAGCTCATAGGTCGCAACGTCCACGTTCTGATGCCAGAGCCGCACCATGCGGGCCACGACGAATATCTCGCCAACTACCGCAAGACGCTCAAGACCAATATTCTCGGCCGCACCAGAGAGTTCGAGGCGGTGCGCAGGGATGGCACGAGATTTCCTATCGAGCTGTCGGTTTCGCGGGCCGACGTTCCCGGGCAAGCGCTCCCCGTCTTCGTCGGGATCATCAAG
>JBAZUW010000098.1:8325-12561 GCA_041661205.1 Phycisphaerales bacterium
CGAACGCGAACTAGAGCAGCACCGCCGGCAACTGGATGCGATGGTCCGCGAGCGAACTCGCGCACTTGAACAGAGCCATGAGCAACTTCGCATGGCCGAACGCCTGGCAGCGATCGGCACGCTCGCTGCGGGCCTAGGCCATGACATGAACAACGTGCTGCTCCCGGTTCGAACGAGGATCAACGCCTTGGACGCGATGGCCCTGCCCAACGCCGCCGCCGAACACCTGGTCCAGATTCGAAAGTCCTGTGCGTACCTGCAACAGCTTACCGACGGCCTGCACATGTTGGCGCTCAGTCCGGATGAGGACGCAGCCGCGGACGCGGTCACTGACGTGCATGAGTGGTGGAACACCGTCGGCCCGCTGCTCACCAAGGCCGTGCCCAAGGGGGTTCAGTTCGAGTCAACGGTTACCAGCGGACTGCCGCGCGTTCCGGTCGCGCCCCACAAACTCACGCAGGCCGTGCTCAACCTCATCGTCAATGCCGGCGAGGCCATCCAATCCATGCGCACTCGTCCGCGCCGTGCGGTCGTGAGGCTTTGGGCTCACGCGGCGGGGGGAACAGCGGAGGGGGATGGCGGACGCGAAGTCCACCTGGGTGTCGGCGACAACGGGCCGGGTATGACGCCCGAAGTACGGGCCCGGGCGTTTGACGCTTTTTACACGACAAAGAAACGCGGCCTCGGTACCGGCCTTGGCCTCTCGCTGGTGCGGAGCGTAGTGGTGAACGCCGGAGGAGAGATCGATATCGAGACCCGGCCGGGCAAGGGGGGGAGGGGGGGCACCGAGATAGTTCTCACGTTCCCGGCCTCTCACGAACATGACGGGAGCGAAGCCGCTCGTGCGGCGACGGTCTACCTCCTCGATCGCCGCGCTGCGTCAATGGCAGCGCACATCCTGGAAGCGTCCGGGTGGCAGGTCACACGCGCCAATGAACCGACTCCCCCTGCGCTTCCTGCGCCCGGCGGCTCGACGATCTGGGTCACAGAGCCCGCCGGGCGTGCGCTCAAGGCGGCGAAGGAATACGCGAAGTGCGCTCGTTGTGCCATCGTCGCCGTCGGACAACCGCGGCCCCGAGGTCCGTGGGCGAAGCTCGGGGCGATTGTGGTCGAGACCCCGCGCGACTTTGATGCCCTGCGCGACGCGATCGGGCTGGCTATCGCCGCCGTCACAGGAGCCCGCCGATGACCCCGCCCGTCCCTCCCCACCGTCCCGCCCAACGCCGGTTACCCCCACAAACACCGCTCTCCGGCGCCGCCGGGGGGGTCTGCCTCCTGTGTGTTGACGACCACGCGTTTCTGGTCGAGGGCCTCAAGGCCCAGTTCTCCGTGACGGGTGCAGGACAGGAGTTTCAAGTTGTCGGACGCCTCGCGAGCGCCCAAGACCTCATCAAGGAGTGGCAACGCCTGCGGCCCGACATTGTTGTGCTGGACATTGAGATGCCCGGGCCCGATCCGTTCGAGATGGCCGACCGCCTGCACAGACTGCACGAGCGAGCCAAGATCGTCTTTCTCAGCGCATATGTACGCGATCACTACATCGCCGAAGCCTACCGCTGCGGTGCCTGCGGCTACTTCTCCAAGGCCGATGAGATCACTGACATCATTGAGGGGCTGCGGCAGGTTGCCCGAGGCGGGGGGGCGGACGGCGACTTCGTCTTCGGTCCCAAGGTCAAGGCCCGCTGCCGACCGTCCAAGCAGCGGCCGACGCTCGGCGGAGTGCGCACCGCGAAGCGAGATGCGCAGCCGCTGTCTCGTCTAGAGACGCTCTCGGGCCGCGAGTTGGAAGTGCTGCGCCTGATCGGCAAGGGTCTCTCCCGCAACGAAATTGCCGAGGCCCTCTCGCGCAGTGCGAAGACCATCGACCGTCACCAAGAGCGGATGCTCAAGAAGCTGGGCCTTGAGACTCGCGCCGAACTGATGCGCTTCGCCATCCGCGAGGGGCTGGCCGAGGCGTGACGGCGTCTCGTCGGATGAACCGGTGTCAGGTGGCGAGCCGGGGTGTTGGCGATGGGGGCCGCGCGACAACGTGGGGGAGGGCGGGGTGGGTGAGGTCTTCAAGGATGTCATGCACGCCCCGGAAGGCGTCGCACGCCGCGGCGATGATCGCCTCGCGGTCGCGCGGTCGGAAGTCGAGTTGGTCGAGCGATGACTTGAACCCCTGCCAGCGCTCGTGCTGCGCGGGGCCGTGCGGGTCGAGGTACGCCGTGCCTGCGCCCGGCGGTAGAGTCAGCGATCGTCGCACCACGTCGGCGATGAACCGCCCGCCGTTGGTCGAGCCCTCCAGCACGTACAGCGTCCCCAGCAGCGCGACGGGCATCTGGGCGGCCAGGTCGTTGATCCGCTCGCACAGCAGTCCGGTCGCCGGGAGCGCGGGGTGGCTGGCGGGGCGATGGTCCAGCGTGTGCAGGTCCTCCAGCAGCCCCGACACACGGAAGTGATAGGGGCGGACGACGGTGGCAAAGACCGGCAGGCCCGACGCCCGGCCGCGCAGCGGCTGCTCCAAGGCCAGGTGCACGTGCAACAACTGCCCGAGGTAGCGGGCGTAATCGTCGCGCGTGGCCTGGCCGGCCAGCAGCCGCCGCTCGAAGGGGTGCCCCGCCGCGAGGTTGTGCCAGTCGCGGGATTGGGCCTTGAGGGATTCGGAGAGCGTCGGCGGGTTCCGGTGGTGGACTGACGGACTGGTGCGGTGGTCGGTCATCGATGGCCTCTCCGGGGGTTGTGCGGTATCGCTCCACGAGCGAGCGGCCTCGCTCGCTCTTCGATACCACAGTCATACTTCCGGCGGGTCAAAGCGGCGCGGGGGAACGTTCCCCAATCCACAGCGCTCGCTGCGTGCGAGGCAGAGAGCCGGTTGGGGAAACTTCCGCCTAGAGGAGCCACCACCGCGCCGCGATGATGTTCCTGATTCGATACTCGTCCTGGCCGCCCCCCGGGGGGGTGGGGCCGCGCGAGGCATCGACGATGGAGCGCACGTCATGGACCTTTCCCGTCGCGGATTCCTCAAGACCAGTGCGATTGCCACGGGGGCTGTCGCGGCCACAGGGGGTATCGCGGCGGTGGCACGGACCTGCCTGCGACCACAGGGCGCGGCCAAGGCGACATTCGCGGCCCTCACCGTCAACGGCCAAGTCGTGAAAGTCGCTGCCGGGCAGGACGGGTCGCACGAAGCGGCGGGGCACATGGTGCACCTGGATGGACACGGCCTGCCCCCCACAGACCCGGCGGTCCGCCGCGGCATGGTGGGGAAGAAGTTCGTCATGGTGATCGACCTGGCCAAGTGCGACGGGTGCGGGGCGTGCCAGACGGCGTGCTCCAAGATGCACTTCATCCCGCCCAGCCGCCAGTACATCAAGGTGCTGCGGATGCAGGATGCGGACTACACCGCCCCGTACTTCTTCCCGCAGCCCTGCTACCAGTGCGACAACCCGCCGTGCACGAAGGTCTGCCCCGTGGATGCGACCTTCAAGCGAGAGGATGGGATCGTGCTCATCGACAGCGACCGGTGCATCGGGTGCCGGTTCTGCATGGCCGCGTGCCCGTACGGGGCGCGCTCGTTCAACTGGGGCCAGCCCGCCGAGCCGTCCGAAGCGGAGGAGCAGCCGTACTCGCCCGAGCACGGGTTCCCCCGCAAGATGGGCACGGTCGAGAAGTGCGACTTCTGCCCCGACATGGCGGCGGAGGGGAAGCTGCCGCCGTGTACGGCCGTGTGCCCGATGGGCGCGCTCTACTACGGCGACCAGAACGAGGACGCGGTGACCAACGGCGTGGGCGAGACCGTGCGGTTCTCCGACCTGATCCGCGACAACGCGGGCTACCGACACCTGGAGGAACTCAACACGCAGCCGCGGGTCTACTACCTGCCTCCCAAGAACCGCAAATACGCGCCGCCGCCGGCGACCAAGGGACCGAATGCCTCGCACGATTCCGGCAGTGTCGGGGACGCGGCTCCGGCGAAGGAGCACACGCATGGCCACTGACGACCCGACGAAGCCGGGTGCCGGGAGCCTCGTGGGTGTGGACTCGCTCCCGCCGGGCGCGCTGACGAGCGTGGAGCGCCCTCTGGGCCCGTTGGGCTAAGGGATCGCGCTGCTCCTGGTTGCCGGGGTGGTGCTGGGCGCCGTGGCGTACATCCACCAGTTGCGGGTCGGGCTGGCGGCCACGGGCATGAGCGATGCGTTCTCGTGGGGGGTCTACGTCGTCAACTTCGTGTTCTTCATCGGCGTGAGCATGGCG
>JBAZUW010000099.1:0-12528 GCA_041661205.1 Phycisphaerales bacterium
GCGCCTGGCATTGCGCAGAAAGTCCATTGGCGAGTTACCCGGCTCCAAGCAAGGCTACCACGCACGCCACGATGATGCGCCGCACTCGTTGCACGGGGCTTCGTAATCAAGATCCCCGCGCGGGTAGCCGCATTCGATACAGAGGTTTCGTCGTTTTCGGTTTCTGATTCGTCGCTTTTCAAAAACCGCTAGAACCAATCCGACGACAACCAGGCCGCAGAACCCTGTAAGCAGCAGTGCAGTCACTACAAGCCCGCTCCTCCCAAGGACGAATCGCGGGATCATCGCCAAAATCAGGTACAGCATCACTCCCGGGAGGGCGAGTGCATTTGTTCGGGGCGATATCTTCAGGAAGCTGCCATCCGGGCGCCTCGCCCGTTTCGGTGACGGCGCAACGTCTTTCGGTAATGGCGGCAAAGGTTCGAACATTCCGCTTGACTCCTGATCACACCGGCGGCTTCAACGCCGTCGGCCCCAGCGTCTGAATCGTCAACTTCCCCGTCTCGCGCCGCCGCAGATAGTCGTTCACCTGCTCCAACCTTACCTCATCGATCGCCTTCGCGATCTCCTCCAAACTCCGCGGCCTGCCCAGCCTCCGCTGATCCGACGCTAAGCTCGACGCCCGCGCCCCCGTCGACTCGCCGCTGAACACCACCGAGCTCTTCATCCCCACCTTGGCGCGGGCAAACTCCGCCTCCGTCACCGCTCCCGCCGGCTCGCGCAGCTTTGCGAGTTCCTGCCACAGCACATCCAGCGACTCCTGCGCTCGCTCGGGCGATGTGCCCACATACGCCGACACGACGCCAAAGGTCTTGTCGCCCCGATACCCGGCGTTCACGCTGTAGCACAGGCCGCGCTTCTCGCGCACTTCGGTGAACAGTCGCCCCGCCATCCCCCCAGAGAGCACCGAGATGACGAACTTCTCGAGGAGGCTGTCGGGGTTCGCCTCGCTCGGGGCATCGTGCGCGAGCAAAATCTGCACCTGATTGCTCGCGTCCTCGCAGTGGGCGTACCCCCGCGCCGGCGCTTTACCCACCGGCGGCTCGGTCACCCCGCCGCTCCATCCTTCCAACAGCTTCTCGCAGTGCGCGATCATCGGGGCAGCGTCCACATCTCCCGCGATGGCCAGAATCGCCTGCTCCGGCTTGCGGCACGCCTTCCAGCCCATCACAAGGTCTTCGCGTTCAATCGCGTTGAGCCCCTCCACCGTGCCCATGCCACTGCGATTGAGGGGCGAAGGGTGATGGCGCTCACGCAGCAGCAGGCTCGCTCGCTCCTGCGGGTCGTCCTGAATGGATTCGATGGCCGCGATCGCGAGGTCACGCGCCGGATCAATGGCGTCGTAGTCCATGCGGGGACGCATCACCATCTCCGCAAGCAGCGACAAGACATCGGGCGCACTCACGCCCAGCATCGTGCTGCCCACGCGCAGCACCTGCACACCCACATCCGCCGATCTTCCAGCGCCCAGCCTGTCAAACGCGTCCGCTTGTGCACGGCTGTCGAGCGATCCAGCGCCGCGCATCAGCAGCTCACCCCACATCGCGGCCAGTCCTTGCTTGTCCGGCGGATCAAACGCCGCACCCGCAGGCAAGATCCACGAGATCGCGGCGCTCTTCACGCCCTCCATGCGTTCGATGATCAGCGGCATGCCGCACGCGAGTGAATGAACGACGATGTTGCCCATGATCGATGCCCTCCGAGTGACGCGCGAGTGTACGTGAGCCGCGCACGATTGTGGACATGCTGTCGAACGCGCGGAGAAATCTGCAATTTTTTTGTCCACATTCAAGCACGACACGTGTGCATTCCGATAATCTGACTGATCAGTGGCGCATCACGATGACGCAGTGTGCGTTCAGCGGCTCGCGCCAAGTGACCCTTGAAGGAGTCGGTTCCCATGGCCAAGAAGGCTGCCAAGAAGGCGAAGAAGGCTGCGAAGAAGAAGACCACCAAGAAGAAGGCTTCGAAGAAGTAGTCGCCTCACCGTTCCAAGCGCCACGCGGCATCGCGCCGCGGGCCCGCAGAGCCTGGCGTACAGGCTTGTTCGTTTTCAAGGAGTTTGATCATGGCGAAGAAGACTGCCAAGAAGAAGGTCGCGAAGAAGAAGGCCAAGAAGAAGACCTCCAAGAAGTGAGGCGCCCGGGACGTGGCATGCGTCGACCCCGAGCCTCACCGCCCGGCGAGTCTTCGACGTGTGCTCTCCCGGTACATCACGCCGGCCGGCCTCTCTGGCCCGTTGGCGAAATCCAAATTGACTCGACGACGCGGGGTCGATTCACTCGGCCCCGCGTTCGTTTTTGCTCTCCCGGCGTGGCCCGGCGCTCCCCGCCGGCCTCCCCTCCCCTCCCGCTGCTGCATCGTGGTCGCGCCGGATGCCTTCCACCCGCATTGAGGGCATTGCCCCATCGCCGCATGCTGCCCACAATGCTCTCTATATGGATAGCGACCCGGCCTTCGCGACCGAACTCCGCCGCCGCCTGCATGTCTTCTGCGACGGCATCATGCTGGTCGCGGACCGCGCCGACCGCGTCCGATTTGTCCTGAACCCCTCCAGCGGCGAGCCCGTCCTCCCCATTCACGCCGACGTGCTCGAGCATCAGGAGATCACCCTCCTGGTTCCCGACGAGACCGACGACGCCCTGCAACTGCTGTGCACGCCAACCCCGCTCGACCCCGCCCGAGCCGAAGCCTGCGACCGCCACCTCATCTTCTTCGGAAAGCCCCAGTTCCCCAAGTGGGCCCTTCTCGAAGTCGAAGCCGTCAAGAGCACTGATGGCGTGCTCGAAGGTGCCGAGTTCGTCGGCCCCGAGCCGTTGCACGCCGCCGAGCCCGCACTCCTGAAACTCCTCAACGCCGATCGATCGCTTCTCGGTGCCGCATACCAGCGTCACGGCGGCACAACCCCCGATGAACCCTTGGCAGTCGGCGTTGACGAGTGGGGTGCATGGGTCCGCGCCCGCTTCGGCGCCATGCGGCTGCCCTTCGCCACCCACGCGCCCACCGACGCCGCCGCGCGCGAAGCGATCGGCGCGCTCCTTCACGGCGCGCCATCGTGACCCCCGCGCCCTCGCACACCAACCTCGTCGAGGCCCACGCCCACATCCTCGCACACGGTCGCTCACTCACCATGGCGACTCTGCGGCCATGCACCTGCGTCGCCGACGCGCTCGAAGTCATCCGCGCCGAAGCCGCTCGCCTCTCCGCCGCCAACGAACCTCTTGACGCGTGGGTGCTTGCCGCCGGCGCTCGCATCTCATCGTGGTCCGACGCGCGCTGGCCCACGCGTGAGGAGCTGGATCACACTGGCGCAGGCCGCCCGGTGTGCCTCATGTCCTTCGATCATCACGCCGTGTGCAGCAACGCGCGGGCGATGCTGGCCGCGGGCCTCGCTGACGATTCACCCAACCCCGAAGGGGGCGTGATCGTGCGCGATGCGGCGGGCAAACCCACCGGTGAGCTCCTCGAAGCCGCGGCCTACCTCGTCTGGCACGCCGCCCCCGCCCCCGGCCCCTCACTCATCCGCCAGCACGCCCTCGCCGCCCTGCACGACTTCGCGCGTCTGGGTTTCACCGAAGTCCACGACATGCTCGCCCAGCCCGAGCTTGGCCCGCTCCTCGCATCGCTCGATCGCGCCGGCGAACTGCCCATCACCGTGCGTCTCTACGCCCCGTGGCGCGACATCACATCCTTCGCTCGCGAAGCGAACGCGTGGACCACCCCGCGCGTCTCCCTCGCCGGCGGCAAAATCTTCGCCGACGGCACCCTCAACAGCCGCACCGCCTGGATGCTCGCTCCGTACGCCCACCCCTTGCACCACTTTCCTACAGGTCGCCCGGTGCACACATCCGCCGAGCTGCGCGAGGCGATCATCGCCTGCCGCGACGCCAACCTCGGCCTGGCCGCCCACGCCATCGGCGATGGCGCCGTCCGCGCCATGCTCGACGCTTTCGAAGACATCAACCCGCCAGCCAACCTCGAGCGCCGCATCGAGCACTGCGAGTTGATTGACGACGCCGACGTGCCGCGTTTCGCGAAGCTCGGCGTCACCGCCAGCGTGCAGCCCTGCCACCTGCTGTACGACATGGAAGTCCTCTCACGCGAGCTCCCCCACCGCCTCGATCGCGTGCTGCCGCTGCGTGATCTCCTCAACGCCGGCCTCACGCCCGGTCACACCCTCCGCTTCGGCAGCGACGCCCCAATCGTCCGCCCAAACCCGCACGACAGCATCGAAGCCGCCGTCCATCGCCGCCCCACCACCCGCGCCGGAAATGGGCGCTGCGAACCCCACCCTCCCTGGTCCCCCATCGCCCCCGCGCAAGCCCTCACCGAGCCCGAAGCCTGGTCCTGCTTCCGCCCCACTTGACCACTTTGCCACTCAACCACTCGACCACTTCGTCTCCCCGCCACTTCCCTCCCTTACACTTCCCGCCATGCCCACCCACCCCTTCGACGCCCGCACCGACGCCCTCCTCGCCCAGCTCACCAAAGACGGGCTCCTTAAGCATCTCCAGATGATCGAGGGCCCGATGGGCCCCTCCATCCGCCTGCGCGATGGGCATGGCTCCATCAAAGAAGTCCTCTGCTTCTGCTCCAACAACTACCTGGGCCTGGCCAATCACCCCGAGGTCGTCGATGCCGGCATCAAGGCTCTCAAAGACTTCGGCGCGGGCACCGCCTCCGTCCGCTTCATCTGCGGCACCTTCTCCCCCCACGAAACCCTCGAACGCTCCATCGCCAGTTACATGGGCACCGAAGCCGCCTACACCTTCGTCTCCGCCTGGACCGCCGCCGAGGCCCTCTTCCCCACAGTCTGCGAGCCCGGCGACGCCATCATCTCCGATGAGCTCAACCACGCCTGCATCATCGACGCCATCCGCCTGGCCACCACCATCAAGAAGGGCATTCACAAGGGCGTCTACAAAAACAACCTACTCGAAGGCCCCGGCTCGCTGCGCGAGGCCCTCGAAAAGGCCCGCGCCAACAAGGACGTCACCGGCCAGATCTGGGTCGTTACCGACGGCGTCTTCAGCATGGAAGGCTCCATCGCCGACCTCCCCAAGATGCGTGCCATCTGCGATGAGTTCTCCGCCATGCTCATCGTCGACGACAGCCACGGGCACGGCGTCATGGGCCGCACCGGCCGCGGCACCCACGAGCACTACGGCATGCTCGACGACGCCGAACCCAGCCCGGAAGTGCTCAGCGGCCTCTCCACCCTCAGCACCATCATGCGCAAGTCCGCCCACCCCGGCCGCGTGGATGTCTTCACAGGCACCCTCGGCAAAGCCCTCGGTGGCGGCGCGGGTGGCTTCATCGCCGCCTCACAGCGCTTGATAGACCTCATCATCCAGCGCGGCCGCCCCACCTTGTTCTCCAACGCCCTGCCCGTCACCGTCGCCGCCAGCGCCAACAAGGCCATCGAAGTGCTTCGCCGCGACACCAAACTGGTAGAGCGCCTGCGCGACAACGTCGGCTATGCCCGAGCTCGCCTCAAGGCCGCGGGGTTCGACGTCCTCCCCAGCCCCACCGCCATCTGCCCCATCATCGTGGGCGACACCGCGAAGGCCATCGCCATGAGCAAGAAGCTGCTGGAGCTGGGCGTCTTTGTCATCGGCTTTGGCTACCCGGTGGTGGCCGAAGGCCACGCCCGCCTGCGCTGCCAGATCTCCGCGGCCCACACCGAGGCCCACATCGACGAGCTGGTGCATGCGCTCAAGCGGCTGTAGCCGCGTGAGAAATGGCTAAATCCTAAATTGCTAAATAGCTAAATTCAGAACTCGCCCTCCCGGCGGGTTCCAGCGGCGCTTCCCTTCCGAACTTCGTCTACAACCCGCTCTTGAGCCGGCGCAACTTCTCATCCAGGTCTTGCTTGATGCGCACCCGCTCGGCCTCGTAGATCCGCCGCCATTCCGGGTCGTTGTCCACCAGCAGGCCCCGCTTCACGCGTTCCAGGCCGTCATCATCACTGTGCAGCAGGTCCTTGGCGCTCGCGGTTGCTCCACGGATCGACGGCAGCCAATACGGGTCACGCTCCAGCGACATCACGAAGTACTTGAGCGCGTCCACCGAGAAGCCCTGCATGCGATACAGGTGCCCGAGGTTTTCATATGGCCTGGGATCCGCGGGCATGTAGTCCGCCGCCTTCCGCAGCGCATCGCTCGCGGCGATCCATTCCTTCATGTCCATCAGCGACACGCCCAGGTTGTTCCACGCCCCGCCCAGGTCACCCCGCAGCGTCAGCGCCTGCTTGGCGTAGTTGACGGCCTCTTCGGGGTGGCCGGCCGCCTGCGACTCTTCGGCTCGCTTGGCAAAGGCAATCGCCTGGCGGGAATCCACCACCGGGTCGCCGGTGGGCCGGGCCACCTGACCGGAATCACACCCGCCCAGCACCGCCAGCCCGCACACCACGCTCGCGAAAAGGTAACGCATCATGTTCCTTCCACCCGCTCCCAGCGGCAAAACTCCACCGTCAGCTCCCAGTCCGTCCCCACCGGCTTTAGCGATACCGAGTACACCTCCAACCCGCTCACACTCTCGGTCGCCCGCTTCATGAACTCCCACAACGCGCTCAGCGAGGGATCCTTCAGCGTGTACACCCACGTCACCTTCGCTACATCTTTGTTGGAGCTGGTTTGCGACGCCCGCCCCGAGCCGCTCTTGGGCAACGTCACCGGATTCTTCAGCCCCGCGTCGCTGCCCGCCCGCTGAAACTGCGAGAGAATCGACGCGCTGGACTCATTGGCCTTCGGCCCCGCGCTGGTGCCCGCGGCCTGCAGCGCCCGCAGCGTGCCCAGCGCGTTCTGCACCGTCTCCGCATTGCGTTTTTCTTCCCGCAGCGACTGCTCCGCCCCCGCCTGTGCCCGCCAGCCAATCATCAAATACACCAGCGCCGCCACCACCAACGCCAGCGAAATGAGCAGCAAATGCCGGGGCTGGTTGCCCCGCTCGGTGCGGGCGGCCATCGCCACAATCTCGTGACGCCGGTCCTCCGTGTTGCTCCCGGCAGGGAAGGAGCTCATGGCGCGCCTCCCGTCTTCCTCGGTGTCGCTTCGCCCGAGGCCTTCACCAGCGCCCGATCCCAATCTCCACGCAGGGTCAGCCGGATGCGCTTGGCCGGCCCGCCCGGCTGGTTCTGCGGGCCGAGCAGTTGCTCGGCAAACGTCGGCGTCCAAGAGCTCACGAACGAGCCGCCAATCTTCTTGAGCGATTCCACGATCGCCTCGGCGTTCCGCAGTTCCGGCACGCTCACCACGATCGTGACGCGCGTGGCGGAGTTCATCTCCATCGATTCCAGTTGCACGTTCTCGTGCGAAATCACCATCGAGACCGTCTCAAGCTCCGCCAGCACGGGCATGGTGAGCTCGGTCCGCTCCGGGGGCACCAGCTCACGCTGCCGCTTTCGCACCTCGTCCGACAGCGCCACCACCGGGGTCACGCCGGGTCGGGGGCGGAGCGCGTCGGGGTATTCCGTCTTCACCAGCTCACGCCACTTCGTGTTCCAGCTTTCGCCCGCCGCCCGGGCCTCCGCCGCCCGCGCTTCAAGCCTCCAGCCCGCCAGCCCGATCGCCAGCGCCAACAGCCCCAGAGCCGCGGCCCGCCACAGGTGCATCTGCCGATGCCGCCGCCCCGGCCGGGCCGAAAGCGCCAGCAACGCCGACGCGCCCGAGGGCGACGCCGTGCGATTCCTCGGCGTGTGCTCCAGCACATCCGCGGCTTTTCGCAGCGTCGTGCCGACCGCGTCCTCATCCGTCGCCACATCCACGCCCACGCCCGGCATCAGGCGCGTGAGCTCGCCGCCAAACGCCGCGGCTTCTTCCGCATCCGGCAGCACACACACCACCCGCCCGGGCGAATAGCCAAGCTGAGCCGCCCACGCCAGCCACTCGGTCGTCAATCTTGATGCATCCTCCGGCCCGCACGCGAAGCCGCGGATGTCGGCGTCGCCGGGCATTAAAGGTGCCATCACCGCCGTGCGCAGGCGGATCGACCCGCTGGCCAGCAGCAGCCCCGCGCGGGCCCAGCACCACAGCAGCCGCCCATTGCCATCCTGCATCAAGATGGCCGTCACCGGGCCAGCATCCACCGGCGCATCCAGCAGCGCGGCCCGGGGCGCCCCGGGGTCCCACACCATCGCCATGGCGTGCGCCACCCCCGCCACCGCTTCCACCGGTACCCCCACCGCGTCCAACGCGTCGATCCTCGCCCGCGCCGGCGCATCGGCCACGCTCAGCACCGCGCGCCGCGTGCCGATCGTCGCGGCCCCGGGCTTGGTCGCTCGCTTCGCCGCCTTCTTGGTGGTAGGGTCTTCGTCCAGGGCCTGAATCGACGCCTCGCTGTCGCTGGGCGCGTAGTAATCAACCGGGCCCCCGCCGCCCCGCGACCCATCCGGGGCCGCCCCGAAGCGCGCGACGACCGACACCACCGCCCGCTCCGAAGTCGGGCTCGTCAGCCATGTGCACGCCGTTCCCTCCGCGTCCACACACACCATCGCGATACTGGAGGTGCTGCGCGTGCCCGCGAGCTGCGCCTGCACCCAGGTCGCGGCCTTCGCATAGTCGCCCGCGTCGCCGGGCGCATCCCCGTGCGCCGGCCACACATCGTCGGTGGTTTCGCTCACAAGGCGCACGCCCCGCAGCAACCCACCCCGATCCGTCCGGCGCAAGTACAGCACGCGAGCGCTCATTTATTGCCCTTGCCTTGTTGCCCGCGCTCGGCGTTGTCCATTTCGAAGAGCTTCTTGGCCGCGGCGTCGATGTCGTCATCGCTCTTGTACTCGCCGGCCGCTTCGACCTTTTGCCGGTATTGCCGGAGAAGAATCTGATCCGGGTCGGTCACCAGGTTGCCGCGAGCGTCGAAGTAGTGCGTGCCGTCTTTCGTATACCCGGTGCGGATGAACGAGTCCTTCGGAGACAGCGACGCCGCGGCACCCGGCGCTCTTGGGAAGCCCGGCCGACCCGTCACGCCCAGCGGCGTCACGTTCCCCGCGCCCACGATGTTCGGGATGTTCACGCCCGATGTCGTCAGCGCCCCCACTCGCTCGCTCAGCGAAATGTGCTCTTCGCCCCCGCTCTTTTCCACCACAATCTCCCCGTCCAGCACTTGCTTAATCTTCGAGTCATCCGAAAGCCGATCCCCCGCCTTAACGAACCGCTGCTTGCCGCCATCCGACACCAGCGCCAGCACCAGCGGGCCCACCCGCGCGGGGCCGAGATACTTCACCGCCGGGGGCGGCGGGGGCGGGGGCGGCGGAGGCTCGGTAGTGCCCGCTTCCGCTACCGGCGCGTCCGGCAACTTGGGCGCATTCTCCAGCAGGCTCAGCCGATTCGTCAGCGACGCGTAATCCACCGGCTGGGCCACCGCGCCAGCCACACGCGGCATCTTGATCTCCACCTCGTTCACGTGCATTTCCGCCGGCGCTTCGGGAGCCTGCAGCCCGGGGATGCCCACCGCGCCCAGCACCCCCACCGTGGCCACGAGCACCACCGCCGCACCTTGGGCCAGGCGGGCGTTGCGGGCGGCGGATTGTCCATTCTGAGGCGTTGCCATCGTGTTTGTGTCCTTACCACTCCTGCCGCACCAGTTTAGCGGTCTACCACACGCTCCCACCCGAAGATCGACGAAGGTCTGTCAATCGGCGAGGCCCGGTCGCCTTGGCCCGGGGCGGCGGTGCGGGTAATGAGCCCCCACGCGCGGTAGTGCACCCCTACCTGCCCGGTCGCCCTCGACTCCGTCAGCACATCCACCCTCCACAACGCCGGATTGGCGGTGAGCAACGCGTTGATCTGAAAGCGTGACGCCCCATCCGGCACATCACTCTGGATCGCCTGCGTCAGGTCTTCCGGCGTGAGCGACCCTTGCGAAGATCGCAGCGAGAGAATGGTGCCCAAGAGGTCCTTCACCACCCCCTCGGTGTCGGCCGCCTCGATCACCGCCCGCAGCACTTCCTTGGGCGCACTGTTCACGCTCACCGCCAGCGGCCCCTCGCGCCGCACCAGCCCCCGCGCCCGCTCGTGCTGTTCGCGCACCAGGTGATCCACCACGTCGTGCCCCAGTTGCAGCGTGTCGCCCGATAGCCCGGAAAGCTCCGAGAGCGCCAGCCCCTGCCCGTCGCGCAGGTAGATCTTCACCACCTGCCCGTCGTCGGTGCTGAGGGTGAAGGCCAGGCCATCCACATCCAGCGCCGCGGCGATCGGGTTGCTGCCGTTGCTGCGGATCCACGCGTCGAGCGCCTCGGAAATCCCGCGGGTGGCGTGACCGAAGGCGTAGGCGTCAAGCTGGCGGCGGTTCGCCATCAACTGCGCGATGTGCCGCTCCAGCATCATCGAGAGCATGGTGGTGAGCACCAGCACGACCATCACGGCCATGGGCATCGCAAACCCGCGATTGGTCGCTCGCTGCCGCACTACTTGTCTTCCTTGTTGGCCTTCAGCCCCTTAATCGTCGCGGGAGCAGCCTTGGATCCCGTCGACGAGGCGGTGTTGTTTCGGCCCGTGATGCCCGTCGCGCCGGCAACGCCACTTGACGCATCCAGCGCGGTGGTACTCGCCGCGGCGGGCACCTCCGGCCCCATCGCCCAGCCGATCTCGAACATCCACTCCGACTTCAGCCCCGCCGCCGTCTCCACCTGAAACTCGATGTACGCCGGCAGGTCCTTGGGCAACGACCCCACCATCACATCCACATGCTGACGCCCCTGAAACGCCAGCCACCGCGCATATCGGATGTTCTTGGCGATGAGATACGGCTCACCGAGCAGATCAGTCGTGGCCGGCTGCGGGTCGTCCAGGTGGTCCGCCTTTGGCTGCAGGGGCACCCACCACAGCTCCCACAAGATCGGCGTTTCGCTGTCGGGGTTGAACGATCCCAGCGCCTCGCGCACACCCCGCTCGCCTTCCAGGGCCTGAGGCCAGAACTCAAAGGCGCCGCGCACCGCACGCACCGTGCCCTGGGCCTCTTCTTCCAGTTGCGAGGGCTGCGAATCGGCACCCGCCCCGTCGGTCGTGGTGGCGGCGCTGCTCGCGTCCGTCGCCGCGTTGGGGGCGTTCGCATCCGCCGCTTTCTTCGCCCCCTTCTTCGTCTTCAGCCCGTAGCGCGATCGCACCCCCAGCGACCTCAGAACCTGCTCCCCTGAGACACTCTGCGGCACCGGCGAATCCGTCAGCACCACCTCCAGGCGCTGCGGACGCGATGACGGGCTTTCCGTTTTCAGCGTCCGGGGCGTCATCACCAAGCCGTTCAGTTGCGCGTCCCCCTGCAAGATCAGCCGGGGGGTCAACGGATGATCTTCGGGCGCGGGCTCGGGTTGCGGTGCGGCCGCGGAAGGAGTCGTCGGCCTTGGGGGCCGGCTCTCCACCCGCTGCCTGGTCATCAACATCGACGAAAATGCCCGCTGCAGTACCACCCGCATCCGCCCCAGGTCGCTGGTCTGCTCGGAGCGGGCGGCCAGCGTGAGCTCCGTGCGATTGCCCGAATACAGCAGCAACGAACACACGATGAGCACCATCGCGCCGATCAGCCCGGCCAGCATCACCTCCAGCAGCGTAAAGGCGCGGCGTTTCACTTCCCGCCTCCCTTGGTCGCTGGCTTCGCGGGTGTGGGCGCGGGCTGAGTAACCGGCGGGGTGCGAGGCGTCGAAGTCGAGCCGCGGCCGGAGCGAGTGCGCCCGCCACCGGTCGAGTACTTCGCGAGGTTGGCCATGTATTCCTGGTACTTGGCGCTCTGACGATTGGCAAGCAGGTCGCCGAAGCTGTCGAGGTTGCGGGTGGCGATGGGGTCGATGAGGCGCGTCATCGCGAAGAAGGGCACCACGCCATCGGGCGACACAGAACCCCCGGATTCCTCACTCAGCCACGCCGAAACATGCACGGCCTGAATGCGGTCGACGGTGATGGAACTTGAATCCGCCCGCTCCGCGGCTACTTCTGGCCGGGCGGGGGTCAGCGCCACCGGCGTCTCGTCCAGCGACCAGTGGTAGAGGTCGCCCCCGTAGGCGATGGGCGTCAGGGGCGCCGGGATCGACGTCTTGTCGTCGAGGTACTGGAGAATCAGCCGGTTGCAGACTTCGGCCGCCCCGAGGCTTTGAACCTGGCGGCGCTGCGAGGCGAGCATGCTGTTGTACGCGGTGAAGGCGACGACCGCGACCATCGAGAGGATGGCGACGGCCATGATCGTTTCAAGGAACGTCAGGCCTCGTGTCGACGCGCTGTGGCGCACGCAGGGTTCCACCCGTGCTCCCTTCTTGTTTCTTGGCCGCCCAGCGGCGAAGTACGCGACCGTGCGGCTTGTGCAGTTACTGGGGCGAGGTCGGCGCCGTCGCGGCGTTCATCGTCCAGATGTCGATGTCGTCCTCGGTGCCGCTCTTGCCATCGGGGCCGTTGGAGAAGAGGTAATAGGGGTGATCCTTGTCGCGCCCGCGCGGGTCGTAGTTGAAGGGGTTCTTCCAGCCGTCGACAAGGGCCCTGTCTTCGAGGCGTTTGGAGGTGATGAGCGTGCGCAGGTCAGGCGGGAAACCGCCCGGATCGAGCC
>JBAZUW010000100.1:0-12498 GCA_041661205.1 Phycisphaerales bacterium
CCTGCTCGTCGCTGGCCAGCTTGCGCCGCCCCGCGTTGATGATCGTCCAGTCCTTTTTGAACGGCACCGGGGTGCCAGCAGCCTTGCTCCCCTGCTTGATGAACAGCGTCTGGGCAAAGAGCGCATGCCACGCCTGCTCGGTGATCACCTGCACGCCCAGCCGGTGCGTCGGGTCCGCACCCGCGTACCCCTCAAACACAAACGCCTTCGGGCGGCTGTTGATGTGCCCCACCGCGATCTCCAACGCCGCATCGAACTGCGCCGGAGTAATCGGCGTGTTCACCTTCCCCCACGCGATCTTGTCGTGAATCTCCGGCACGTCCTCGAGGTGCTTGTCTTTGGGGCTGCGCCCGGTCCGCTCGCCGGTCAGGCAGCTCAGCGCGCCGTTCGCCGCCAGTTGCCCCTCCCCCGCCGCCAGCGCCCGCTCCACCAACTCCGCCGACGAGAGGTTCTTGAAGACTCGTTTGTCGGACATGTCGAGGCGGCTGAGAATCGCTTGGCTCATGTGCAGGCTCCGGTCCCCCGCCGCGGCCCATCCGTAGTGGGTCGAAATTCTATCGGGTCCCCCCCTATCAAACCACCACCCCGCCGCGCGCGATTCTCCCCGCCACCCCGCCCGGTTGCCAGACCCGCCAAGCGCCCATACCCTGCCGCGGCCTCTCACCAGGTCGGCAGGCACTCGCCCGCCATCACGGTGGCCATAGCTCAATTGGTTAGAGCACCGGGTTGTGATCCCGGGGGTTGCGGGTTCGAGTCCCGTTGGCCACCCTTTTTCTCCTCATCCCACGCCCAAGGTCGGGCGAAAGAGACGAAGCTCCAAAGAGACAAAGAGGCGAGGTTCAAGAACGCCCCGAACGGGCCGCTCTGAATTTGGCAATTTGTCATTTAGCCATTTGAGGTGCCGTCCCCGCCCCCCCCATCCCCGGCAACCGCTCCAACTGCCCGTCCGCCGACACCCTCAACTGATCGCTCTCCAGCAGATAGTTCAGCACCGCGGTGCGGAGGTTTGTTCTCGCCCGGTCGCGCTGATTCTCCGCGTTCAGCAGCGCGTTCTGCGAGTCAAGAATTGTCTGGGTCGCCACCGTGCCCGCCTGCAGCTCCTGCCCGCGCAAGCGCCGCTTGTTGATCTCCACCTGCTGCTCGGCCAGCTTGAGCTGGAACCGTGCCAGCTCCACATTCCGCAGCGCACTGCGCACGCTCACCGCCACGTTGTCGCGCCGCTGCGTGTAGTCGCGGATCGCCCGCTGCAGGTTGATCACCGCCTGCCGCGTGCTCAGCCGCTCCTGCTCCCGGTCCAGCGGCAACCCCAGCGTCACCCCCGCCCCGTACCGCACGTTCTCCGGGTCAAAGTTCAGCCCGCCTCGGTTCAAGTTCGGGTTCGTCGGCAGCGTCGTGTTCGCCGTCAGGTTCAAATCCGGCAACTCGTTGTTGCGGGCGTTTTCGACATTTCGCCGCATGTCGTCCAGACGATCGCGATCGTTTTGCAGGTCCAGCCGATAGTCCAGCGCGATCTGCGCCGCCTCGTCCAGCCCGATCTCCGGCTCGGGAAGATCGATGATCTCCTGACTCAGCGTCAGCGGCTGCTCCACCGGCAGCCCCAGCCGAATCTTGTACCGCTCCAACTGCAAAATGTACTGCTCACGCAGACTCGCCAGCCCCGCCTGCGCGTTCAGCACCTCGTTATCCGCGATTCCCTTTTCAAAGGCTTCAATACGGCCCGCGTCGACCAACGCCGCGCGCGTCGTCGCGTTCTTTCGCAAGGCGTCCAACTGGTGTTCTTGGTTCGAGATCGACGCCAGCGTGTTCAGCAGCTCGAAGTAATCGACAGCGATCGACACCAGGTACTGCCGCCGAAAGCGCTCAAAGCTGCGCGCCTCATAAACCAGGTTGCGCTCGGCCTGAATGAGATCCTCCCTCGCCACATCCCCCGCCCCGCGCAGCAACGGCAGGTTGCCGCTCAGCACCAGGCTCGACGACTGCGTGTACCGCGCGCCCGCTACCTCGCGCAACTGTTCGCTGGCATCAAAGACCCACGCGGCTTCCACACTACCGCCATACGGCAGCCGCTGCGTCACCCGCATGTTGTTGATCACATTGAGCGCGTTGGCGAATCGCCCGTTGTCACCCGACCCGGCAAACCCGAACGTCGTGTCATTAAATAGCCGCGGCCCCCACAGATGCCTCTCAATCAGCAAAGAAATTGCCGACGAGATGTACTGCTCCTGCGCGCTCAACAGCTCGCGCCCCGTCCGTTGCGACTGCTTCAGCGCCTCCTCAAGCGACAGAGGAATCGCCCCCTCCGGGGTCGGGGCCGCCATGTCCGTGCGCACGCCCTCCGCATTGGCGTACTCGTTCAGCCGAGCCGCCACGTCCCGGTCTGACGCCGCCGCGTCGAACTTCAACTCCCCCGCCGCCGGGTTCACCGTCCGGGGGTCGGTCGAGGTGATTCCCTTGATCTCCCACTGCTCGCGCTTCGGCTCTCGCAGCGGCGGCGGGTTCAGGCTCGACACCCTGCCCGACCCTTCCGCCACCAAACCACGTACCTGCTCATCCACCGACATCGGATCGGACGCGCAACCGAACGTCTGAATAACAACAAACCAAGCAAAACCACTGGCCGCATGGCGACAGGCAACTCTACGACGCGATCGTCTCACACTGGGGGTTTTCTGGTTCAAATTACCATCCTGATTGCTGAGATTACCTAGCAGGACACAAACAACACCCCGACCGGCACCCTGAGTCTACCGCAATTTTGCGTTTCTGTTCCTCAAAGCTGGCGTGAAGTTTGCAGGTTTGCAACGTGCCACCTATCCTTCCCCTCTGGGCGGGGCACGATCAGATACCTATCGGGAACCATACGGTTCCGCTCCCGCATCTGCCTTATGCCCATTGGGGAGCGTGAAGGCGCATGCCGTCAGTCACCAACGATGGTCGCAGTTTCCTGGTCGATGGACGCAGGGTATGGCTGGTTTCCGGCCGCCTTCCGTATGCGCGGCTGCCGCGCGAAACGTGGGCCGAGCGAATCCACCAGGCCAAGCTCGCCGGGCTCAACACCATAGAGACTCCCATCTTCTGGAGCCGGCACGAGCCTCGCCCCGGACGCTTTGACTTTACCGGCGAAAACGACCTCCGGCACTTTGTCGACCTCGTCGGCAAGGCCGGCCTTTACTGCATCCTTGGCCTTGGGCCATACGTAGGCGCCGGCTACGACATGGGCGGCCTGCCCCCCTGGCTCAGCGGCCAGACCCTCCGCACCGGCAACGGCCCGTTCCTGGAGGCCTCCTCGCGCTTCTTCAACGCTGTCTCCGACCAGATCAAGGGCTGGCAGATGACCGCCCCCGGCACCGGCGGGCCGATCATCCTCGTCCAATGCGAATCGCACTGGACCTGCGGGCACGACACGCTGGCTGCCTCGTACCTGGGCGAACTGACCCGCTACATCCGCGAAGCGGGTATCAGCGTGCCGGTAGTCAATGCCAACAACCTCTGGCAATCCATCGAAGGCCAGATCGACGGCTGGAGTGGCGACGGCCCCATGCTCGGCACCATGCGCCAGCTCGCGACCATCAACCAGGGCCAGCCCCGCCTCGTGATCGACCTCTCCCTCGCCCCCCGCGACGCCTGGGGACGCGACCCCGCCACCCCGCCCGACGCCGGGCACGTGTTGCGACGCCTGTGCGAGATCACCGCCGGGGGCGGCCAGTTCAACCTCACCAGCTTCTGCAACGGCACCAACTTCGGCTTCTCCGGGGGCAAGCTGGGCACAGGCGTAGACGACTTTGCCGCCACCACCGTGAGCGGCGGCTCCATCATCGACGAAGCCGGCCACGCCACCCCGGCGCTGCTGGCCGTGCGCCGCATCGCCACCGCCGCCAGCCGCTTCGCGCGTGTCTTCGCCAACCTCGACCCCACCTACCAGCCCATCGTGGCCGACCCCGCGGCCCGCTCCGGCGTCTGTTCAGTCGTCCACGCCGCCGGCGCTCAGGGCGCCGTCGCGTTCCTCTTTGGCGATGAGCCCGGTGCCACCAAGCCCGTACTGCGCACCGTCACGCTGCTGCTTAACGACGGCTCGGCACTGCCCGCGCCCGTCAAGTCCACCGGCGTCTCGTGGTGCTTGTTCGATGTAAACGTCAGCGGGCGCTCGCGCCTGGACTACGCCAACATCTCCGCCCTGGGCCACGCGGGTCGCTCGCTGGTGCTCTTTGGCCCCGCCGGTGCGAAAGCGATCGTCAGCGTCAACGGCTCGCCCCTCGAAACCGATGTCCCCGACGGCGAAGCCCCCGTGGTCCTCGATCACGAAGGCCTCACCCTCGTCATCCTCGACGAAGACCAGGCCGACACCACCTTCATCACCGACGATGCGGTCTTTGTCGGTGTCGCCGGCGTCACGCCGGAGGGCCAGGCCATCCCGCTGGCTGGCCACAAGAGCTACCTGAAGGTCAGCGCCGACGGCACGCACAAGACCATCAACCACGACACCCACGCCCCCAAGCACAAGGCCGACAAGGTCACGATGTCGGCCTGGCAGAGCGCCGACTGCGAAGACTACGTCGACGGCACCAGCGCCCGCTACGCCGTCGTCAGCGGCCCCAGCGACCTGGGCGCACTCGGCTGCCCCTTCGGTTACGGCTGGTATCGCCTCTCTCTGGGCGGGGTCTCCACCCGCAAGGCCCACGTGGCCTTCCCCGCGTCCGGCGACCGTCTGCACTTTTTCGCCGGCGCCAAGCCGGTGGGTCTCGTTGGCGTCGGCCCGGGTGCCAAGCCCGACGCCTCGCTGTCACTGAAGAAGAACGCCAGCTTTGTGGTGCTTGCGGACAACCTCGGCCGCGCGTGCGAGGGTATTTCTCTGGGCGAGCGCAAGGGCCTCACCGGGGGCGGCTTTGAAGTGCGCCCCATCAGCGGCATCAAGCCCAAGATCACCGAAGGCCAGCCCATCGACATGCTCACCACCCGCAGCCCCCTGTGGGAAGTGAGCCAGGGCGACACCACCAGCGCCGAGCGAATCGCCTGGACGCTCCCCCATCGCAAGAAGGGCGACGTGATCCTGACGTTCGACGAGCCCCCGTCGCACGCTTTCCTGCTCGTCAACGACGCGCCGATCGCCTACATCGACCGCATCGGCCCCCGCCAGGTGGTCATCTCCAACGAGCAGCTCGGCAAAGGCAATGCCGTGATCCAGCTCGCCATTCCCGCCTCTGACGACGCCTCGGAAGTAATGGCGGCCGTCGCCAAGACCACCCACTTCCACGAGGTGGTCTCATCCGTCCTCGACGGTGCCGAAATCTCCTTCGCGAAGTGGGAGATGCCCGGGGCCACGTTCTTCGGCCCCGCTCCGACCAAGAAGACGCCCGCCGGCCTGCCCCTGTGGCATCGTTGCACCCTCTCGATCGAGCATGCCGCTCCGCCCCTCTTCCTCGAGTTGACGGGCCTCACCAAAGGCCAGGTCTACCTCAACGGGCGGCACGTCTGCCGCTACTTTGTCGCCACGCCCGACGGCAAGCGCCTCCCCTCTCAGCAACGCGTCTTTCTGCCCGGTGCGTGGCTCAAGCCCCGCGAGGCCAACGAGCTCACCATCTTCGACGAACACGGCGGCTCACCTTCCAAGGTCCACGTCGTTCGCTGATCAACACACACGTGCCACTGACTCCGCCCGGCGGAGTCAGTGCGCTCGCGCCCACCGCGCTTGCCGCATGCTGGCACGCTGCACTCCAGGCGACGCCCACGCCCCGCACCATCCCCGCGGGTACCATGCCTCATGACCGCATCCGCCACCACCGCACCTTCCGACCCGCACGCGCTCTGGCGTGCCGCCAGCGCCTTCGCCGCCCGCATGCACCGCAACCAGCTGCGTCGTGACGGCAAGACCCCCTACTTCTCACACCTCGCCCGCGTCGCCCAGAACATCTCCGCCGTCTTCGGATGCACCGATCCAACCATCCTCGCCGCGGCCTATCTGCACGACACCATCGAAGACACCACCACCGATTACGAAGATATCGCCGACAACTTCGGCTCCATCGTCGCCGACTGCGTGGCTGCCCTCACCAAGAACATGGCACTGCGCGAGCCCGAACGCGAAGACGAATACCACAATCGCCTGCGCACCGGCCCGTGGCAGGCGCGGCTCGTGAAGCTCGCCGACGTCCTCGACAACATGGCGGATCTAGTCGACTACCCGCTTGCGGAACGGGCCGAGCACTCCAAGAAAACCTTTGATCGCGCCCGGCATGCCGTGGCGTTATTGAGCCCGGACGACCTGAATCGCCCCGAGTTCAAAGCGGCAGTCGCAGCAGTACACGCCGCGCTGGGCTGAGCGAAGACGGAGCGATCGAAAACTCAAGGTGAGCCCAAGGCCTAGGGCCTGACAAAGCCGCCACGAACTCGCCGCTGCTCGCCCGGCTTCGTTCTACGCACGTTCTGCAGTTGCTCATCGAGTTGCTGTATCTGCGATTCCACATTCCGCAACTGGCTCTGTGCGATCAGCTTGGCCCGCCCGTCCGCCGCGCCACGCATCTCGCGCTGCGCCTGGGCGTAAAGCTCCATCAGTTTTTGCCTGGCTGCGAGCAACTCCCGGGTTCGCACGTCGTCCGGCGCCGGCTGATTCGCGCTGAATGACGGATCACCCACGCCCCCGAGTCGGTCCGGGCCCCCCACGGCGATCTCCGCCATCTTGGCTCGGCCCTCGTCCTCCAGGAAATCCTCGCGCTGGCCACGGTTGAACCGGCTATTGGCCAAGCGTTCGCCCGACGAAAGCTGCAACTTCGCCCACTCGCCGGACTCGATCCCCGGTTCGATGACGCTGCCCACCGCCCCCACGCGGCCGGCCCGCCTCGCAATTCGCTCTTCGAGCGCGTCGCGCATTAGCGAGTGATCGCTCAGCGCGGGGGCTCTCAGGTTCGCAAAGTCACCCAGTTTGAGGGACACCACCACCCGCTCGCCCCGGCGCATCAGCGTCATCGAGAGGCGATCCCCCGGATCGTGCGAGATGATCACGGCCCGCATGTCGGACTGTGCACTCAGGCGCCTGCCGTCGATTTCCAGGACCGCGTCCCCCGGCTTGAGCGTGTTCTCCGCGTCAAACCCGGTCACCACCGCGGAAATTTCAACCCCTTCGCCACGATCCACCCGCGAAAACTGCACACCCATCGCGCCGTGGGGGAGCTCGCTGAACAATCGTGTGCCCACCTGCATCAGCCGCTCGCGCTGCTCGGCCGACAGCTCGCCATCACCGGCAAGGCGGCCCTCGATCGCCCCCAGCCACTGGCGATTTCGGTCGTCGATCCGCTGCTTCATCTGGTTCCTACGCGCCTCGGTGGAGAGGTCCGGAGTTGTCGCCATCTCAGTCGCGATTTCCGCCATCCACGTCTTGTTACGAGCCGCGATTTCGTTGCTCGCGGCTTCCCGAGCCGCAAAATCCGAATCGTCAAGCTGCGTCACCCGCGCACTCAGCCACGCGTCGTCCAGCCCCGGTTCGCTGTTTGCTTCAGCTTGAAACTCACCCGCAGTGCCGCCCCCCGCAAACGCTACTCCAGCAGAGCACGCGACCCCGGCGCAGAAGATCAACCCCGCAACACCCGCGGCCAACTCCTCAACCCCTCTGCGGTTCGCCTTCGGCATGCTGCGCCCTCCACCTTGAGCCCCGCACGGCTTTGGAACAGACCCCGTTTCGACGGCAAGTGTAACTATACCCTCGCCGCAAAGCCCGGGGCAAACAGGGGTTAGGGGCGTCCGCCCCCCTACTCCAGGTTCTGCACCTGCTCTTTGATCCGGTCGATGGCGCCCTTGACCTCGACCGTGGAGCGTGAAATCGCCGCATCCGGCGACTTGCTGACGATCGTGTTCGCTTCGCGCAGCATTTCCTGGGTCAGGAAGTCCAGCGTGCGGCCGATCGGCTTCCCATCCGCCTTGGCCAGCAGCTCGTGAAACTGGTCCACGTGCGCCCCCAGACGCTTGAGCTCCTCGGCGATGTCGGTCCGCTCGGCGTACGAAGCCACCTCGCGGATGACCTCCACCGGCTCGGCACGCTGGCCGGCATCGCGAAAGAGGGAGTCAATCCGCGTGCGAAGCCGCGTTTCGTACTCGGAGATCACCACCGGCGCCCGCTGCCCCACCACCTCCAGCCGCTCGGAGATGTATTTGAGCTGGTCGCGCAGGTCTTCCACCAGCACGGCCCCTTCCCGGGCCCGCATCGCCAGCAGGTTGGCACACGCCTTGTCGATGAGCGGCACAAAGGCCTCGCGGGCGGTCGCGAGCAGCTCCTCTTCGTTTCCCGGGGGCTGCAGCACGCCCGGCAAACCCAGCAACTGCCCGATATCGACCTTGATCGGCTGCCCATCCGCACCCTTGATCGTGGCCAACTGGGCGATGTAGCGGGCCAGCGCCTTGCTGTTGATCTCGTAAGCCGCGGTTTCGGAGCCATCGGTGCAGCGAGCGTTGAGCGTGACGGTGCCGCGAGAGATGCGTTCCCGCAGGCGAGATTCAATCTCGGCCTCCAGCCCCTGCAGCGCCTCGGCCAAGCGAATCGTCGCTTTGAAGTACTTGTTGTTGAGCGAGCGAATCTCGACGAAGTAGTGCACTCCGCCCACCTGCGCCGAGGCATCGCCATATCCCGTCATGCTTCGAACCAAGCCAAACCTCCCGTGCGGCTGTGCACGTCGTCGTTTTCGTCACTCTCTCACACGGGGCGGATGTTACTTGGGAGCTGTTGCCGGAGCCGGAGTCGTTTCCGGAGCCGTGCCCGGCGTGGTCGCCGGGGCGGGAGCGGGCGGAGTCGTTGATGGCTGCGTCGCCGGAGGCGTTGTTGCCGGAGGCGCGGTCACGGGTGCGGCGCCGCCGGGTTCTTTCGGAGATTCGCCCGGCACAGCAGTGGACGTCGTGCCGGCCTTCTCGTCCTTCTTTTCGCCCGCCGGGGCCGCCTGTCCACCCTCGGCCGGGGCGGTTTCGCCCGCCGGAGCCGTCTCTTTGTCCGCGGCTGGCCGCAGCGTGGCCGCCTGCGGGCGATAGGCGAACACCAGCACCACCCCCAGCACGAGATAGATCGCGAAAATGATGATGGTCGCGACAGTCAGCGCGTCACCGGTCTTGGTGCCGAAGGCCGTCTGCCCGGAACCAGAGCCGCTGCCGAACGCGCCGCTCAGCCCGCCGCCCTGCGGCTTCTGAATCAGCACCGTCAGCACCAGCACCACGCTGATCAACACAAACAGCAGGGTCAACAGTCCGATGGCCCAGGTCGGCCACGCGAACGCAAGCGAAGCAAGCATCGATTCCCTTTCTTCCGACTCGTCCAACGCTTCAAATCCGGTACGACTCCGTCAAATCGCCGCGGCCACACCAGTAACGGCACAGCCGCGGGTCGCCATTGTACGGGTGTCGAAACCCCCACAACCACATCGCGCGGAACAAACTCCGCCGGGGCTACTTGTTCCGGGCCGACGCCGCCGCCGCCTTGCAGATCGCAACGAAGTCCGCCGCGTTGAGCGACGCCCCGCCCACGAGCCCGCCGTCCACATCCGGCTGGGCAAAGATTGCCGCCGCGATGTCCGGCTTCAGCGAGCCGCCGTAAATGATCCGGATCCGGTTGGCCGCGTCAGGTCCGAAAAGTCGGGCGAGCAACTGGCGGATCTGGGCGTGGGCTTCCTGCGCGTCCTGGGGCGTGGCCGTCTTGCCGGTGCCGATCGCCCATACCGGCTCGTAGGCGATGATCAGCCGCTCCGCGACGCTGGCGGGAATGTCGGCCAGGCCCGTCCGCACCTGACGGGCGGTCACGATGTCTTGGTGTCCGGCCGTCCGCTCGTCGAGCGTCTCGCCGACGCAGAGCACACCCTCAAGCCCCGCCTCGAGCACGGCGCGAAGCTTGCGGTTGACCGTTTCGTCCTTCTCACCCATCACGTGGCGGCGTTCGCTGTGCCCGCACAGCACCACCTGCGTGCCGCAGTCCTTCAGCATGTTCATCGACACTTCGCCGGTGAACGCGCCGTCGTTCTGAAAATGGTTGTCCTGGGCACCGAGCTTCACCGACGACCCACGGTCACGCAAAATCGCCCGCACGGTGAGCAGATAGGGAAACGGAGGAAAGACCGCCGTCTCGACACCATCGACCCCGATCAATCCATCCGTCACGCCCCGCGCGAGGTCCGACCCCGTCGTGCGATTGGTGTTCATCTTCCAGTTGCCGCCCACGAACGGCCTGCGATCCGTCATGCGATGCTCCTCATAAAACGCGATCCTAGCGCGACTCCACAGGTTAGCACTTCGGACGACGTCTCCCAACCCGCGCAACAATGAAAAGCCCCACGCCGAGGCGTGGGGCTCGTTGCAAACCGGGATTCAGAACCTGGCCCTAGCAACTCTTGCCGAGTTCCCAGAGCGTTCCACTTACGGGCACGCGCCGCCGGCCACCACGTTCACCAGGGCATCCACGTCACCCTGATCGACGTTGCCATCCTGGTTGAAGTCAGGATCGATGCCGGTGTCGTTCGCGCCGCCCGCAACGACGTTGATGAGGTAGTCGATGTCGCCCTGGTCGGCGTTGCCGTCCTGGTTGACGTCGGGGTCACACGCGGCGCCGTTCGGCGTGACGTTCACATTCAGGCGCCCGGTGCCAGTTGCACCGTTGAAGCCACCCACGCGAATCTTGTAGGTCGCGCCAGCGGTCACCTGAGCGCTCGCCTTGGAGCGACCACTGCCGCAGGCGGCATCGTCGTCCGAGCAGCCGATCAGGCGAGCATCAAAGTTGACGCACAGGGCGTCGGTGTAGATGGCCAGCTTGGTGTTGAAGCTGGTGGAAGGGTCGCAGGTGTCGGCCGTCAGCGTGCCGGAGATAGTCGGGGTGTAGTTGAACCAGATGTCGTTGGTGATCTGGTTGCTGCCGTTGAAGTTGCAGCCGGTGTGGGTCGGCCCATCGGTGGCGGAACCCACGGTCGAGAAGACCGTGACGGGGCCGGTGATGGTGGTGCTGTTGGCACAGGTGTCATTCGCAGGCGGGAGCACACCGTTGCCGCCGGTAGCGCGAACCTTGTAAGCGCCGAGCGCACCCTGGTAGCCAGCCATGCGGATGTAGTACCGCGTCCCGGCGGTCATGGGCACCGCGAGGTACGAAGTAAGGTTCTGGGCAGAGCCGCAGGGGCCGTTGCCGCCGTTGTCATCGTTGCAGCTGATCTGCACCAGCGCGCCGGGCGTGCCGGAGAAGGCCGCCATGACGGTGTCGACGGTGCTGCCGCAGGTGTCGAGCAGCACGGTGCCGGTGGTCTGGGGCAGGTAGCTGAACCACACATCCGCCGCGGTGGCGGAGTTGCCACAGCTCGCAGTGCCGTCGTTGGTCGCGGCGGCGCGGCCACCGCTCGCGGCCAGCGTGTCTGAGAACTGCACGCCGTCAGCCAGCGGCTGGGCGTTGGCCTGGTTGTCGTTGGCCGGGCCCGGGGGGGGCGGGCAGAACGGTGCATCCACCGTCAGCACGCCGTTGCCCATCGCACCCTGGAAGCCGCCCACGCGGATGAGGTAGGTGGTGTTGGCGGCCGCGTTGAACGTGACCGACGAGTTGTTGCTGCCGGTCCCGCACGCGGTCGTGTTGTCATCACTGCAGGCCAGGGCGGTGCCCGGGCCGGTGGGGCAGGAGGTGTAGACGGCGAGCTTGGTGTTGAAGCTGCTGCCGCACGTGGAAATCGTCATCGGGTTGGTGCAGGTGCTGTTGTTCGCCCACGTGAACCAAACGTCGTTGGTGATCTGGGCGGAGCCGTTGACGTTGCACTCCTCCGGGCCATCGGTCGTGGCGTTCATGCTGGAGAAGTTGGTCACGCCCGTGGCGATCCCCTGCGCGCCAGCGCAGGTATCGTTCAGCGGGTGGAACATGCCGTCGGGGCTCGGGATGATCGTGCCCACCGTGGCGGTGGTCGCGGTGCTGCCCGCGGTCGGCGGCTTGAAGAGGCCGATCGTCGCCGCCCCGCCCGAAGGGGGAACGTTGCAGACGAACGCGAAGTTGTACAGTGTGCCCCAGCGCAAAGCGTTGGAGTTCACGTTCTGGGCGTAGGTCTGGGGGCTGGAGAACGTGATCCCGCTCGAGGAGATCGACGTGTTCCAGTTGACGTTGCTGTACGGGTCGCCGGAGTGGTAGGGCACGCCGTGGAAGTACGGGGCGTTGGCCGGAGTCGTGTCAACCACGCCGTTGGCGGGCATCGGAATCGTGAAGCTGCCACCCGAGCGATGGCTGTTGAGGTTCTCGATCGCGTACTCGTAGCGGTACTGCCCGCCACCGATGTCGATCACCTTCACACCCACGAGGAAACGCCCGTCGCCAGCCACGTCAACCGTGCTGATCGTCACGCCGTTGTCGGTGACGTTGGCGCCGAGACCGTGATCCTTCCACGCGTAGATGGAGGGCTTCTCTCGCTGCGTCGTATCCTGCAGCGTCAGGTCGAAGGTGCTCTGGTTGATCGTCACGCGGCGGTACGACTCGTTGTTGTTGTCGTTGTTCGCCTCAGCATCATCACCGTTGATGTA
>JBAZUW010000101.1:0-12310 GCA_041661205.1 Phycisphaerales bacterium
AGATCATCATCATGACCGACGCCGACGTGGACGGCAGCCACATTCGCACCTTGCTGCTGACGTTCTTCTTCCGGCAGATGCCCGAGCTCCTGCGGCGCGGGCATATCTACATCGCCCAGCCGCCCTTGTACCAGGTGATGCGGGGGGCGGGGCGCAACAAGAAGATCAACTACGTGCTCAACGCCCGGTTGCTGGACGACGCCCTGATGGACATGGGGCTGGAGCACGCCCAGCTTGTGGTGCGGGATGTGCAGCGATTGGACGAAGCCCGCGCGACGGCCCGCGAAGTGGCCCGGCTCGAGGGCACGTCGCTGCGCCGGGCCATGCACCTCTTGCGGCGCATGGCCGAGTTGGTGGAGATCGCCGAGCGCCGCGGCGTGCGCTTCGTGCAACTGCTCCAAGCCCGCGAGGCACACCCCCAGGTCAAGCTCCCCACCCACCGGGTGTCGTGGCGCGGGGCGGACGAGTGGGCCTGGTCGGAGAGCGAGGCGCTGCAGGTGATCGCGAAAAACAAGCTGCGCCTGGCGGACCAGGCGGTCGTCCCCAGCGAGGCCGCGGACGAGAGCCAGTCGGTGGACGCCAAGCAAGGCGTCGGGGGCGAGGCGGTGGTGCGCGAACTGCACGAGAATCGCGAGCTGGAGCGGTTGTTTGCGGAGCTGAGTGAACTCGGCCTCCCGATCACGGCCGCGGCGTATGCCGCGCAGATCGAAGAGACCGTCACGGGGCAGCGCGTGCCGACGCGCTTCCTGTGGCTCACCAAGGCGAGCGCCGAGCCAGCGCCGGTCGCCGAGGGAGACGCCGCCGACGGCGAGATCAAGCCCGACGCCCAGGCGGCTGGCAGGCGCTCGGGCGAGGTGGAGGCTCCGAATATTCCGTCGATCATGGAGGGCTTGCGCGACATCGGGAGGCGCGGGCTGGAGACCAAGCGCTTCAAGGGGCTGGGCGAAATGGACGCGGAGCAGTTGTGGGAGACCACGATGGACCCTGATAAGCGCACGCTGCTCAAGGTGACGTGGGACATGTTGAGCAATGCGGATGGGCTCTTCTCGGTGCTGATGGGTGAAGAGGTGGAGCCCCGGCGCCGGTTCATCGAGGATCACGCGCTGGAAGTTCGAAACCTGGACGTGTAACTCCTGGCGTAGCGGGGTTTTCCGGTTATTTTGCCGCCCACGCATGCCCGATAGCCCGTGAGAGTCGGTTGGCGACGGGGATTTCCCGGGTTCGATGCGCGCTGGCTGTAGCGTTTGTCGCGACGTGGGACGCGCCTCCCGAAACCAGTCGAGGGGGCGGGAGTGGTGGTGCCTGCACCGACACCCGATGACTCCGTGACTCGGCGATGCCCGAAAACTCTCGGCGGCACCGTGTTGTGGAGCGAGGCAGACATGATCGACCCCAAATCCCGCGCTGGCGTGACCAAGACCAAGCCCAAGATCGTGTCGGCCGATCGTCCCAACACCCTGGGTTTGGGCCAGCGCGAGCTGGGTGCGTTGCTCGACATGATCGATGCGATGGACGGCGGGCGTAAACCGGTGCGCCGCGAGTTTGCTCGCTGGCCCTTTCGGCAGACGGGTGTGATGTTCACGATCGAGCATCCGGGCGGGTCGGCGACGAACCTGAAGCTGGCGTGCCGCAATCTGTCGAGGGGCGGGATTTCGCTGCTGCACGCGGGGTTTATCCACCCCGGCTCGCGCTGCAGGGTAACGCTGACCCGCACCAGCGGGGGCAGCGTCGACGTGCCCGGCGAAGTCAAGCGCTGCCAGCACCGCCAGGGAACTCTGCACGAGTTCGGCATCAAGTTTGACCGGCCGATCAACCTGTCTGACTTTGTCGGGGGCAACAATCGCGAAGACTTCTTCTCGATGGAGCTCGTGAAGCCCGAGACGCTCAAGGGCCGCCTGCTGCATGTGGAGGACTGCGAGCTCGACGCCACGATCGTCCGCCACTATTTGCGCGAAACGTCGATTCAGACCGAGCTGGTGACCTGCGGCACGGATGCGATCACGAAGTGCGTGGAGAACTTCGACATCATTCTCTGCGACTGGAGATTGCCGGACATACTGGGCACCGAAGTCGTCACCCGCATGCGTGCGATGGACGTCGTGGCCCCGGTGCTGATGGTCACTTCCGACGCCATCGGCCTCATGAAAGTGGGGCTGTGGGAGCTGAGCAACGTGAGCATGCTCACCAAGCCCTTTACGCAGGAGCAGCTCCTTCGCTCGCTCGCCGAACGCCTGCTGGTGACGCAGAATGCGCCCGTGAGTGACGCCGGGACCGACGGCCCGGTCGCCAAGCTTGCGGGCGTGCCCACCGAACTGGTGCGGCCCATGATCGAGCGGCTGGAACTGGCGATCACCACGGGCGATGCGAAGGTCGCCGGCGACATGTGCTTTCAGCTCAAGGGCGTCGCGCCGTCGCTGGGCATGCCTGCGGTGGGCAAGGCGTGCGAAAACGCCCTCTCTGCCATTTCTCAGCTCAAGCCGGGCATGGAACCTCCAAAGCTCGTCAAGGATTTGATCATGGCGTGCAAGCGGGCCCTGGCGGCCTAGCTTGGGCACCCTCCGAAGCCCCGGAAACGGTGGCTCATAGGAAAAGGCGTTGCGACCAGCGCCGGGATGGCAGCCCGGTTCGGGGTATTCACGGATGGCGTCCATCGGACCTTCCGATGGAAGACGAGACGGTTTCTCGGGGAGGCGTCGCGTCATGGGTGTGTCCAAGAACTCAAACTCCGGCAAGCCGATGACGCAGGAGGCCGGGCGCCCAAACACCCTCAACCTTCAGTCAAAGTCACTGGATTCACTGCTCGACATGCTGGATGCCGCCGAGGGTGGGAGCAATCGGCGGCGCTATACCAGGTGGAGCTTTCGCCATAAGTCTGTCGAGCTGCGCATCGTGCAGAATGGCGGGGGCACGTCGATCAAGGTCGCGGCGCGCAACCTCTCCCGGGAGGGTGTGAGCCTGCTGCACAGCTGCTTCATGCACACGGGCACCCCGTGCCAGGTGATGCTGCCCCACCCCAAGCGCGGCCCGGTCGCGGTCCGAGGGAAGATTGTCCGTTGCGTGCACCGCGGCGGCACGATTCACGAACTGGGGATCAAGTTCGATGAACCCGTCGACGCCCGCGGCTTTGCTGGCTGCGATCCGCTGTGCAACACCTATTCGTTCGAGAAGGTTCCTTCGGAAGAGCTTTCCGGCGCGTGTGTCCTCATCAGCGATTCTCCGGCCGACCCGCCGATGGTGCGGCACTATCTCCGCGAGACGCAGCTGCGGCTCTCCATGTTTTCGACAGTGGCCGCCGCGTTGCCGACGCTTACCGGCAATGACGTCGTGCTGCTGAGCGCGGACCTGCCGGACTCCACTCCCCGGAACAACATCGGCTCGATTCGCGACACCGGCTTTTCGGGCGCCATCGTACTGGTGGCGCCGGACCGGATGCCCACCACACGGATGTCGGTGCTGGCCGCCCCCGCCGACCTGGTGCTGGTAAAGCCGATCGAGCAGAAGCCTCTGCTGCTGGCGCTGGCGGAGTGTTTGCTCATCAGCCGTCCATTGCGGCCGGCGGGCTCGAGCTCGCGAACGGCCGCGGAGCCGTGGCTGATCCAGGGCATTGCGGAACTGTGCGACGGGTTGACCGCGGCCAATCACAGCGGCGACATGCCCGGCGTCGGGCAGATGTGCACGCGCCTTCGCTGCCTGGCAGACGCGACGGCCCAGGAAGCCATTTCCGGGGCGTGCCAGGAAGTGCTCGCGGGAATCAAGGCGAACGCCACGCTGCTGTCGCTTGGCCCCACCATTTCCAAGATCCAGGCCATGTGCGTGACGCTCGGCAACGAGCCGAACGCGGGCCGCACCTCCGCTGCCTGAGGTGACGGCAGACTTCGCCTGTTTGCGTCCGTCGGTCTGTATCCGGCCGGCGCGACGCCGCGATGACACCCAGCCGCAGTCCTAGAACCGATTCGCCCCCGTCACACACCCACTTTGGGTTCCCGTGTTTGGGTGCCCCTGCGAACAGCGCGTCACGGCGTACCGATACTCCATGGACCCCATTTTGGGGCTCACACCATGGATACTTCGGGCATTCTCAAGTCACTCAGCGTTTCACCTGCGGATGAGCGGGGCCGGCCCAACTCGCTCAATCTTCGCGGGAAGGCGATGGAATCGCTGCTGGAGATGTTGGACGCGTGTGAGCGGCCGAGCTCGCGCCGCGAGTATTCGCGTTGGCAGTTTCGTCGCGAGTCGATTGAGATGCGCCTGGTGCAGAGCGGGGGGAGCACGAACATCAAGGTGCTCACGCGGAACATTTCGCGGGGTGGTCTGAGCCTGCTGCACAACAACTTCATGCACCCGCTTACCAGGTGCGAGGTCTCCCTGCCTCACCCGGTGCGCGGGAAGGTATTGGTGCCGGGACGGGTCATCCGCTGCGTGCATCGCGGCGGGGTGGTTCACGAGGTCGGCGTGCGGTTTGATCAACCGGTGGACGCGCGATACATCGCCGACGTCGACCCGCTGGACAATCAGTTCTCGTATGCCGAACCACCGACCGACCAGCTCTCCGGCACCTGCGTGCTCGTCAGTCACTCGCCCGAGGATGGGTCCATGGTCCGTCAAGCCCTGGGTGATACAACCCTGAGTTTCGCATCATTTGACTCCGTCGCGGTCGCCGCCCCGATTCTGTTTGGGGCTGATCTTGTGCTCCTCGCCACCGACCTGCCGGAATCAACTCCGAAGCAGAGCGTCGGCGCCTTGCGAGACACGGGCTTTGGCGGGGGGATCGTGCTGCTTGCCCCCGACCGCGAACCACGCACGCGCCTCGCCGTGCTGGCGGCTCCGGCCGATGTGATTCTCGTCAAGCCGTTCGAAGGGCGCGAACTTCTGCTGGCGCTCGCGGAGTGTCAACTGATCGCCAAGCCAGCGGCCCGCAAGGCGGCGTCGTAGCGGACGATCGAGCTCACCCACTATTGCACGGAGATTTCCCAGACTTCATGAGCCTCCCACCCTTGCGGGCCGGAAATCTGCACGGTGTTGGGGAGGCGTTTCATACCTATTCGGGCCGCGAGGCTGCGGCTGGGGGTGTTGCCCGCCTGAATGTGCGCCCGCACCGTGTGCAGGCCGATGCCAAACGGAAGATCGGTGGTGGCGTGATCGACCAGGGCACGCACCCCTTCGGTGGCATATCCCCGGCCGGTGAGGTCTGGCGAAACCCACCACGACGCGAGCCCCGTAAAGCACAGCCCACGCGTGATTTCGCCGAGGTTGAAGCATCCCACCAGGCGGCCATCTGCGAGAAACGCGGCCCTACGCCAGGCGCGCCCGGTGCGCTCGCCTTCCTCGGTCAAGATCAGTTGCCGCTCGAAGAGGTCGGCCGCGGTCTCGCCATCGCGTCGAAACTTCAGCGGCGCGAGGTGGGCGGCGTCGAGCTCGAGCACGCGGATGAACTCTTTCCGATCGCGGCTGGTCAAAGGGCGGAGCGCCAGCCGCAGCGTGCGTAGCACGCCGGGCGAATCCACATGCAGGGGGCGCGGGGGCACCAGCATGGGGCGGAACTTGCGAACTGTCGCGGAATGCCTCGGCATTCGAAGACTCCCAGCCGCGAACGCCGCGGCGACTGGAGTGACATCGACCCCGATAACCCCCGGCTTTGCGCCGAGATAACAGGGAGCGCCCGAAAACTCGACGATTTGGATTTTGATTGGCAGGCGAGTCGACATCTCGCGCAGGAGTTGCCTACTCGACGGTCACGCTCTTGGCGAGGTTGCGCGGCTTGTCGACATCGTGGCCCCGCAACACGGCGGCGTGATAGGCCATGAGTTGCAGCGGCACCACGGTGAGGATGGGGCTCAGCGGCTCTTCGATGTCGGGGACATAGAAGACATCCTCGGCGTACTTGCGGATGTTCTCGTCGCCTTCGGTGGCCACCGCGATGACGTGGCCGCCCCGGGCGCGGACCTCCTGGATGTTGCTCATGACCTTTTCGTACTGGCGGCCTTTGTTGGCGATGAAGACCGCGGGCATGCCTTCATTGATGAGGGCGATGGGGCCGTGCTTCATTTCAGCCGCGGGCATGCCTTCGGCGTGAATGTAGCTGATTTCCTTGAGCTTGAGGGCGCCTTCGAGGGCAGTGGGATAGTTGTACCCTCGGCCCAAGAAGAGCCAGTTCTCGCGGTCCACGTACTTCTGCGTGACTTTCTTGATGTGCTCATCGGTGGCGAGGACGCGTTCGATCTTCTCGGGGATCTGCTCGAAGGACTTCATCAGGGTGGCGCACTGGTCGGCGGACATGTAGCGGCGGCGGCCCATCCACATGGCCACGAGGGTGAGGGCCGCGACCTGGCCCACGAAGGCCTTGGTGCTGGCGACACCGATTTCCGGGCCCACGCGCAGGTAGACGCCGGCGTCGGTCTCGCGGGCGATGGTGGAGCCGACGACGTTGCAAACGCCAAGCGAGAGCGCGCCGCGTTCCTTGGCTTCGATGAGAGCCGCGAGGGTGTCGGCGGTCTCGCCGCTCTGGCTCACGGCGATGGCGACCGTATTTTCCTCGATCATCGGGTTGCGATAGCGGAACTCGCTGGCGAACTCGCTGGTGGCGGGGATCTTGGCGAGGTCTTCGAAGAGGTAGCGTCCGATCATGGCGGCGTGCAGGGCGGTCCCCTGCCCCAGCAACACCACGCGCTTGGCCTTGACGAGCTCCTTGGCGTGATCGGCCAGGCCCCCGAGTACGACGCGCCCGTCGTCGATGCCGAAGCGACCCCGGAAGGTGTTGCGCAGGGCCTTGGGCTGTTCGAAGATTTCCTTCCGCATGAAGTGCGAGTAGCCGCCGAGCTCGATTTCAAGCTGCTGCACCTTCGGGGTGACGGGCACGTTGTGGATGGTGCTGGTGCGGAAGCCCTTGGGCGTGAGCTTGACGACCTGGTAGTCCTCGAGCGCGAAGGCCTGCGAGGTGTGCGAGATGATCGCCGAACCGTCGGACGCGACGAGATACTCGCCGTTGCCGACGCCGACCATGAGCGGGCTGCCCTTGCGGGCGGCGACCAGCACATCCGGCTCGCGCTCGCACATCACCACGATGCCGTAGGCGCCGGTGCACTCGCGCAGGGCCGCCTGCACCGCGGCTTCAAGGTCGCCGTCGTACAACTCGCCGATGAGCATGGCCAGCACTTCGGTGTCGGTTTGGCTGACGAACTGGTGGCCCTTTTCTTCGAGGTAGGTCTTGAGCGAAGCGTAGTTTTCGATGATGCCGTTGTGAATGAGGCAGATGCCGGCCTTGTCGTCGGTGTGGGGGTGGGCGTTGAAATCGGTCACGCCGCCGTGGGTGGCCCAGCGGGTGTGGCACATGCCAATCGTGCCCCGCATGGCCCCGACGGTTTCGAGCTTGTCCTCAAGGTTCGCCACGCGCCCGATGGTCTTGACGACGCGGATTTTGCCCGACTCCATGGTGGCGATGCCGGCGGAGTCATAGCCGCGATATTCGAGACGCTTGAGGCCTTCCAGAAGCAGGTTCTGGCATTGTTTGGTGCCGACGTAGGCGACGATCCCGCACATGGTTGAAGTTCCTACTGGGTGTTCTCAAGGGAAGGCCGATTGAGCCTCTATCGGCGATTCGAAAGCCTTGGAGGGAGCATAGACGCCGGTTGCGAGCCCGAAGCCGGCCGGGGGCGAAGGTCCGGAAAGGGCTATCCGCTGAGGCGGCGGCCGCGTGACTTCCGATGTACTGACGCCGGGGTGACAAAGTTCGCTGCGAGCCATCTCCGGCGGCAAGGCCGCTCGCGGGGTGGCGGCGGGCGATGGGGCCGGTCCGGATAGAGTTGTCCACATGTACCACGCCTTGCTCACCCGCCGCTATCTGTTCACCAAAGTGATGCCCCTGTTGGCGGCCCTGGGCGTCACGCTGTGCACGGCGATGGTGCTGGTGACGTGGTCCGTGATGGGCGGGTTTCTGACGACGCTCATCAACAGTGGGCGCACACTGACCGGGGACGTGGTGGTCTCGTGGCCGGGGACGGGGTTTGCTCACTATGAGGATCTGATCAGCCGGCTGCGGAAAGACCCCGAGGTTGCGGGTGCGGCCCCGATGATCGAGACTTTTGGGATCTTGCGCACGCCCGACGGGCAATCCAAGGGCGTGGCGTTTCGGGGGGTTGAGGGGGACAGTTTCCGGAAGGTTTCGGACTACGACGACATTCTGTGGTGGAAGGCCGTCGACAAGCCCATGCCCAAGGACAAGAAACGTCTCGACCTGCGCCTGTCTGAAAAGGGCCGGCCGGGGCTCGAGGCGATTTACGATCGCGGGCTGAAACTCACACGCCCTGACCCGGTGACGGGCAAGCCCGAACCGGCGATTGTGCCCGGGATCGAGGTGACACAGCTTAATGAACGTACAGCCGCGGGGTTTTATGTCCCGTGGCCCCCGGTGATCACGGGGCTGGACGGTGCGCAGAAGATGGCGGGCGATTATCTGTTCATCGGCGGGAATGTCACCATCACGGTCTTCCCGCTCGACAGCCAGGGGCGGCCCATCGATGCGTTCAGCCAGCCGGTGCCGGTGGCCAACGAGTTTCGCACCGGCATGTATGACCTGGATAATCGCGTGGTGCTGGTGAACCTTGAGCTGTTGCAGAAGATGCTCAAGATGAATGCACTGACGGTGGCCGCCGACACCCCGGCATCAAATGGTGGCGAAACGTTTCCCGACGCCGGCACCCCCGCCACGCGTGATCAACCGGCGCGGGTGACCGACGTAATCGTAAAGGGGCACGCGCTCAGCTCCGACCCGCGCGACGCGCAGCGGCTGAAAGCGCGGGTGGAGGCGATTTACGCCGAGTTCGCGAAGGATCACGTGGGGAGCGTGCCCGCGCCATCGCGGATTTTGATTCACACATGGGAAGACCTCAACCGCCAGTTCATTGGCGCGGTGCGCAACGAGATTTCGCTGTTGCTGTTTCTCTTCTGCTTCGTGTCGCTGACGGCGGTCTTCCTGGTGCTCGCGATCTTCTGGTCGATGGTGCGGGAGAAGACCCCGGACATTGGAGTTCTGCGAAGCCTTGGAGCGGGACGCGCTGGGGTGGCGTGGCTGTGGGTGAGGTATGGGGTCGCCATCGGCGTGGTGGGTTCGATTTTGGGGCTGGCGCTGGCGTACGCCGTGGTACTCAATATCAATCCGATTCACGAGTGGCTGGGCACGACTCTGGGCATCGTGATCTGGGACCCCCGGGTGTACTACTTCACGATGATCCCGAACCACGTGGAGCCGCTGAATGCGGTGATCGTCGGCGTGGCGGGGGTGCTCAGCTGCGGCGTCGGGGCGTTTGTGCCGGCGATGCGGGCGGCTGTCATGAGCCCGGTGCGGGCGCTGCGGAATGAGTAGCAGCGCCCACGGAACAACGTGTTACTGACCTCGAAGCGAGGTCAGTGACGCATCAGCGCTTGGCCGCCTCGATGAAGACGTCGACCGCCTGGCCGGGGTAGAGGGGCACCTGCAAGGGCCCTTGCAACTCGAAGACCACGTCGATGACGCGGGTATCGACCCGCTCCAGGTTGGCGCCGGTGATGTCCACCTTGGGGCGGGCGTATGGCTCGATCCGCAGGAACTTGAGCGGCGTCTCCACGACGACCGATCCGCGCGTGCGGCAGGTGGCCCTGGCGTCGGCACTCACCAGCGCGATGTCCTCTTCGTCGACTTGGGCCCGCACCGCGAGATGGTCGAGATCTCCCAAGATGATCGACGCACGGTTCGCGTCGGTGCTCGCGAACTCGCCGGGCTCGACTTCGCGGCGGAGCACGGTGCCCGCCCGAGAGGCCCGCACCGTGAGGCGATCAATGAGGAGCTTGAATGCGCTGACCTCGGCCTGGCGCTGCCTGAGGGCGGCCTCGGCGATTTTCAGGTCGGGTTGCCAGCCGCCTGCCTGCATTTTGGCGAGTTCCGCCTTGGCGCGATCGAGCTCGGCCTTGGCGGCTTCCATGGCGAACTGGGTGGCGGTGAGGTCGCGGTCGCTGCCGCTGCCTTTGGCGACGGCGGCCCGGGTGAGATTCATGAGGTCTTCGCGATCCTTCGCGAGCGCTTCGGCCCGCGCGACGGCGGCTTCCAGCGGCGGGACATCTTCGACGCGGGGCAGGGCGTGCCAGCGGTCCACATCGGCTTGGGCGGCCACCACGGCGGCATCGGCGCGAACCAAGTCGGCTTCCAAACGCCGCGTGTCGAGCCGGAAGAGGGGGTCGCCCTCTTTCACATGGTCGCCCACGTGGACGAAGACCTCGGTGATGAGGCCGGGCTCGGGGGCGACGGCCGCGACGTTGCGATCGGCGGGCTCGACGATCCCCAGCGAGGCGACGCCGTTGAGATAGGGATTGACCGACGCGGGGCGGGCGAGGGGGATTTTGACGGGCTTTTCATCGGCGGTGGCGACGGCCCAGACGCCGATGGCGAGCCCGGTGACTGACAGCACAATCGTGATCCAGCGAACCATGGTGGAGGGTAGGGGGCGAGAGAGTGTCACCATGATTCGCTACGCATCGTGGTGGTTCCGGGGGCGTGATGCCGGACCACGACGATCCCGCCGAGCCGGGATCATCGTGGCACGGTGCAGTGTGGACCCTCTTCTCGGAGAGGGGGGCTCTGCCGACCGCGTACGCTTCGCCCGTGTTGCACATTGCACTCCGGATGCTCGTCGGCGATCGCACCAAGTACATCACGCTGGTGTTGGGCCTTGCCTTCGCGGCCCTCCTCATGAACCAGCAGGGGGCGATCTTTCTTGGGCTGCTGTTTCAGGCCACCGGCCCCCTGCAGAACGTCAAGCAACCCGACCTGTGGGTGATGGACCCGGGCACCAAGTGGGTGGCCGAGTACCGCTCCATCGCCGACCAGAAGCTCGACCGGGTGCGCAGCGTGCCCGGCGTCGAGTGGGCCGAGCCGTTTTTCACCAACTGGGCGGTGACCGAGCTCTCCAACGGCAGCTTCAAGAAGGTTCAGATTCTCGGCATCCCCCGCAACACCCTGGTGGGGCGGCCCGTTGAAATGGTGGAAGGAAACATCGACGATCTACGCCGTCCCGATGCGATCCTTGTCGAGAAGGGATCCGCGGCGTTGATGAACGACGTGAAGGTGGGCGACGAACTGAAGATCAACGACCGCCGCGCCGTGGTGGTGGGCATCTGCAAAGCCAAGAAGGGCTTTGAAAGCAACGGCATCATCTACACCACCTTCGACAATGCCATCAGGTTCACGCCGGTGGGGCGGGAGCGCATCAGCTACATTCTGGTGAAGGTCAAGGGTGAGGCCGACATCGCGCATGTAAAGGCGGACATCGACGCCCTGGGCGATCTGCTCGCCCTGACGCCCAACGAGTTTCGCCTCAAGACCATCGATTTTATTGTGGTGGCCACCGGCATCGGCGTGAACTTCGGGATCACCATCGCGCTGGGGTTTGTGGTCGGGCTGCTGCTGTCGGCGTCGATTTTCTATCAGTTCACGCTGGAGAACCTTCGCTACTTCGCGGTGCTCAAGGCGATGGGCGCGGGCTCGCTCACGCTGGTGTGGATGATTCTGCTGCAGGCTCTGGTCGTCGGCACGGTGGGGTACGGCATCGGCGCCGGGGCGGCCGGGGCGTTCACGCTCACCACCCGCGCATTCGAGAGCGAGCTCTCGGCGTACTTCCCGTGGCAGCTTCTGGTCGGCTCGTTTTTCGCGACGCTGGCGACCATCGGGCTGGGGAGCGTGCTGTCGATCCGGCGCGTGCTGAGTGTGTCGCCGGGGGTGGTGTTTTCTAGCTGAGTGGCGGAGGAAGAGATTTCACCACAGAGGCACAGAGAAGGAGAGAAAGAGAAGATGAGAGAAGAGCAGAGGGTGGAATAGAAGCAAAATAAATAAGAGAGAGGAAGAGAGAAAGAAAGAGAGGGAGAGGGAGGGAGAGAAGGAGAAATCGAATGCGATGACCACGACGTCAGAACGGCGCTGCGCCGCGAGACGCAGTCGCGGCGGAATCGCAGTACTGATTTGGCAATTTAGCACTTTGACATTTAGCCATTTGGCACTCAGCCATTTCCTTCCTTCCCCGCCTCCTTCGCCCACGCATCCTTCAACGTCATCGTGCGATTGAAGACCAGCTTGCCCGGGGCTGCGTCGGAATCGACACAGAAGTAGCCGAGACGCTCAAACTGGAACGTATCGCCGTGGGAGGCGATCGCCAGCGCCGGGTCGATCTTGGCCGTGATGACCTCGAGCGAGCTCGGGTTGAGATCGTCCTCCCACTTCCCGGTGCGCTCGCCGGGGGCTTCGGCCGAGAAGAGGCGATCGAAAAGGCGAACTTCCGCATCGATAGAT
>JBAZUW010000102.1:0-12182 GCA_041661205.1 Phycisphaerales bacterium
CCGCCGGATGGGTGGTATGAGAACCTGAAGATGCTCGCCGGCCGCGGGCTTTGGGTCTTTCCCGAGACGGACTTTGTGGATCGCAAGGACGCGTCGCTGGGCAACAAGGGGTGGCAGCGGCAGACACTCATGGTGCGGTTCAAGGGGACGACCGGGCAGGTGGCGACCAGCGATGGGCGCAAGGCGATCGTGGTTGATCCGGTCAACGCGTCGGACTTTCGCAGCACGGCGCCGTATTCCAACGCGTTCGCCCGGTTTGATCTGGCCGCGGACCCAGCGCTGCTGGCCAAGCGGCTGACGACGCGGGACCTGACGGGGAGCGGGCTGAGCATTGGCGACTTGCGCAAGGTGATTGGAGATACGTCGATCGACACGGTGCTGGCGGGCACGGTGACAAACCTGGCGCTGTATCAGGAGTTCAAGATGATGGGCGCCCTGGGTGTGACGCGCCCCAACGAGGTGACGGGCAACACGATGTACACCGACCCGGAGAGCGTGGGATACATGGGGCCGGAGTTGGACAGCACCCGGCTGCCCACCGGAGTGTCGGCGGACGTCATGGCCGTGCAAATCGGCGAATGGCTCACTGGGGCGTATCAGCCCACCGGGGCGACGTCGCCGGTGCCGACGTCGGCGCGGCTGTACACGATTGATCGAAACCTCGGCCAACTGCAGGGGATGTGAACATGAATCGCATGATGAACAATCTCAGGCGGGGCGAGTTGCTGGGGCGAGGCGCCGGCTTTTCGCTGGTGGAAGTGCTGATCGCGGTGGTGGTACTTTCGCTTGGGCTGCTGGGTTTGGCGGCGGTGTTTCCGGCGGTGCTGACGCAGCAGAAGCAGGCGTCGGATGCGTCACTGGGAGCCGCGACGGCGCGGTCGGCGCAGGCGTTTCTGCAGCAATCTCCGTTGAGTGAAAAGAGCCCGGTGTACGACACCAACGGCGCCTTGCTTGACCTGACGTCTGGTCAGGGCACGCTGCAACGGCGCGGGTGGGATCAGTTGACTGCGGCGTTGAGTTCAAACCCGTGGTCGCCCAAGGAGGAGTGGACGACGGCGAGCGATCAGCCCATCTTTGAGGTTAATGCAGACACGGGCGATATTAAAATCGGGGTGATCACGAGCGAGGTGGTTCAGATCAAGTTGATTGACCGGCTTTCACCCCGGCCGTACGGCGGCGCGGGGGAGTCTCCCCGGTATGTGTGGGACTTTGCCGCCCGGCGTATCAGTGCCCCCGAGTTCGGGCGTGCGTCGACCGGGTTGCACACGCCAACGGCGCAGGACAGTGTGCAGGTGGCGATCTTCGTGCGCCGCATTGACAACATGATCCGCGTGCCCGAGGGCAAGACCTTGAACGACGTACTGACCGGCACGAACCTGACGAACGTGGCGTCGCGGCGGCTGCCGGTGGCGCAGGACGGAACCGGGCGCCCGACGTATGACGGGGTGGGCGCGGGCGGCACCGGGGCCCTGAACTACTCGGACATCAAGCGGATTTCGTACACCCTTGGCACGACGCTGGGTCCGGGAGGGTACGAGACGATTTCGTTCCCCACGGGGGGCCTGAGTGAATACGCCCAGCAGCTTGGCCAGAAGTTTGTTGACCAATTCGGAGTGGTGCACACGGTGACCGAAGTGATCGTGGACACCACCGGCCCTTCGCCGGTCAATAAGGGTGTCAAGCTGTCGCCTCCGGTGGCGTCGGACATCGCGCTGATGGCCCCCAACAGCGCTGAGGGCACACCCCAGATGTTGTTCACGGTGCAGATTCCGGTAGCGGTGCTGGTGTTTGAAGAACGGCGGTAAGAGGGTGGCGCGGGCGGGCTGCCACGCGGTTTGGGCCACGCAGTTCAGAACCACGTAGCTCGGCTTGGAAGGGAAACGCATGATCTTGAAGCAGAACAGCCACGCTCCTTGTCCTCGCCCTCGCCGGCGCGCTGGTGCTTTCACGTTGCTGGAGATGGTGGTTGCCATCGGCGCGGTGGCCCTCATCTCGGTTGGGTTGGCGGCTATTTTTCAGGCGGTGGGCAAGACCGTGTCCGGTGGCAAGCGGCTGAGCCTGGTGACCAACTACGCGGCGCTGCTTGAATCCAGAATGCGGGCCGACTTTGGCGCAATGACGCGGCGCGGGCCCCTCGTCATTCGTCAGCAGTGGGTCGATGCCAACGGCAACGGCATGTTCGACGCGGCGCCCGCGGCTGGGGCGACTTCGCCCGACGCGGTGGAGCTTTCGGCGGTCGGGGCCGACAACCCTAATGGCCCGAGCCGCAAACGCCAGCGCCGCATCGACGAGATTGTCTTCTTCGGGGTCGGGTCGTTCACCAGCGCCCGCGAGTCGCCCTTGCCCGGGGCCCTGGTGCAGTCCACCGAAGCCAGGATCTACTACGGGCACGGCCAGCGCCGCGACATCGGGGCGTACGGGGGCGACGAAGAGCCTGAAATCAGCGACCAGAACATCGTGAGCAGCCCCGACATGCTGCTGGGGCGCGATGTTGACGGCAACCCCAATCGTTACGCCTCTAACTGGACGCTGGTGCGGGCGCAGACCCTGCTGGTGAAGCCGGAGACCGCGCCTCAGCCCGGATACGGCACAGACTGGCTGGGCGTGGCCGCCAGCAGCGGCAGGCTTGCCAACAAGTCAACTCAGATCGCGCTCATGCCCGCCGCTACCTCGGCCTTCCGCTCCATCGCCGCGGTTTACCCGGATTTGAACGCTTCTTATCCCGGTGCCCCGTTTATCAACGATCCCACCAAAATCTTCAGAGACTGGCCCATGTTGGCGGCTCCTCCTTATCCGCCGGATGGCCAGCATCCCCATGCTAGATTTTCCTCGGGCATCATCGACATCGCGACCACCAGCCTGGATGAGATCCGTGCGACGATTCTTGGGAACTGCCGGAGTAACACCGGCATGACGCCCACCACGCCCCTGACGATCTACACACTCGGCACCGTGCCGGCCCTCAACTTTGAAATCCCGCAAACCAATCCCAGCACCTCGACCGCGCCTTCGCCCAACGCGAACACCGCGGAATCGCTGGATGTAATGCACGCATGGATGGCGGACCTTTTCCCCACCCAGTCGTTGTACAGCGGCGCCCTGTACCCGGACAACACGAGCGACCCCGCGGGCGTGCGGATTCGCACGGAGCCTACGGCCATCGGGCTGGACGAAGTGATGCGCGAGAGTGCGCTGGCATCGACGGCGGGCAACCCGACGGAGCTTCGCAAGATTCAGGAAGAAAAGACCGATCGCGAAATGATGGTGGCCAACAACCTGCTGCCTCATTGCTCGGAGTTCAAAGTCGAGTGGTCGTATGGGGATCAGGTGAAAGACCCGACCGTGGGTGGGCCGGGGGGGCAGTTGAAGTGGCACGGCCCGCGCCCGGCAACCGCGCCCGGCGAAATCGACACCACGTCACCGGCGCCGTATCCCTGGGACCCGTCGTTAACCACCCCAACCCCCGTCCCCACGCACAAGATTCCGCTGACCAAGAAGCAAGGCTCACTTGATTACGCCGTCACGGCTCGGTTGATCTACGGACGCTCCATTCAGCCGAGTCAGCGTCCGTTGAGCCTGACGAGCTACTTCGGCTACATCGACCCCACGTACAAGCAGAACGCCGCCACCGATCCTGCCACCATGCCCTGGGCCTGGCCCAAGCTGATTCGCGTCACGGTGAGCGTGGCGGACCCGGACGACGCGACCTTCGAGACGACGTTTCAGTACATCTTCGAAGTACCAGATGACTCGCGGCCGCAATGACCGTGATGTGAATGCGCGTCGAACCGCGACGCAGACAGATTGACCGAGATGAACCCTGCGCGGTGTCGGGAGCTGACGCGCGGGCGAGGGCGCAGAGTGCATGCACTCTGGGCTGCGGGTAGCGGGGGCGAATGCCCCAAGGAGCGGATGTATGTCGAGCAACAACCTTGATCAGATGCCAACAAGCGCGAAGCGGACCCGTGGGCTGGGGGGCGTGCTGGCGGCCTTGGCGGGCAGCCGCAACGTGTGGCGGCAGAAGCGTCGCGGCTCATTCCTCATTCTCGTGGTCGGCACGCTCGCACTGCTGGCAGTGATCACGATCCTGTATGTCACGATCGGCAATCAGGATGTTCGAGCGCGGGCGGCGATCGACCGGCGCGAGCAACTGGATGACGTCCCGCAGAAGTTCGCTGATTACGCCGCGAACCAGGTGATCGGTCCGGATGCACTGTCGGTGTGGTTTGACGATTCCTCGCACACATCTTCCAACGGGCAGATCCTGCTTCGCCGCAAGACGTCGGATTACCCCTCGATCAACTGGGCGGCACGCAGCAACGTGCCGCGCACCGATGCCAACGCCTTCTTTCCGTACGCGACGGCGATCGCCAACACTCAGATTCTCTCGTCGCTGGATCAGTTTCTGCCGACGACGCCGTGGCTGGCGAGCACGGAGCCGACGTTTCTGGACTACGACGGAAATGGCCCCAGTGACTCCTCCAACCCGCCGCGGACTTACTTGGACGTTCGCGACTGGGCGCAGATCAGCAACTTCGCGCCAGACGGCCGCTTCGTCAATCTCGTCAACCTTCGCAACAACTTCACCGCGTCGCACGACGTGATGTCGGGCGTGAATGGCGGCAAGGCACCCACGCTGCTCGACGCGACCGGTGCATCGACGACCATGACCGACTTTGGTGCCAACATTGATGCGGCAGTGCCCGCGTTCTTCACGGCGAGGCAGCGCGGCGCGTTTGTTCCGGTGGGGTTTAATCCTGGCGGCAAGAAGCCCGGCGATGATGACTATCTCGGCAACCAGTGGGCGGACACGGACGGCGATGGGATGTTCGATGCGCGCTGGTTTGAACTGGTGGATGGTCGCAGCGCTAACTCCCTCAGCAGCCTGCTGAACACCGACAGCGGCAACTACCGCTACTTCTTCGCGGCACGGGCGATTGATCTTTCATCGCTGGTGAATGTGAACACCGCGGGTGATTCGTTTGCCGCCCCGACGGGCACGGCCCCCTGGGGCGTGTCTCCGGCCGACGTGGACCTGCGCCGGCTGCTGATGCTGGTGGACAGCTATCAGAACTTCGCCGGCGGCCCCACCCCCGGCGGGTATGACGTGCTCTTCACCAAGTCGAACGAGACCGACTACAGCGGCAACTACGCGGGCGACGCGCCGTACGACGAGGACAACGCGTTCTTTGCAGGCTCCGGGGCGTACACCGCGCTGCGCCTGGCGATCGCCTCCGGCACCACGCCCCCCCGCGTGGCGACCCTGGGCGGTACGGGCGCGGCGATTCTGGCCGACTACATCCGGCCAATGCAGCCGTTCAACCCCAACATGATTCAGGTGTACACAGGTTTCTACAGCGTATTCGTTGGGTTGGGCGACCCGAACAGCAACGCTGATATCGGCAAGTGGCAGGTGTGGGATTTCCAGAGCCCCGCAGCGTCGGAGACTGCTGCGAATCTTCTGGGGGCCGAGCGGCGCCTGAACTATTACATCCTCGGCGCGGCCGGCAGTGACGATGTGTACAGGCTGGATGCGAACAAGTACCAGGCCCGGGGCCGCTTCGGGATGGATTCGTTGCAGGAGCTGCTGACCTATCGCGCGCTCAACAACCCGGACGTTACTTCGCCCCTGGAAGCAACGCTGAGCGGGCGCAACGGTGTGGCGCTGACCAACTACCCGAGCGCGCCCCTGCCGGGCAGCGGGCGCCTGAGCCCCACGCGCTCCAATCGCAGCCTGGAAGAGGAGCTTCCCGGCTACAACACGATCAACTCCAGCAACGTGGAGTTTGTCCGCACGCAGTTGCAGTTCGCCAGCGACGCCCGCCAACGCCTCACGACCATCAGCGGCGGGCGGCAGTTCCGCAGCGTGGCGGGCGTCACGCCCGGGGTGCTGCAGGATGCCGAGCTGAAGATTGATGCGCGGGCCGCGGTGGTGAACGAAGATGTTCGGCTGCTCTTCCGGGGCTTTGCGGATGCGCTGGCCTTGGATTCGGACCGTCCCAATGCGTGGACACCGCACATGTCGGCGGGAGCACTGCCGCAGCTTGATACGTTGTTCTACGGGTATCGCGGGCCGGAGGCGGCCCTGCACATCGCCGCCCACATGGCGGTGAACCTGAAGGACATGAACGACACGGATACCGATCCGAGCGTGTACGCCCTTCAGACGCAGAAGCCGGCGACGGGAGGAACCTCGCAGGGCGACATGCTGGTAGCCACCGACTCGGCGCTGCCGCTGGATCAGCAGGTGCTGAACAGCGGCGTGTACGGCCTGAACGCGATGAATCAGCCCCGCCCCAACAACCTGACGCTCACGGTGGGGACGGGTTCTCGTCAGCGGCTGGCGCCGACGCCCGCGGACCTGGACTCGGCGCCGATTACTAAGATCTATGGCGTCGAGCCGCAACCGTTCGTGACGGCGGTGGCGTCGTTCACGGTGTATTACGACACGCCGCGCACCTCGACGCCGCCTGGGGACGACGACGGCAGTGCGGCCACCCCGCCCACCGGACCCAAAGAAATCACGATCAATGGCGACCCCGTTGACTCGAATCCTGACTTTCTCTACCGGGTCATCGCGTTCCAGCTCACCAACCCGTTCGATACGGCGATCACGCTGAGCAGCGGCATCCCCGGCACGTTTTCGGGTGCCGGACCGGGCGATATCAGCCCGTACTACAACTACAATCCCAATGGCGGGGTGGATGTGAGTCTTGATCGTGATAAGTCGTTTTACTACATCGAATACGGCGGCCAGTACTTCAAGGTCGTCTCGATGGATCAGCCCCAGTTTGTGGACGCTGCGACCGCGAGCACTCTGAACAATCAGGGCAAGCCTTCCAGGGTTGCGGGCAGCGCGGCCGAGCTTGGTCACTATGTCGACGACAGCATGTCCAACAACGGCAGTGAAATTGTCACGCTCACACCGATCACGATTCCCGCGGGCAAGACCGTGGTGCTGTGCACGATGAGCCGCGAGCTTCCGTCGCGGATCTACGACCGGATCAAGGGCATCGGGGCGGATATCACGTCGCGGGCAATCAACGCGCCGTCGGATATCAAGCCGCTGGTTGGCCGTGCGATGGGGTATGGCGACCCCGATGTCGATCTGTACTTCATTCCGAAGGTCGATGCGCTTAACGATTGGAAGATGGTGCTGGCCAACTCCAACACCAGCAGCAACGCGGTGTTTTCCGCCGGCAACGCGCCTGTGAATCTCTATCGCACCGTTCGCGAAGGTGTGGATCCGGTAAGCGGGCAGCCCGTCGGAGATGCGAAGCACGACCTGCCGCGGCAGATTCCTGCCTCAACACCCTTCTGGGATGGGATGCACTTCCCCGTCAACGACACAAACCCCAACATGGCCTACGCGCCGAACAACATGGCCAACGATCAACTGGTCGACAGATTGATCCCGCCGACGGGGTTCGACATTGATCGCAAGATGCCCACTGGCGACACGCCAATTCAGAATAGCGGCTCCGGCGACAACATCGTCAGCGATGGGTTCACCATCATGATCGCCAATGCGGCGATCCGGCCGGCGTCTCCCTCCGGCACGCTGCCCCCGGGCGCCCTGCCGGGATACTGCCTCCAGCCGAAATACGTCAATGACTGGAACGTGATGGTGAATGACGGATATGGCCCCGCGACGGCGGTTCGCCCGAGAAGGTCCAACTTCAATCCGAGCGGCGATCCGATCGTTGCATTCCGGGGCGGCAGCAAATCGTTCGTCGAGTTCAAGCGCGCGATGAAGTCGAATGATTCGAGGATCAAGGATCAGCCTTATCCGAAGATCCGCTCTACTGCGGATGCGCGCGCGACGGTTCCGGGTTTCCCGCAGGTCGGCGACGCCACGCACCGCCCCAACCCGGCGATCGCGGAAACTGCAACGGCGATGGTCAACGCAAATTTGCCGGTGGCCTTCTCGTCTCGGCAGGGTGCTGGTCTCAGCGCTTATCGCACGAATCTGCCGCCCGCGAACCAGGTTTCCACGTTGCGTCTGGCCGACCTCTTGCTGCCGCTGGGCGTGGGGCCGGAGTACACGCCGTATAAGCCGGGCGCGGGCGCCACGCGGTACAACCTTGCGCTGCCCGCCGACGCGAAGCTCGCATGGACCACGCTGAGCGAAGCGCTCGCGAGCGCGATGGGCTATGACATGCTCACACCGCCGGCGGGGGCAGAGTCCGACCCCATCTTTCTCTTCGCCCCGCGCCAAACGGCGGGACAGACCACACTCATCTTCGATCGGGGCGGCCTGCGCCTCGACGACTACGTGCCCTTTGTCGATACCACCACCGACGGCGAGTTCACCACGGGTGCGGAGTTCCGCGTCGGGCTCGAGTTGCCGCTGGCCTTCAACATTCTCGACACCTTCATCACGACGCCGGCGTCGCAGTCTCGCGATCGCGCGATCCCCGGCTTGATCAACGTCAACACCGCGCCGCTGGCCGTGCTGCGCCTGGTGCCGGGCCTGGCACCGCTGCCGTACGCCGCCGGAATTATGGATCCTACCGGCAACCCGTATTGGTGGCGGGACTCGGCGACGAGCCCGAGCACACCTCCTGAAGTGCCCCCGGCCGGCCTCAACAACACCACCATGCCGGGCACCCTGGCGGATATCGCCTCGACGGTGGCGGCGTATCGCGACAAGCAGACGATCTGGCGGCGCCGCGGGAGCGCGGTGGGTGCGCCCGGCTCGTACGGCACATCCGGCCTTGCAGGGTTTGTGAGCTTCCCGGAGGTGAACCTCTCAGGCCAACCAGTGATGCCTTCATCGATCGACTTCAACGATCGCATGATGTACTCGACGCTTGCCGGGCGCACCGAGATGAATGAGATCGGCTGGACGCGTGGCGGGGCGGGCATGCCCACGCGGCTCAGCGGCATGTCTGAGTTGCCCGGCATGCGGAGCGTGGGCGAACTGCTGGCTGCCCGCAACTGGGACCCGACCGATCCAACCAGTCGCGCCCGGCCCTTCAACATCGACTTCATGGCCTACGACGGCACGTTGCCCGCGGGGCAACTCAACAGCGCCCGGGGCTTTGAGACCGGGGCACCGACGGATGCCGCGGCCTACGGCACGCCGGCGAACACAAACTCCTACGTGGGCAAAGCCAAGCCCGTCTCCACCCGCGAGCGTCTTCTGCTGGCCAACGTGGCGATGAACAGCCTCTCGACCCGCAGCGATTACTTCGCGGTGTGGTTCATGGTCAACGGCTACAAGAAGGCCGACGTCGCCGTGGGCGGCGACGACAACATTCCCATGATCCCCAGCATTCAGCGGCGATTCCTGTTGGTGCTCGATCGTTCCAACGTCACCCGCCAAGGCGACAAGCCCAAGGTGCTGCTCTTCAAGGAACTGCCGGTGACAGCGCAGTACCCGAAGGCGGGCAACTAAGCGGCCTCGGGTTGGTGACGGCCGACAGGTCGTCGATCGAGGCCCCATTCCAGATGTCAGCTACCCCCCCTCGCATTGGGCTCGTGCCCGTGCGGGGGGTTTTTCGTTGGGAGCCGGGACGCCGAACACGGCGGGGACCGCCGTGCCACCCAAGGCCGTACGATGGCGGCATGTCCAGCGATACGGGATCCAACGGCCGCCACGGCGGCGAGGTGAGTGTGGCGGCGGCCCTTGGCGGGGTGGTCAACGGTGCGAACGGGGCGGCGGGCGCCAAACCCCGCTCGCCGTTTGTCGCCCCCACGTGGAACTACGCCGCGGCACCTGAGAGCGTGAAGGTTGAGATTGCGCCCACGTACGGGCACTACATCGGGGGCAAGTGGGGGAGTGCCAAGGGCGGCAAGCGCCTGGCAACGCTGAACCCCGCCACCGAGAAGCCGCTGGCCGAGGTGGCGCTGGGTACTGCCGCTGACGTGGACGCCGCGGTGAAGGCGGCCCGCAAGGCGCTGCCAGGGTGGAGCGGGCTGCCCGCGGCCGAGCGTGGCAAGTACCTCTTCCGCATCGCGCGGCGAATCCAGGAACGCGCCCGCGAGCTGGCGGTGCTGGAGACGCTGGACAGCGGGAAGCCGATCAAGGAAAGCCGCGACGTGGACGTGCCGCTGGTGGCGGCTCATTTTTTCTACTACGCCGGCTGGGCGGACAAGTTGCCATTCGCGTTTGCGGGGCGCGAGCCCAAGCCGGTGGGCGTGTGCGGGCAGATCATCCCGTGGAACTTTCCGTTGCTCATGGCGGCGTGGAAGCTGGCCCCGGCGCTGGCGTGCGGGAACGTGTGCGTGCTCAAGCCCGCCGAGACGACTCCTCTCACCGCCCTGCGCCTGGCGGAAATCTGCGAGGAGGTCGGGCTGCCCCCGGGCGTCGTCAACATCATCACCGGCGACGGCGGCACGGGCGCGGCCCTGGTGGCCCACGAAGGTGTGGACAAGATCGCGTTCACTGGCTCGACAGAAGTGGGCAAGAAGATCGCCGCGGCGGTTGCGCCCCGCGGCACGCGCCTGACCCTGGAGCTGGGCGGCAAGTCCCCCCACATCATCTTCGAAGACGCGAGTCTCGACCAGGCGATCGAGGGGATCATCCAGGGGATTTACTTCAACCAGGGTGAGGTCTGCTGCGCGGGCTCGAGGCTCTTCGTGCAGGAGTCAATCCTGCCCCAGGTCATCCAGCGGCTGGAGCTGCGGCTCGCCTCTCTGCGCGTGGGCGACCCGATGGACAAGAACACGGATGTGGGTGCGGTCAACAGCCGCGAGCAGTTGGATCGCATCGCGTATTACCTCGGCGAAGGCGAGCGCGAGGGGGCGAAGCTGCATGTGCCGGGCGGCGAGGGAGCCGGAGCGGCGCTGGCGGGGTTCAAGGCGGGCTACTTCTGCCGCCCGTGCTTCTTCAGCGGGGTGCAGCCCAGCCACGTGGTGGCGCGGGAGGAGATCTTTGGGCCGGTGCTGAGCGTGATGAGTTTCCGCACGCCGGAAGAGGCGATCTCTCGGGCGAACAACACGCCGTACGGGCTGGCCGCGGGCGTGTGGACGGACAAGGGCTCGAAGGTCTTCGAGATCGCGAGCAAGCTGAAGGCGGGCGTGGTGTGGTGCAACACCTACAACCGGTTCGACCCGGCGAGCCCGTTTGGCGGGTTCAAGGAAAGCGGGTTTGGTCGCGAGGGCGGGATGCAGGGGCTGCGGGCGTATGTGAGGGTGTAAGGCAGGGCATGGGGCTGTTGGTGGGACAGGCGTCTCGCCTGTCCAAGAACATCAGCCCACATCCGGACAGGCGGGACGCCTGTCCCACCGGCAGCCGGGATCCCAAACACGTTGGAGCAACCGATGACCGAGCGACTCGACATACTGAAGACGTACAAGCTCTTCATCGACGGCAAGTTCCCGCGCACCGAGAGCGGGCGATCCTGGCCCGTCGGCGGCACGCCGGATTCGCCCTTTGCGCACGTCTCGAAGGCCTCGCGAAAGGACCTGCGTGAGGCGGTGGAAGCCGCCCGCAAGGCTCAGCCGGCGTGGGGTAACGCGACGGCGTATCTGCGTGGGCAGATTCTCTACCGTATCGCGGAGATGATGGAGGGGAAGCGCGAGGAACTGGCCGCGGCTATCGCGAGCGTGGGGCCTGGCGGCAAGGCGAGCAAGGCAAAGAAGCCAGCAAAGGGTGCGGCGCGCGGCGTGGCGCCCCGGGACGAAGTAACCGCCGCGATCGATCGCGTGGTGCACTACGCCGGGTGGGCCGACAAGTATGCGCAGGTGCTGGGGTGCAACAACCCGGTGGCGGGGCCGTATTACAACTTCACCGCGCCAGAGCCGGTGGGGGTGGTGGCGGTCTTCGCGCCGGAGGGTTCGCCGCTGCTGGGGCTGGTGTCGCTGCTGGCGCCGGTGGTGTGCGCCGGCAATGCGGCGGTGGTGGTGAGCGCGACGGATAACCCCGTGCCGGCGGCGGTGTTCGGTGAAGTGCTGGCGACCAGCGACGTGCCCGCCGGCGTGGTCAATGTGCTGACCGGCGAGCGAACCGAGTTGATCTCCCACGCGGCCAACCATCGCGACATCGACGCGATTCACGCGGCGAACCTGCCTGCGGAAGAGGCGACGACGCTGCGGATGGGGGGCGCGGAGAATGTGAAGCGGGTCACCGTGCGAGGGACCGAGTCGCAGATCGATTTCTTTGACACGGATGTGTGTCAGGATCCGTGGTGGATCGAGTCGTTCGTGGAGATGAAGACGATGTGGCACCCGGCGAG
>JBAZUW010000103.1:0-12023 GCA_041661205.1 Phycisphaerales bacterium
AGAAAAACGTGTAGACCGAATCGGGCGAACGCCGAAAAACCGCCCGCAAATCCGGTGTTTTTTGATGCCGGGCCGCTTGCGAGTTTGATTTGGGGCTGCTACAACAGACCCCTCGTAGGTCGGAGACCGTGAAGAGGTTCTATTTCAAGGAGTCAGAAGATGGCGAAGAAAGCTGCTGCAAAGGCCGCCCCAAGCCCGCGAAACTCTCGCAGGCCCCCAAGCTCCGCAAGAAGAGCGAGCTGTTCAACACGATCGCTGATCACACCGGCCTGGCCCGCAAGCAGGTGGCCTCGGTGTTCGACACCCTGAGCCAGGTGATGGTTGTCGACCTCGCCAAGCCCAAGGCTGACGCGCCCCGCATGTTCGTGGTGCCTGGCCTCATGAAGGTCACCGCCATCCACAAGCCCGCCACCAAGGCCGCCCAGAAGGCCAACCCCTTCAAGCCGGGCGAAATGATGACCGTCAAGGCCAAGCCGGCCCGCACGGTGGTCAAGGTCCGCCCCCTCAAGGGCCTCAAGGGCGCGGTGTAAGCAGATCCCGCAAGTGGCGGGATGAACGATTGAAACCAAAAACGCCATCCTCCTAGGGTGGCGTTTTTCGGTTTTTGAGCGAGTCGTGCCACTGACCTCGCTTCGAGGTCAGTGCGAAGCGAGCAAGCGTGATTCGCACCGACCTTGCGAGCAAGGTCGGTGGCACGTACCCTCGCGCATGCGAATCTCCTCGCGTGTGCGAAACCCGGCGGTGGCGCTCGAGACAACCCTAGTGCTGCACGGCGTACCGCGGGGCGAAGGCGGGCCGCTGGCGGGCGAGCTCATCCGCATCGTTCGGTCCAAGGGTGCGAACCCTGCGCTCGTGGGCGTCGTGCACGGCGAGGCCATCGTCGGGCTGGCGCAGGCCGAGCTTGAACTGCTGCTGGCCGCGGAAAAAGTCCCCAAGGCCAACACATCCAACCTTGGCGTGCTGCTGCACGCTCAAAGCCACGCCGCGACCACCGTGAGCACGACCATGGAGCTCGCCTCCGGCGCGGGCGTGCGCGTCTTCGCTACCGGTGGCCTGGGCGGGCTGCACAAAGGCCTCGCCGCCAAGCCCGACATCAGCGCCGACCTCGCCGCCTTCACGCGCTTTCCGGTCGCCGTCGTCACCAGCGGCGTCAAAGGCCTGCTCGACGTCGTGGGCACCCGCGAACTGCTCGAAACCCTCGGCATCTCGGTGATCGGGTATCGGACCAGCCATTTCCCGGCGTTTTACCTTCGCGAAAGTGCGGCTGGCGTCGACGCACGCTTTGACGACGTCGCGACGCTCGCCAGCTTCGTCGATGCGGAACTCACCCGCACAGGCCGCGGCATCGTCGTGTGCAACCCCGTCCCCGTCGAGCACGAAATCCCCCGGGCCGACTGGGAAACATGGCTCGCCCAAGCCGAAGCGAGCCTCGGAACCACCCCCGACGGCCGCGATGTAACCCCGCGTCTGCTCGCCGCATTGCACGAACGAAGCCACGGAGCCACGCTCGCGGCCAACATCGCGCTGGTCAAGAGCAACGCCTCCCTCGCCGCTGAACTGGCCGTGGCGATGTACCCCGGGCGCTAACCCAACCCTGCTGGGGACCACCGGGCCACCTACCACCACCAAAGGGCCTGACAAACACCGGAAAATCCGAAACGCCCGCACGCAATTCCTCGTATGAACTAGGGATTTTCCGTTGGCGGCTCGCGAAACACCGGGTAGCATGCCTCGTCGGGATCGAGCGACCCCAGGGCCGGGGAGGAATCTCGAACACCGAACGGCCGATGAACCCGTACTCCGGTTTCCACCTCATGGACACCGGCGGGAGGCCGCTTAACTTCACTGTGAAGGAGTGTGGAGGAGATGATGAGCGACATGAATCTCGGACGTGGTACGCAGGCGGCGGCCACGGGTGTGCTAGTTCTCCTGGCCTGCTGCGGCAGCGCCTTCGCGCAAGACAGCGTCTCTCGCAATGCCAACGGTGGCAACGGCCTTCCCGGCGACGGCCTGAGCCCATTTGGAACTCTCACCCAGCGGGCCAACTACGTCGTCGATCTCGCGCCGCTGCGCACCTCGCTGGGCACCACCTTCGGCGTGGCTCCCATCTTGAAGTCCGGCCGGGTGGTGCTCACGCGGTTCAGCGCCGTCACCGGACCCTCTGCGATCAGCCAGGCCATCGCGACCAACGCCGCGTTCCCAACCGCCACGTACACCGCGTGGAACCAGGCCGGGGGCGGCATCAGCAGCGACAACAACACCTCGCTCAATACCTCCGTCTCCCCCACTGGTAACGCCAGCGTCTTCGGGGTTTCGTTCCTTGACTTTGATGAGACGCCCGCCGGCACCGTCGTGGTGCTCGCCAACATGCTGCACGGCGCTCAGGTCGCGTTCAATCCTGCCGCCCCCGACCGGCTGTTTGTCACTCGCACGGTCGCGGCGGTGAGCCAGCAGAACGCGACACAGGCCGACCGCTCGCAGTTCGGCTTGGGCTCGATCGATGCTGAGGGCAACCTTGTCTTCCGGGCCGACGGGTACAACGCCGCCGGCACGCCAGTGCTCATTGGCGACAACTTCTTCCGCGTGCGGTTGCCCGCCCGGACCACCAACGCAGTGAACATTATCGACAACAACGGGGCCACCAACGCCGCGGCGACGGACTGGCTCCTGCAACGCGGCACCGTCACCCTCGCGGTGCCCACCGCCATTCCGCAGACGCTCGCCGGGCGCAGTGTGCTCGTCGGCCCGGACTTCACCGGGCAGACCAAAGTGGAGACGACCGCCGGAGCACTTACGAACACCACCGCCAATCGTCCCGGCACCATCGATCAGCGCGGGCCACTGTCGTTCAGTGCCGCCACCATCTCATCCGGCACCGTCGGCACGTTGGGGGTTCTCTCCCGCGGCAGTTCGGGGGGCGGGCAATCCGTGAACTCGATCAGCTTGGCCGGCGTGAACTCCAACGGCGGGGTGGTCGCCGCTCGCACCATTTCGCTCCCCTCAAGCCTCACCGACACCTGCGATGGGACCCAGTGGAATATCAACGGGGGAGGCTTCCGCGGATACGACAGCCAGGTCACATTCCGGGGCGGCGTAGGCCCGGTCGCGATCGGCAAAGACGCGCAAGGGCGCATGCTCGCAGCCGGAGTCCTATATAGCGGCTCGACGCCCGATGGCGCCAACCCCTTCAACGCGCTCGCGGTCGCGCGATTTGACCCGACCAACCCCAGCTCCACGGTCACGTGGACGGCGGCGGCCTGGGTCGACACAGGCGCGGGTACCGGCAAGGCGATTCGGGGCGACTACGGCGCCGACGGGGCACCGAACACCAACGACGCCGGCGAGGGCGACGGCGTCATCAACGCCACCGACGCTCCGATCGGGCGCCTTGCCTCTCTGAGCGAAACCACGCTGGGTCTGCAAGGCCCCTCAATCTCCAGCCCAACCTTCGATGCGGCGGGCAACGTGTACTTCATCGCGTCGGGCCTCTTCAAACGATTCAACGGAAGCACTGTGGTGGATGAATACGGCCTGGGTGTTTTCCGTGGCGTGTACGACCCCACGCAGATGTGCTACACCCTCGACCTCGTGACCCGGGTGGGTGATGTGATCGCCGGACGCAACTCGGCGAAGAACTACCAGATTCAGAGCTTGGCACTCGCCGATGGTGATTCGATCGCTGCGGCCACCATGGCCTCTTCCAGTGGCACGCAGCAGGCGTGGAACAACTCCGACACTTCCGCGCTGCCCGCGGTGATGCCGCAGAACCTTGGCGGCTTGGTGGTGGCAGCCCGAATCGTCTACGACGTCAATGGCGACGGCCTCTATCAAGACCCCACCCAGCCCGGCGGCAACGTCAACAGCACCGACGAGGCGTACAACGTGGTTCTCTACATCGGCAACACCACGCCTCTGCCCGGTACCGGCCCCAACTGCGACCCCGACGTCAACCAGGACGGCAACGCAGATCAGGGCGACGTGGACTACCTCATCAACGTCGTCGCCGGCGGCCCCAACGACACCGGAATCGACCCTGACTTCAACCAGGACGGCAATGTTGACCAAGGCGACATCGATGCGCTCATCAACGTCGTCGCTGGCGGCGGCTGTCCGTAAGCGGAAGGCACGCGGCAAGAGGGCTAAACATACAAAAGCACCAATCGGCCCCGCGAGAAATCGCGGGGCTTTTCAATGTCCCGGGCCAGGGCACCTACCCCCATGCTCCGCGCTTCCTTCATGCCTATTGCCTGATGCCTCCCCCACTCACCCTTCCGGGTTCAGCCGCCTCAGCTCGCTCATGGTCTTCTTGAGCTGTCGCTGCAACAGGCTGACCCGCAGGAGAGACCGAACACGCGCGAGCAGTTCGACGCGATTGACAGGCTTGGTGAGAAAGTCGTCCGCCCCGCACTCGACCGCGCGTTCGACGTCGGCAACCTCGTTGAGCGCCGTCACCATGACCACCGGAATATCGCTGGTCTTGGGGTCACGCTTGATCTTCGCGCACACCTGAAAACCACTCATGCGAGGCATCATGACATCCAGCAGAATCATGTCGGGCGCCTGGTTGGCGATCATCTCGATTGCTGCCAGCCCGTCGGTCGCCGTGCGGAGTTCGCACCCCAGGTCCTCGAGATACGCCAGCAGCAACTCAAGATTCTGGGCGTTGTCGTCCACCAGCAGCACGCTGCACGAGGAGATGTTGAGCTCGGGGGTGCCTTTGGGGTCGCTTGGTGCGGGTGTCACAGTGAAAATCTCCCCAGTAGTTGGCGCAGCATCCACGGATGTGGGATGAGCTGCATCCTAGTGACCGCCAGGCGGGCTGGCAGGACGCGCCACCCGCCGAAACCCGATCGTTTGTGCCGGACTACCGTTAGGAGTCCGTCCCGCCATCGATACAAGGCACTCGCCAGCGGACGGCTTGACCTGTAACCCTATGCCTCATAGGGTTTTGCATCTCTCGACGGTGCTCTTGGGGGGTTGGAAAGCATGTCATCCACGTTGATTAAACCGCGTCCGGTGTGGTCGGATCGCTTTACGCGGCCCGAACCCGAGGTTCTTGGCACCGGTTTCGCCAAACTTTCGCAGGGCGCTTTTGACCTCGCCCGTGCCCGTCTGCGGGCCATCGATGGCGTTCGCGAGTCCATCCAGTGGCGGGGCGTCTGGAACTGGACCTTCGGATACTTCCTCGCCGACGAGTCTGAACCCGCGCTGGCCTTTTTGGTTCCGGACCCCGAACGCCCCCGGCTGTCACTCCCCTTTCCTGATGCCCTGATCGCGGACCTTCCCGCCCGCAAGCTGGCAAGGTCGGTGCGGGACGTACTCGCGCACGCGCCCGTGGTCGACGGTTTGCGCTGGCCGATGTGGGATCTGGCCACGAAAACCGAGACGGAAGAGTTGCTCGCGCTGCTCACCTATCGGCGGCTTCCGGCCCCCGGCGGGGTCGGCCGCGGCTGAATCCGCGAACCTTGCCCCCCAGACTTCGGGATGTGCAGTCCCGCAGGCTTGATGGTCGATGTTCCGTTCTCAGCGACCGCGTCGTGGCGGCAGCGGAGCCGGATCTTTTTGGGGCCGGTGACTGGCATTCAATAACTCTTTGGGGAGCGGGCAGCATGACCAAGGTCTGGGCATGGAGTTTCGGGCTGGCAACGCTGATCGCGGGGGTGGCCCTCGGACAGCCCAACGCGTTGACGGCGGACGCGGGCCGCGCCGTGGCGCTGCGGAAGCTTGGGAACGCCAAAGTGGCGATCTGCGTGCGCGACTGTGAAACCGGAGCGATGCTGGCCGGGGTCAACGAATCTACGCCCATGACCCCGGCGAGCAACATGAAACTGCTCACCAGTGGCGCTGCCCTGATGGTGCTCACCCCCGACTTTGTTTTTCGTACCGAGTTTGTGCTCGACGGCGAGACGCTGATTGTGCGGGGTGACGGCGACCCCGCCCTCTCCGACCCGTTGGTGCTGGACCGGATGAACCCCAAGATGACGGTGGGCGATGTGATGACCGTGATCAGCGGGGCGATCACCGGCGCGGGCGTGAAGGACTTGCGCCAGATCATCGTTGACGACCGAGTCTTTGATCGCCAGTTTGTTCACCCGACCTGGCCGGTGGAAAAGCTCGACAAGGGATACAGCGCCGAGGTGGCGGGCGTCAACTTTCACGCCAACGTGCTCGCGGCGTTCCCCAAGCCAAGCCCGGATGGCCCGGGCACGCCTCCCCTTTACGACCTGCAACCCGAAGCCCCGTGGCTGAGAATCGAAAATCGCGCCCGCACCATTGTGCAGGGCAAGAACGCGGTGTGGCTGACCCGGGATGCCGACGCCAACCAGTTCACCATGCACGGTGAAGTGCGCTTTCCGGTGAGCGTCGGCGTGGAGGTGACGGTCCACAACCCGCCGGACTTTTTCGGGCGCGTGCTCGCCTCGAAGCTGATGACTTCGGGCATCACCATGACCGGCAGCGGCGACCTGGGCAATGCTCAGAGCGTGCGGGTGGTGAACGACGCGGACTCCTTCGGCACCGGCCGCGTGCTGGCCGTAGTTTCTACGCCTATCGCCGAGGTGCTGCGGCGCTGCAACACCGACTCGGAAAACCTCTACGCCGAATCGCTCTTCAAGCGCATGGGCCACGCGGTGACCAAGGAGCCCGGCAGTTGGACCAATGGAGCGGCCGTGCTGCGGATGGTGCTGACGCAGAAGCTGGGCGCCGAAGCCGCGGCTAGCGTGACGATCAGCGATGGCAGCGGGCTCTCCCGCGACGACGCTGTCTCCCCCCTGGTCATGACCCGCTGGCTGGAGGCGATCAGCAAAGACAAATCCATCGGTGATCTCTTCGTCGCTTCGCTCGCCGTACCGGGTGAAGGCACGCTCAAGAGCCGCTTCCTGGGCGATAAGGTCAAGAACGAAGTTCACGCCAAGAGCGGATTCATCAACGGAGTTCGCACGCTGTCGGGATACGTCGAGAGCCCCACCACCGGGCGACGAGTCGCTTTCAGCGTCATGGTGAACAACGTCAACGGCGCCGACAGCCAGGCCAAGGAGCTGCACGAGGACATCGTGAAGCTGGCGGACAAGTGGCTGGCGGACCGGGAACGCGGGGCCAAGCTTGGTGGGTGAGGCTTGAGTGAGTGGATTCACGCGTGAGATGGTGCGTGAAGTCGGAGCCACGAACTCAGAGTTTCAATATCGGGGGCCACGCCCGCACCGGAAGCCCAAAGCGCTCATCCCCCGGCATCTTCGGTGTCGCGTCGAAGGCGACGCGCCGCCCGCACACGCTGTCGTAGCGATCCCGCTGCGGGCATGAGTTGGCCTGCCAGTGGAACAACGCGTCGTCGAGGTTGGCGATGTCGGCGTCGGGGCCGACAACGATTGTCCAGCGGGGAATTTCCACTTCGTTGGGCAGCGCCCCGAGCGCTTTGATGAATCGCTCGCCATCGCCGGCGGCGGCTTTGTTGAGCCGCACCAGCAGCCACCAGCCACCGAGAGGGGCGGGGATGGAGGCCCCAAGCACGCCGGGCAGCGTCGCTACGCGGGCCTCGGCGATGGCCGCGGCCTCAACGAGCACAGGGCCGATGGGCAGAAGATTCGGCGGGCACACATCGTCAGGAACACGGCGGGGACCGCCGTGCCACCCGGCGGCAGGCCACTCGGAGAGTTCCGCATCGCCCGTCTTGCGTGTCGCATCCATGCCGATCTTCGTACCCGCCCCCAAAAAGGGCGCGGCGTGGTCCAAAATGTCCAACGGCCCCCGCACCGACTCGGTGTCGCGCCCTGGCACACACCGCTCCCCCACAGCCTTGAGCACCGCCGTGGTGTCGTGTACATCCACATCGTCGTCCACCACCACGATCGACTTGGTCCAGCTCATCTGCCCCGCGCCCCACACCGCGTGCATCACCCGGCGCGCGTGCAGCGGGTAGTGCTTCTTGATCTTGATGAACGCGCAGTTGTGAAACGCCCCGAACAAAGGCAGGTCGTAATCCTCGATGTCAGGAATCAGCGTCTTCAAAAGCGGCAGCATGATCCGCTCGGTCGCCTTGCCCAGGAAGTAGTCTTCCTGAGGAGGCAACCCCACCACCGTGGTCGGATAGATCGGGTCGCGCCGGTGCGTGATCGCGGTGACTTCCAAAATCGGATACCGGTCGGGCATCGAGTAGAACCCGGTGTGATCGCCGAACGGCCCTTCAAACACCGCACCGGGCCCCAGGTCGCGCTGCGGGTCGGCGCTGCCGCGCGGGTCAAAGCCGATCGGCCCCGCCTCGTGGCTCACGAACCCTTCGATGATGATCTCCGCGTTGGCCGGCACCCAAAGGGGAACCGTCCGAGCCCGCACCAGCGGGATGCCCGCCCTGTTGAGGTACCCGGCCAGCAGCAACTCAGAGATTCCGGGCGGCAGCGGCGCGGTGGCCGCATACGGCATCACGCTCTCGCCCCCCAGCGCGATCGCCACCGGCATGGGCTTGCCCAACGCCTTCCAGCTTCGCCAGTGGCGGGCCCCGTCGTGGTGCATGTGCCAGTGCATCGCCAGGCGCTGCTTGCCGAGCAACTGCACGCGATACATGCCGATGTTGTGGCTGGCGGGAGCGGGGTGGTCCCGATCATCCGCGTGAACCGTGTGAATGCCCGCCAGCGTGATGTATCGCCCGCGATGGTTCGCTTCCCACTCGGGGCCTCGCCCCAGGTCCGGCACGGAGTCGTTCACGCCCGCCGGGTAGCCGACAGCCGCGAAGTCGCCGTCGAGAGGCCAACACCTCAGCATCGGGATTCGCGTGAGGTCCACCCGTTCGCGCGGCACCACAACCTCCTGACACTCGCCCATGCCCTTGCGGCGTTTGGGCGGAATTCGCAAGAGCGGCGCAAACCGCTTCGCCATCGCCAACATTTCGCGCAGTGTGCGTGGAGGCTCAGGCTTCACCAATGCCGCGATCTTCGCGGCGATCTCCGCGAATCCTCCCGGGCACCCCAGGGCCATCTCCATGCGTTTGTAGCTGCCCCACGCGTTGATCAGCACCGGCCAATCAGACCCCTGGACATTCTCAAATAGCAACGCACGCCCGCCGAGATGGGCGAAGCGCGGGTCGCACGTCTGAGCGGCTTTGCTGGGCAGGTGCGGGGCGGGAGATTTGCTCTCCCGGTCCGCCGCCCGGGTGATGTCGAGAATCGGCGAGGTCGGCGCGGCGATCCTCGCCAGCTCACCCGCAGCGGACAGGGCATTCACAAAGTCTCGGACGTTGGCGTACATTGTGCGAGTCTATGGAACCGAAAGCGAAGACAGCTCCGACGATTGACGCGACCTACCAGCGCGATTGGCCGGCGTACTTCGATGCGGTACAGGGGTTGCCGCCCCGCGAGACGCTGACCAAGGCGCTGGACGAGTTGTGGCGCAGTGAGTTCGTCGCGCCCACAGGCGTGGACGCACTGGCGATCGACATCGGCTGTGGCGAAGGGCGGGACAGCCGCGAAATCCTGAGGCGGTTGCCCAGCGTGACGCTCCTCGCCACCGACGCCAGCGACCACGGTTTGGCACGCACCAAGGCAAGCGTGCCCCCTGATGACGCGAGGCGTACAAAGTTCGAGGTGTGCACGATGGAACGCCTGCCGCGACAGTTTGCCGGCCTAGGCAGTGAAACCCCCGTGATCCTGATCAACGCCAGCTTCGCGCTGCCCTTCTGCGAGCCCGACGCGTTCCCGGCGTTGTGGGCGTGGATTTGGGCCACACTCACGCCGGGCGGCTGCTTCGCCGGCCAACTCTTCGGCGATCGCGACGAATGGGCGACGATTGATCCCCGCAGGCATCATTCTCGGGCGAGTGTCGAGGCGTTGCTCGCGGGACGGGAAACGCTGTGGCTCGACGAGGCGGAGAAAGTGGGCCCGGACGCAATGGGCGGCACCAAGCACCACCATGTGTTTCACGTGGTGGCGAGAAAGCCGGGGCGCGGGTGAAAGCCGCGGCGGGAAAGTCCGAGTGAGTCACTGGTCCGCCGGTCGGAGGAAGAGTTCACCACAGAGGCACAGAAAAAGCAGGAAATACGGAAGAAAATCTGAGCCGAGGAGAGAAACGCGAAGAGCAGCGCCGAGGCAGAAGAGGAACAACGAGAGATAGCACAACAGAACTCCCGCAGGCGAGCACGCCCACCGAACACCAACCTCGCCCGCCGCAAACTCCGTATTTAGCAATTTAGCAATTTGGAATTTAGCCATTTCCTCCCCCCCCCTCGCCATCAACCTCTCCTCCGTCAGCAAGACCTACAAAGGCAACGTCCACGCCCTTCGCGACGTCTCCATGCAGATCCGCCAGGGTGAGGTCTTTGGCCTGCTCGGCCCGAACGGCGCGGGCAAGAGCACGCTCGTGAAGATTCTCATGACGGTGATTCGGCCGACCAAAGCCAGCGGCACCGTGCTCGGCCAACCAGTGGGCGACAAGGCGACACTCAAACGCATCGGCTATCTCCCCGAGCACCACAAGTTTCCCGAGTATCTCACGGGCTCGCAGGTGCTGGACTTTTACGGGGCGATGTCGGGAATGCCCCGGGCGGAGCGCCGGGCCCGCGGCGAGAAACTCCTTGACACCGTGGGCATGAAAGATTGGGCGGCCAAGAAGGTCTGCTCCTATTCCAAAGGCATGCGCCAGCGCCTCGGCATCGCCCAGGCTCTCGTGCACAACCCGGACCTCGTCGTCCTTGACGAACCCACCGACGGCGTGGACCCGGTCGGCCGGCGCGACATCCGCCAGATGGTGCAGCAGATCAAGAGCGAGGGCAAGACCGTGCTGCTGAACAGCCACCTGCTGAGCGAGCTGGAAATGGTGAGCGATCGCGTCGCGATCATGGTGAAGGGCAAAGTCTCTCGCCTGGGAACGCTCGAAGAACTGACGCTTGGGCAGGATTTCTTTGTGATCGACTTCGCCAGCGTCGTCGATCCGGCCACGCTGGTGTCGCTCCTGCCGGGGCTCACCGTCGACCTTCAGCCCAAAGGCACGTTCGCGGGAGCGCCGCAGTACGGGGGCGGCATGGAGCTCTCCGGGCGCTGGGCCGAAGGCGTGTGGGCCAAGCTCCATCGCGGCTCCATCCACCTCGGAACCGGAGACTTGCACTTTGTGTGGCGCGTGGTCGATCTCCTTCGCGCCGGCAACATTCTGATTCGCGGCGTCCGACAGACACGCCCCACCTTGGAGGACCTCTTCATCGAGGCCGTCACCGACCCCACCACCGGCCGTGCCATGACGCCGGGAGCATCGCGTGCGCCGCTGGCAGGAGCACGGGCATGACACAGACCCTGGCCTTGCTTCTCGATGCCTACCGCGAACTGCACAGCAAGAAGCTCTTCTGGATCACGCTCGGCCTGTCGCTGCTGGTGGTGGTCTCCTTCGGCTGCGTCGGCATCACCCCCACCGGCGTGAGCATCCTGTTCTGGGATATCCCGCTGGAGTTCTTCAACTCGCGTGTGATGAGCGCCGCCACTTTTTACAAGCTGCTCTTTTCCAACCTCGGCATCAAGTTCTGGCTGTCGTGGATCGGGATGATCCTCGCGATCATCTCCACTTCCGGGATGTTCCCGGATTTCGTGGCCAATGGCTCAATCGACCTGATGTTGAGCAAACCGATCAGCCGCTGGCGCCTATTTCTCACCAAGTACCTCGTCGGCCTGCTCTTTGTCACACTCCAGGTCACCGTGTTTTCGGTGGCGTCGATGCTCGTGATCGGCATCCGGGGCGGTGCGTGGGAGCCGCGGCTGCTGCTCGCCGTGCCGCTGGTGAGCGCGATGTTCAGCTTTCTCTTCTGCGTGTGCGCCTTATTCGGCGTCGTCACCCGGTCGACGCTGTGGTCGCTTCTCTTTACGCTGCTCTTCTGGCTCGGCCTTTTTGGTTTGCACGCCACGCATCAGGTGTTCATCCAGCTGCGGGAGCACTCCGCCGCGCGGCAGGAGCAGCTTGAGCTTCGCATCAGCAAGGCCGAACGCGGAACAACGACACAGTTGAACCTGCAGAAATCAGACGCGTCGAGCAACGAAGATGGCGCGAACCAGCCA
>JBAZUW010000104.1:0-6055 GCA_041661205.1 Phycisphaerales bacterium
CCCTCTTCCACATCGAGTGGCACGGGCCTCCGGCCCGTGTCCTTCCCAACCTTTCTCTTCCTCTTTTCCCTCCGCTGCTCTCTCCGCGGCCGCCGGTAGCACATGCACCCCGCCTATCCCCTCATCCACTCTCGCCACCGCCCGCGCCCCACCACATCTCACCGCGTGACCATCCACCCCATTCGTCGTTTCACATGTGTGACCACACCGGTTCAGGCTACGTGTGTCCGCCCGGTCGTCCATACATGTCCTGACCGGGTGGCCACAACCACAGGTCGCACTCAAGGAGTTGATCGATGAACGCACGAACCGTCCCTATGTTGGCTGGTGGTGTGTCGCTATTCCTCGTCGCGGCCTCCGCTCCCGCCCAAGTCGTGTCACTCGGCCAGCAGCTCACCACCAACGGCCTGGGCCAATCCAACACCATCTCCACCCTCACCGGTGGCCCCTACAACCAGGTCACCTTCAGCACCAACTGGTGCCACAACTCCGGCAGCGCCACCTCGCTGGGCGTCGGCATCAACTTCAACGCAGGCCCTTTCTACAACATCATCGCCAGCCTCTCTTCCATCTCCGGCTTCAACAACAACCCCAATCCCAGCAACGTCAGCGCCGTCTGCAATCTCACCATGCCGGTGTCTTCGGCGACCGCCCTCTCCATGATCCGGGGCCAGAACGCCCTTTCGGGTGGCTACGTCGCCGCAGACTGGAACAACGTGACTCTCACATTCTCATATCTCCGCCGTCACTTCGTGATTCCCTCCGGAATCATCAACCTCGGCGACATCGATCACAGCACCGGCGCTGCCCTCTCCATCATCCCCGGCGGCACCGGGGGCTTCAATCCCACCGTCGGCCTCTACTCCAGCGAGGGGTATCTCATGGCGAGCAACTCCGGGGCCGCGAACAAGACGATGGAGCAGACCGGCGTGCTGCTGGGTAAGCTAGTAGGCGACCCGGGACTGAACAAGCTCGATCTGCCGCAAGGCATCTATTACATGTTCATCGGCGGCGCGGGGTCGACGTTCGCGTCCGATGATCTGGCCGCGAAGGTGCCGGGCGGCGCCGCAGGCGGCTCGCTGGCGGGAAGCATCGGGGCCCTGCGCTTCTCCGACACCATCGCCCAAGGCGACGGCCACTGGTACCAGTTCAACGTCGTCCCCGCGCCGGGGCCCGTCGCGCTGGTGGGGCTCGCCGGTCTAGTCGCATTTCGCCGCCGTCGATAAGAAGTCACGAAAAAGGATCGCAAACCATCCGACGCGTCCGCTTACTGACCAGCATTCAACGCCGCCGCGGCCCGCACCAGCGCCTTGAACGCCTTCTCGTCAATCACATCCCCTTCATAAATGTCAATCGCCCGCGGCGTGTTGCCTTGAAGACCGGAACTCTTGGTGTTTTTCCGAAGCGATTGTGCCTCTTTCATAGGTTCGTGAGATGGTACAATTTGCCATGCTCGACGGCAACGCACCCATTCAGCCACCCGCCATCCGCCTCCGCCCCGTGGTGGCGACCGACCTCCCCGCCCTCTTCGAGATCCAGCTCGAGCCCGAAGGCAACGACATGGCCGGCACCAAGCCCCGCACGCGCGAGGCATTCTTCGCCGCGTGGGAGTCCCACCTGGTCAATCCGGAGATCAACGGTCGTGTGATCGAGCTTGGCGGCGGGCACGGGGCCGAAATCGCGGGCAGCATCTCGCGGTTTCAGGCCGATGGGCACGACGCGGTCGGGTATTGGATCGCCCGGCAGCACTGGGGAAAGGGCATCGCCTCCCGGGCGCTGGCGATGTTCCTGACCGAAGAGCCGCGCCGGCCCCTGCACGCGACGGCCGCCACCAGCAACGCCGTCTCGCGCCGGATTCTGGAGAAGTGCGGGTTTCGGTGCACGGGGGTGCGGATGGGTGAAGAGACCGAGCGGTTCCTAGCCCGAGAAATCGCGGACTATCTTCTCCAGTGACGGTTCAGGTGACGGTCAAGGCAAGGAAGCCCGGGAAGCCAGCACAACCCACAGGATGAACCCAGCAGATGTCATTCCCCGGATTGCCAAGCACCCGTCCCATCTTGGTTTGACCCTTTGGGCTAGTGGGCTACCATCCCTCCCTCTCGGGCGTGGGCGGTGCGCTCTGCGTCTGTTGGTGTCAGGGTTTTGTGCTTAGGTCGGGGTTCGATCGGTCGAGAGGGGTTCGTGTTTTCAGACGGGTTTCAGCCGGTTTTCGGTGTTTTCAGATTTTTCGCCACCGTAGCTCAGTGGTAGAGCACTCCCTTGGTAAGGGAGAGGTCAAGGGTTCAAGTCCCTTTGGTGGCTTTGGGTGTGGCGGCGGGCTTTGGCCCCTCGTGCTCGCCCCGCGGGAGGTTTTGGCAACTTCTCGCGAGGTGGTTTGAGATCGCTTGGTTCGTTGCTGCAGTGTTTTATCGTGCGGCTGGCTTGGTGGAGGCGATATGGGAGCCCCGCCCCAGGCCTTCTAGATGGGTATCCCTTGGTTGACGGACGGCCGCCTGGCGCGGCGTCCTGTTGGAGATTTCTCCCATGGCGAAGAGCAATTTCACCCGTAACAAACCCCACGTCAACGTTGGCACCATCGGCCACATCGACCATGGCAAAAGCACGCTCACCGCGGCCCTCTCGGCCCGGTCGGCGGCCCGCTTCGGCGGCGTCATCAAGAGCTACGCCGATATCACCAAGGGCGGCACCGTCCGTGACGCCAACAAGACCGTGACCATCGCGTCCTCGCACACCGAGTACGAGACCGAGAATCGGCACTACGCCCACGTCGACTGCCCGGGCCACGCCGACTTCGTGAAGAACATGATCACCGGCGCCGCCCAGATGGACGGCGCGATCTTGGTTGTGTCGGCCGCCGACGGCCCGATGCCCCAGACCCGCGAGCACGTGCTGCTGGCTCGCCAGGTCGGTGTGCCCTACATCGTGGTCTTCTTGAACAAGGTCGACCTCGTTGACGACCCCGAACTGCTCGACCTGGTCGAGCTGGAAGTTCGCGAACTGCTCAAGAAGTACAACTTCCCGGGCGACGACACGCCCGTGGTGCGCGGGCAGAGCAAGGCCGCCCTTGAGAACCCCAAGGACGACAAGATCTGCAAGCCGATCGATGATCTCTTCAACGCGATCGACAGCTACATCCCCGAGCCCCAGCGCGAAATCGACAAGCCCTTCCTGATGAGCGTGGAAGACGTCTTCAGCATCAAGGGTCGTGGTACGGTGGCAACGGGTCGTATCGATCGCGGCCGCGTCCGCGTCGGCGACACGGTCGAGGTCGTCGGCATCCGCGCTGACAAGAAGACCACCGTCGTGACGGGCGTTGAAATGTTCCAGAAGACGCTCGACGAAGGCATGGCCGGCGACAACGTCGGCGCCCTGCTGCGTGGCGTTGAAAAGGACGACATCGAGCGTGGCCAGGTGCTCTGCAAGCCCGGCTCGATCAACCCCCACACCAAGTTCAAGGGCGAGGTTTACGTCCTCACCAAGGAAGAGGGTGGTCGTCACACGCCGTTCTTCAGCGGCTACCGTCCCCAGTTCTACTTCCGCACGACGGACGTGACCGGCACGGTCAAGCTCCTGGGCGGCGCGGAAATGTGTATGCCCGGCGACAACATCACCATGGAAATGGACTTGATGGGCAAGCCGGTGGCGATGGAGAAGGGTCTGCGTTTCGCCGTTCGTGAAGGTGGCCGCACGATCGGGTCGGGCGTTGTGACCGAGATCATCGAGTAAGCAGGTTTCGATTGGTTCAAGAGCCGGGGCAGGTGGCCCCGGAAGGTTGGGGCCTTGGGCGGTTCAGGCCGTCTTGGGGCCACGGTTTCGAAATCAGGGCGGTGGAAGAGGATGCGTCGGCGCGGAGCGCCGGCCCCACCGGGCCTACTATGTTTTCTGCCGTCCGGGCCATCTTGGTCCGGACGGTGGTTTCTAGGGACTGTGAGTTTTTTCCGGCCGGGCCACGGGGCACCGGCGGGGGCAGCCCCGAAGTTGATGTCGGTTCGGCGAGTGTCTGACGTGTATCTGAAAGGGTGAGTGCAGGATGGCGAAGAAGAAGTCGATGGCCCGCGAGTACGTCTGGTTGCAGTGCACCGAGAGTGGCGACCTGAACTACCGCACGTCCGTCAACACCAAGGGCGGCATGCCCGAGGGCCTCAAGGAAGGCCTGATGAAGTTCTCCCCCCGTCTGCGCAAGCACACGCGGCACAAGATCAAGCGGAAGTAAATCGGCGGCCGTCGGGCTGTCGTGTCGGCGAAAGACACGTCTCGGGCGTTTGCCGCAATGGTCGTGGGCGAGGGATTGCCCCGAACCAGCGCGAGGGCTCCGGGCGTAATGACTGGTGACGTACGGCGGTAGCTCAACTGGTAGAGCAGCGGATTCCAAATCCGCAGGTTGCGGGTTCAAGTCCCTCCCGCCGTGTTGATACGAGTGTGAACATGACAACGACCAACGCGGGCACCTCACTGCCCGATTCCAAATCTCGGAACGAAGCCCCCGCCAAGAGCGGGCTGGTGCAATATGGCCTCTACAAATGGGGTCAGGGGTACTGGGTTCGCGTTTTGACCGCGGCCCTCGTCGGCGTGCTGTTCATGGTGGCGGCCGGGTGGTCGTGGGCCGAGCTTGAGGCCGTCCACCTCCCCACTCCCCGGTACGCGATGCAGCTTGAGCAGGTCAACGGGGCGGCCCCGGTGGGCGCTCCGGTGACGCTCCAGCGGTCGGCAGACGGCCGGCCGGAAGAGATCGGCACGGCAACGGTGGACTCGTTTATCCCGGAAGGCAAGAACCAGGGTCGCCTGACGATCGGCAAGATCGCCATGAAGCCCGGCGCCATCGCCGAGGATGTCAATCGCGTGGAGGTCGCCGGGGCGACGGCGTTTTCCGCCACGGCGGTGCGTCCTCAGGGCATCCCGGTGTTCGATTTGATCTACCTTCAGTCCGGCGTGGTGCTCGGTGTGATCCTGACCGGGCTGGCGACGGTGTACTGGTTCGTGGGCCGCTCCCCCACCAGTGTTGACTTCCTCATCGCCACCGACGGCGAAATGAAGAAGGTCAACTGGTCCACCAAGCAGATCATCATTGATTCGACATCGGTGGTGATCGGCGCCACCTTCCTGATTGCCTTCCTTCTCTTCCTGTGCGACAGCATCTTTTCTCAGATCGCGACGGCGACCGGCCTCTTGGGCAGCGGCAACTAGTCCGGTTTGTGCTGACTCCGGTACCCCCGGACCAGCACAACGTGGTAGACGGACGGTTTGGATGGCGGACGGTTCGGTCCGCTGATAGCTGGGGGCTCTCCCCCTCCATACGGTTTTTTTCTGTTTCGGGCGATGGCGCCGGGCTCAATGGCCCCGGCGTCCCCGGCCCGGCCAGACTCTCCGAGGTGATTCATGTCCAACGACAGCGGCAAGAACGTGATCGAAAGCAAGCCCGCCGGTGGCGCCGAGGCCCCCAAGCTCGATGATGTCGTTCGCCAGGAAGGCATGAACTGGTTCGTGCTGCGCGTCGCCTCCAACAAGGAGTCGGGCGTGCGGGAGACCCTCCTCCGCAAGGTCCAGATCGAAGGCATGGGCCACGTCGTGGGGCGCATTCTGGTGCCCACCGAAAAGACCAAGACCATCAAGGGCGGCAAGCAGCGCATCACCGAGACCAAGCTCTACCCGGGCTACGTCTTCGTCGAGATGCGCCTTGAGCCGGACGGGCGAATCCCCCAGGACGTCTTCTTCCTGATCAAGGAGACCACTGGCGTGGGCGACTTCGTGGGCACGGCCGGGCGACCGACGCCGATGAAAGAGCACGAGATCGAGAAGATGCAGCGCGACAGCCGCAAGCCTGAGGACGAGCCCACCATCAAGCTGGTCTTCAAGAAGGGCGAGCCGGTCGTCATCAAGGAAGGCCCGTTCCAGGGGTACGAAGGTACGGTGGACGAGCTCTTCCCCGACAAGGGCAGCGTGCGGGTGCTGGTGACGATCTTCGGGCGCCAGGCCCCGGTGGACCTGGACGAGTGGATGATCGGCAAGGCCGACGGAACGTAAGCGCCGCTCGCGACGTGTCTGGCGACGGGTGTGT
>JBAZUW010000104.1:6065-11958 GCA_041661205.1 Phycisphaerales bacterium
ACGAAAGAAAATTCTTGGGCAGTTCCGTATCGAAGTAGATGTCGAAGGCGACTGCCTCGGCGTGCGGGCGGATCCACATCACCATCACCTTGCGGATGGTTGCGTCGTCGCCCTGGCGCAGCACCAACTTGACGCTTGACTTGGGTTTCGGCACCTCTTTGGGAGCCAGGTGGGCCCCCAGCCGCGAGCTATCCAGCAGTTTCCTGATCTCAGCTCGGTTGGCTGCCTTTGGCGGGCTTGGTGCCCTTCTTGGCGGCCACTGGCGGACTCGCCGGAACACGATCGGCTTCGGGGCGGTTCTCGCTACTTGGGATCTTGAACGAGGGCCTTGTTCTTGTCGAGGAACTCACGGAATTTGGCGACATGGTCCTTGAGGGAATCCATGGCTTGGTGTCGTCCCACGTCGTCTTTCGCCGCGAGCGAATCGACCACGTCGGCGCGGAGGGCGTCGTGGTCCATGTCGCATTGCATGTGGTTGCGGAGCACCGTGCCATTGAGCGCGATGGACTCGGTGCCGGCACTGACCAGGCGAAGTCCCTTGACGCCGCCGGCAGCAACCGCGAGAGCCGCGACCGGACCCAGAAACGCAAGGCCCAGGAGACGCATTCTGATAGTCAGTGCCAGGAGATTCCGTTCATCTTGATTCGCTAAGAGTTTGGGCTGGACACGTACGGCGTCGTATCGACCGGGGATGAGGTGTGCTTTCGGGGGGGACGCGACAACCCGCCGCGGGCGGCGATTTCGGAGACGTTTGCAAGGGCGTCCCTCGGTTCTGATCTGAGGTTGCCCGCCAAAGCCAATCGAAAACACTGGCGAGCGGCTCAACGCTACCGTTGAGTGACCTAGATTGACGTCCACGGAGGGATACCACCATGACGGATAACCCAAACGATTTTTGGAAGAAGCCCGGCCAACCCTCGGATGGGAACGGAAGCACGCCCCCAGACTCCGGGCTGCGTGGCCAGGCTCCCAAGCAGGAACCGAAGTTCTGGGCCAAGGAAAAAGCCGAGCCTGAAAAGCCAGCCGGCGAACCCAACGCCTGGGAGAGCGCCACCGCCGCCAAGCAGCGCGAACAGGCGGAGCGAGAGGCCCTGCTGAAGGATCCGAACCTCAAGAGGAAGCGCCGGCGGCGGCTCGTCCGGAACATCGTGCTCAGCGTTGTCGGCGTCTTTGTGCTGGCGCTGGTGCTGGGCGTGGTGTTTGCGCCGCAGATCGCCTCGTCGATCGCGCCCGGGTATGCCAAAGACGCTGTAAATGGGAGCATTAAGGGGAAGCTGGACCTGTCGAGCATGAGCCTGTCGTGGGGCGGGCCGCAGGTGATCGAGGGAATCAAGCTGAGCGACCCCGAGGGGCACGAGATCGCCACGCTGAATGTGGAGGCACAGGCCGGGCTGTGGGGGCTGGCCACCGGCGGGCTGGACCTTGGTGAAGTGAAGATCACCAAGGCGAAAGCCACGGTGGTGCGCGAGGCGGATGGCACGACCAACATTCAACGGGCCGTCGCGCCCAAGGTGGCGGCCAAGCCGAGCAAGAGCAGTTCGCCCGCGTCGAGCGGGCCGGCGAAACTGCCCGCCGGACTCAATGTCAAGTTGATCGTGAAGGACCTGGCCGCGACGTTTATTGACAAAGCCGCGGCCGGTGGAACGCCTCTGACGGTGGCGCTCAAGGATGTGGACGTGACGGCGGGCGTGACGCCGGGCAAGCCCCTGAACGTGGACATTTCCGCGCGGGCGATTCCCGGGCTGGCGCCGGCGGGCGACCTGGGCGGCACGGTGGCGATCAAGGCAAAGATCGAGAAGTGGTCGGCGTCCGATGGACGCTTGCTCTTGGAAAACTCCAGCGGAACGGCGGACATTTCGCTTCAGAACATCCCGGTGGAGTTGATCGACGCGGTGATGCCGCTGGCGGCGGCCGCGCCGGGTGAGCGGGCCCCCACGCTGCGTGAGGCGCTGGGCCCCAAGCTGCAGATGGCGATCAAGGCGAGCGGAGATTCGTCGGCGGCGAACGCGACGATCGATGTGCGTGTGGACAACGCCAGCGTGAGCGGCGACTTTGACTGGGCGAAGAATGTGCTCACGACCAAGAAGCCCTTTGTGCTGACGGCGAAGGGGAGCGCCATCGGGGCGCTTTCGCCGGCCGCGGCCAAGGCGATCAAGTCCAGCCCGCAGGCGAGGTTCGACGCGCTGCCGGATGTCACGCTGAGCGTGGACAAGCTGCGGTTTGTGATTGTGCCGGGCGCCAAGAGCCTGCCCCTGCGCGGGGCCGCGGCCACGGTGACGCTCGACACCACCGCCATGAGCGGCGAGCTTTCGCTCCCCAACCAGCCCAAGCAGAAGTTCGGCGTCGCGCCGCTCCACGTGAGCGTGGAGACGGCGGACCTGGGCGCGGGCGTGCACATCGCGGCATCGTCCAACGCCACCATCGGGCAGACCCCCGCGGGCGAGCTGGCGGTTGATCTCAATGCCAGCGGGCTGCTGGACGAAGCCGGCGCGCTCAAGGGCGGCATGCCGGGTTCGCTCAAGGGCGATGCGCGGTTCACCAAGGTCGCGACCGTGATCGCGCAGCCGTTTGTGCAGGCGCTGAACATCGACCTGCCCAAGGACATCGGCCCGACGCTGGACATCGCGCTGGTCGCGACCAGCGCCGACAAGCCCGGCGCGGGCGACCTGGATGTGACCATCAGAAGCGACAAGTTGTCGCTGGTGGGCGGCGTGCGCCTGGCCGACACCGGCGTCACGCTGAAGGGCGAGGGGCTGAAACTGGATGCGTCGAGCGCCGGGGCGATCGCCTCGAGGTTTGTCGCGCCCAGCACCGGCTGGAAACTTGCTCCCAAGGACGCGGGGGGCAGCGCCTCGGTGGTGGTGAAGACGCTGAACTTGCCGCGGAATGCGGACGGATCGTTCAAGATGGATCAACTGGCGGCCGACGCGCAGGTGCAGCTTTCCGGGCTCACCGTCACTGCGGTCGACGCGAGCGGCAACCGGCGGGCGGATGCTCCCGGAGACATCGACGTCTCGCGAGTCACCTTTGCCGCGGGGCTGAAGCCGGGCGGCAACGCCACGGCCGGGCTGGATGCGGCGTGCGCGTTCGCGGGCTCGCCGTTTACCGCGATCGGCAACTTCGACATCAAGAGCCTTCTCTCGGTGGTGAACAAGGACGGCGCGAGCTCGCTGCAGATGGCGCCCCCGATGACGATTCGCCCCAGCGGCAAGCTGGAACTGAAAGACCTGCCCCCGGCCCTGGCGGGGCTGTTTGTGCCGCCACCTGCGGCACCCAAGCCCGGCGAAGCGCCGGGGCTCGATACGGGCAAACTGGTGGTCGATTCGCTGGGTGGTCCCCTCACGGTGACTCTTTCCACCAAGCCGGTGGCGGGAGACGCGAAGGCGATCGACCTCTCGCTCGTGGCGGCGTCGGCGCGGTTCGCGGCCGATGCGGGCGTTGTGCTTGACGCGCAGAAGGCTCAGCTACGCAAGACCACAATCGGCACCACGCTGGCACCGGCAACGCTTGACACGCTGCTGAGGGCCTACGCGCCCGACCTGGCCAAAGGCAGTGCGGCCCGCCTGGCTGGCCCCGCGCAGCTGCGGCTTGAGATTGATCCGGTGGCGGTGGGCATCGACGCGAACGGCAAGCCCCAGCTTGATCACATCGGCATGGCCAATGTGCTCTTTGGCATGCCCGGCCAGACCAACATCGATGGCCTGGCGCTGATGCAGGCCGACGGAACCAAAAAGGAAATCGGCCGGCTCACTGTGCAAGACCTGCTGGTGCGGGCGGACCTGCCCGTGAGCGCCCTGACCGGTCCCTCCCGGCCCGAAGATCGCCACGCGAAGGTCATTCTCAGCGGGCTGGTGCTGGGGGACAAGGGCCAGACCGTGGTGCGCCTCGACGGCAATGTTGAAACCGACATCGCCGAAGGAAAGCTCGCCGGGCCGCTGGCGGCGTCGTTCAAACTCGGCAACCTTGACACCGCCACGCTGGAAGCGCTCAGCGGTAAGGAGGGCCTGATCACCGGCTTCCTCGGTGCAACGGCGCAGGTGGAGACGACCGTGGCGCTGGGGCAGCCCCCGGCGGGCAAGACGTACGCCGACGCGCCGATCGATGCGACGCTGGCGATCACGGCGCCGAGGGTCAAGAGCGACGGCCCGATCCGCGTCAGCATCACGCCCGAGCGGATCGAACTGAAGAATCCGGCGAGCCTGAGCGTGGAGCCGGATGTGGCGGCCGCCAACCGCTTCCTCGCGGCGGCCCAGGCCGACAAGAACGTGCAGGCAACACAAGGGCAGAAGCCATCCGAGAAGCTCACGCTGGTGGAGAGTGCGCCGATCACGCTGGTGCTGAACAAGTTCTCGATGGCGCGGGCTGCTCCGGCCTCCGACAAGGGCGGCGCGGCGCCCGCGAACCCTAGCACGCCGATGAAGGCCGCGGACATCGGCGTGAGCCTCACGCTGCCCCGCACCCGGCTGATGAGCGGCGAAAACACGCCCATCTCGCTGACCGATGCCTCGTTCAGCGTGACGGCCGATGGCGCGGCCCTCGACGCCAAGGGCAAGCCCCCCGTTGGCGGCCCGGCGATCAACTTCAAGCTGCAGGTGGGCGAAGCGGTCGTCGGGACGAATCCGCCGGCGAAGGGGATGTCGGTCTCGGGCCAGGTGACTCGCGCCTTTGGTCCGACCGGCGCGTTCGATGTTTCGCAGGCCCTGCTGGCGGTGCTCGCGGATCTGCCGATGGTGCCCACCGCGCTGGTGGACACGCTGCTGAATCAGAAGGGTGCGCTCAACGATGGCCTGGGGCCGACGACGAGCGTGAAGGCGACGGTCGAGCGGTATCCGCTGACGCCGCCGCCACCGGATTCGCAGGGGCGGCAGGTGACGCAGGGTGCGCCCCCGCTGCTTGACTTTGACATGAAGAGCGAGCGGGCGACGATGTCGATCCGCGGCACGATCGTGAACGGCGTCTTCGTGAGCGAGCAGCCGCTGAATATCAGGATCATCGAGTTGACCTCGGCGATGAGCGCCCGGTACATCGGGGTGATGCCGCTGATTGGTATCGTGGAGAAGACGGGCAAGCAGCAGGCGGGCAATGTGACGGGGAGCAACCTGCAGGTGCCGCTGGATAATGACCTGACAAAGCTGAACGGCGATGTGCGGGTGGAGCCGGGCGAGTGCCGCTTTGAAACCAGCGGCGCTTTCAAAGAGATCTTGAGTGCCCTGAACCAGAAGACCGAGGGGTCGCTGGGCCGGCGCCTGGACCCGCTGGACCTCAAGATCCGCAGCGGCATCGTGACCTACGACAAGTGGAGCGTGCCGTTTGGTGAGTTCAATGTGCAGACCGAGGGAACCGTGGACCTGGTGCAGAGGCAGGTGGACGTGATCACGTGGGTGCCGTTTGGGGCGCTCAGCGACAAAGCCTCGCAGGCGTTCATGAGCGGCATGGGCGGGTTCCTGGGCAAGGCGTCGCCCGTGCTGGATGCATTGACGCTGGTGCCGTTCCGGACCAAGGGGCCGCTGAACAAGCCGACGACCTCGCCGGACTTTGAGCTGGCGGGGAAGAACCTGCTGAAAAGCCTGAAGCCCGAGGACCTCATCAAGAAAGGGTTGGGGGATTTGTTGAAGGACAAGTTGAAGTTTCCGAGCCCGAAGTAGGCAGTTGTGTGAGCTGCGCGGATGTAGTCAAAGTCGTGCCACTGACCTCGCTTCGAGGTCAGTGCGGCGTGGGGGAGATGCGGGTCTCCGGCACTGACCTGATCAACAAAGCTTGAACAGGTCAGTGGCACGTAAGGTCCGATGGGTATGAAGACCTGTTGCTCCAGCCGGGAAACACTCCCGGCGGGAACAAGCAATCCCATCAAGGAGCAACAGGTCATGGAGAATGTACCGGTGTATGTCGGGCT
>JBAZUW010000105.1:0-11942 GCA_041661205.1 Phycisphaerales bacterium
CCAGAGGTAGTGCGCACGCTCGTGGACGCGATCGGAACGCGTTCCCATACGGGTGCCGCCTGCGCGATGGTGGCGCTGGCCGGCGTCCGATCGTTTCAGGTCAACATCGGCGCGGCGGGAGCGCGACACGGGCGACACGCGCCAGCGGCACAGCTGATGCTCGAAGACGGTCGGCGCCTGGATGTTCGTCTCTCCAAATCCAAATCGCCGGGCGTGTTCACGGCGCATTGCGACCAACCTCTCCCGCTCGGGGTACACGAGATCGCGATCGGCGTCGGCCCGCGCGATATTCGCGGGTTTGTGCTGGCCAAGCCGAAGTCCTTGTCGCACATCGTGGCGCAGGCGGGCCGCCGCCTCGCGGTGTTCTTGCCGCTCTACAGCGTGACGCCCGGGGGGCCGTGGGGCGTAGGCAGCTATTCAGACCTGCGCGAACTCTGCGAATGGGCGCAGCGCACGGCCGGGGCGTTGGTCGGCACGCTCCCCCTCTTCGCGGCTTTCCTTGATCGCCCCTGCGACCCCAGCCCGTACGCGCCCGTCTCGCGACTCATGTGGAACGAACTCTTCGTCGACCCGCGTGAGACACCCGAGTGGACTTCACCCGAGGTACGCAAAGCCACGAGCGGCGTAGCAACCGTCGCGTCAGCCCGCCAGCGTTCAGACTCCTCGCTCGTTGATTACCGGCGCGCCTGGATGGTGGCTCGTCGCCAACTGAGCGCCATGGCGTCGGCCGCGCGGGCTTCCCCTCGTCGCTGGGCGGCAATAATCGGCAGCATCAACGCCGAGACGACGCGATACGCCGAGTTCCGGGCCGCCGTTGACGCGACGGGCACCACCTGGCAGCACTGGCCCGCAGCATGGCGTGCCGGGCACATCGACCATTCAACCCTTCGCCCGCACGACATCGACATGTACCTCTACGCGCAGTCCATCGCGGCCCGGCAGATCGGCACGCTTCGCGGCGCCGGCGCGGGACGCAGCCCCCTTTACCTCGATCTCCCCGTGGGCGTACACGCCGGGGGCTTCGACACCCTCACCCGCCCGGATCTCTTCCTGCACGGCATCTCCGCCGGCGCGCCCCCCGACGAACTCAACGCCGCCGGGCAAATATGGGGCTTCCCGCCCATGCACCCGGCCGCCGGCCGGGCCGACGGCTATGCACACCTCCGCGCCGTGCTACGGCGAATGCTCTCGGTTGCTGGCGTGCTGCGCATTGATCACGTGATGGGCCTCTACCGTATGTACTGCGTGCCCGAAGGCATGAGCGGCAGGGCCGGCGCGTATGTGCGCTATCCGCAAGAAGAACTGTTCGCGATTGTGATGATCGAGGCTGCTCGCGCGGGCGCGATGGTCGTCGGCGAAGACCTCGGCACCGTGCCGCCGGAAGTTCGCACGCTCATGCACGCAAATGGGCTTCTGGGAATGCACGTCCAACAGTTTTGCTTTGACCCAACTTCACCCACGCTTCACACTGGCACCGCACACTCTCTAGCCAGCCTGAACACGCACGACACGCCCACATTTGCAGGTTTCTGGAATGCCGACGACGTCACCATGCGCGAGGCGCTGAACCACACCGACGAAGCCAACGCGGCCCGAGAGCGGCAATCCCGCACTGTGACGCGACGCGCGATCGCCGCGGCGCTGAAGCAGCGCCGCCTACCCAGCGCCTCGAGCACGCAGGTCGCGATGTCGCTCATGCGTCTCCAGGCCCTCGGGCCATCACCGATCACACTGGTCAACCTCGAAGACCTGTGGGGCGAACGCCGGCCGCAGAACGTGCCCGGCACCAGCACGCAGCACCCCAACTGGCAGCGCAAGGCCGCCAAATCCCTTCGCGCCATCCTCACGCGTCGAGACATCAGGACCTCCCTCGCGGCCCTTCGCGCAGAGCGGCAAAGCGCGGAACCGCGCCCCCAAAGTCGCCCTCGCTCCAGCAAAGGGCTTCACTGATGTCTTCCCCTCTGCCGAAGCTGGGTTCGGTTTCGCTGGATGATTCCCGCACATCCTTCACCGTGTGGGCGCCGTTGCATGAGCGACTGGAACTCTTGTTCCCTGCCGCCGCCCGCGCGGTCCAGATGACGCCCCTCAACGGCTACCACACGCTCACCACCGACGCCCCGCCCGGCACGCTGTATCAGATTCAGTATGCGGATGGTCGCCGCCGCCCCGATCCCGCCTCGCGTGCGCAGCCCGAAGGCGTACATGGCCCGTCGATGGTGATTCAGCCCGCAGGTACCAACACCACAACGGCGTTTCAGAATCCGGCGCTCGCCGACCACGTGATCTACGAGCTCCATGTCGGCACCTTCACGCCCGAAGGCACGTTCGACGCCATCATTCCCAGGCTCGCCGCCCTTCGCGAACTCGGCGTCAGCGCGATCGAGCTCATGCCCATCGGCCAGTTCCCGGGCAATCGCAACTGGGGGTACGACGGTGTAAATTTGTTCGCCGCGCAGTGGTCGTACGGCGGTCTTGCGGGGCTTCAGCGGCTGATCCACGCCTGCCATACCCAAGGCCTGGCGATATTTCTTGATGTGGTGTACAACCACCTCGGCCCGGAGGGAAACTACCTCGCCGAGTTCGGCCCGTACTTCACCGACAAGTACAAGACGCCGTGGGGCGCTCCCCTCAACTTCGATGGGCGCGACTCCGACCACGTGCGCGAGTTCTTTATCCAGAACGCCCTGCACTGGACGCGCGACTGCGGGATTGACGGACTTCGCGTTGACGCTGTGCACGCCATCATCGATCACTCGGCCGTTACCTTCATCGAGGAGCTCGCGATGCGCGTGCACGACGCCGCGGCCGCGCAGCGACGCCGAGTGCTCGTCATCGCCGAATCCAGCGACAACGATCCCCGATTGATCCGGCCCCGCGAGCGCGGCGGTTACGCCCTCGACGGCTGCTGGAATGACGACTACCACCACGCCATCCGGACCGCCATCACCGGTGACCGTCGTGGCTATTACGCGCCCTTCGGCGATGTGGCTCAGATCTCCAAAGCCATTCGCGACCGCTACGTCTTCGCGGGCGAATACTCCAGCGGGCACGGCAAGCGCCACGGGGCGCCCGCGCCGGACATCGCCCACAGCGCGCTTGTCGTCTTCACGCAGAATCACGATCAGGTCGGTAATCGTGCGACCGGCAACCGCCTTGACCATTCCGCCGGCCTCGACGGAGCTCGCACCGCGGCCGCCCTCGTGCTGCTTTCGCCATTTACACCCATGCTCTGGATGGGCGAGGAATACGCCGAGTACGCGCCTTTCCAGTACTTCGTGAGTCACTCAGACGCGTCGCTGATCGAAGCCGTGCGCCGAGGCCGCGCAGCGGAGTTTGCGGAACTCGTCGGTGCCGATGGCGTTCCTGATCCGCAAGCCGTAGAAACCTTCAACCGCTCCAAGCTCACGTGGGAAACGCGTACGTCCGGCGATCACGCCAACATGCTCAAGTACTACACCACACTGCTGGAACTTCGCGCCTCCCTCAAGCTCACCAGCCGCTCGCGCGAAGTCACTGCCAGCACCAGCGGGTCGCTCGTCTCGATCATCTATTCCGGCTCGCCGGAGCTTGTCGTCATCGCCAACGTCGGAATGTCGCCCACGCACACCTCGCTCAACACGCTCGGCACGTTGCCGAACTCGCCATGGGCCGTGTTGCTCGATTCCAACGATACACGCTGGGGTGGTGAAGGATCTCACCTTCCCGCCACCATCAACTCGCTTACCCCAATCACGATCGCAGCCAAGTCTGCCCTGCTTTTGCAGGCCTCCAAGGAGTTTTCATGAGTCGGCGATATCTGTGCGTACACGGCCACTTTTACCAGCCACCTCGCGAGAATGCCTGGCTCGAGGCCGTTGAAATGCAGGAATCGGCGTACCCGGCCCACGACTGGAACGAACGCATCGCCCGCGAGTGCTACGAAACCAACGCCCGCGCCCGGCTCCTCGACGAACACGGCCTGCTCGAACGCATCGTGAGCAACTACGCGCGTATGAGCTACAACTTTGGCCCCACGCTGCTGGCGTGGATGAAAGACCAGACCCCGAATGGCTACGCCCGCCTGCTCGAGAGCGACGCCGCCAGCGCCGCCCGCTTTGAAGGTCACGGCTCGGCGATGGCCCAGGGATACAACCACGCGATTCTCCCGCTGTGCAACGACCGAGATCGTCGCACGCAGGTGCTGTGGGGCATGCGCGACTTTGAATCACGCTTCGGCCGCCGCCCCGAAGGGATGTGGATGCCCGAGACCGCCGCCGACACGCCGACTCTCGAAGCAATGGCCGCCGCCGGCGTGCGCTTCACGGTCCTCGCGCCGCGCCAATGTGCCGCGGTGCGCCCCATCGGTGATGGCCCGTGGGATGAAGTCCGCGAAGGCGTCGACCCTACCCGCGCGTACCTCTGCCGCCTCCCTTCCGGCAACGCCATCAACTTGTTCTTCTACGACGGCCCGGTTTCGCAGGGCGTCGCCTTCGAAGGCCTCCTCAACAGCGGCGAGCGTTTCGCCGACCGCCTCATGAGCGGCTTCAGCGACAGCCGCTCCCACGACCAGATCATGCACATCGCCACCGACGGCGAAAGCTACGGCCACCACCATCGCCACGGGGAGATGGCCCTGGCCGCGGCTCTCGAACACATCGAGCAAGACCCCTCCGTCGAACTCATCAACTACGCCCTGTATCTCACCCGCCACCCCCCCACCATGGAGGCCCGCATCCACGAAGACAGTTCGTGGAGCTGCGTGCACGGCGTCGAACGCTGGAGATCCGACTGTGGCTGCAACTCAGGCCGCGCCGGGTTTCATCAGCAGTGGCGTGCCCCGCTGCGGGACGCTTTCGACTGGCTCCGCGATACGGTCGCCGCGAAGTTCGAAGAAGTCGGCAAGACGCTGTTCAATGACCCCTGGACCGCACGCGACGGCTACATCGAGGTCATTCTCGACCGCTCGCCCGAGTCCATCAATCGCTTCCTCACCGAACACGCCCGCGCACCGCTCGACAGCAAACAACGCACCGCGGCCCTTCAGCTCATGGAGCTGCAACGCCACGCCATGCTGATGTACACCAGCTGCGCCTGGTTCTTCGACGATGTCTCCGGCATCGAAACTGTGCAGGTGATCCAGTACAGCTCGCGCGTCGTGCAACTGGCTCGCTTGGTCCTGGGCCTGGAGATGGAAGCCGACTTCCTGACCCGCCTGGAGCAAGCCCGCGGCAGCGACAAGCACGCGCCAAACGGCCGCGCCGTGTACGAACTCAGTGTCCGTCCCGCCATGCTCACCCTGGAACGCGTCGCCGCTCACTACGCCGTCGCTCGCCTCTTCGACGGTCAATCCAGCAACGTTCACGCCTACCAGATCATCGGCGACTCGACGTCCCGCCTCACTTCCGGCCGCGCGCGTCTCGTCGTCGGTCACGCCACATTCCGCTCCGGCATCGACTTTGACGAAGCCCAACTCTCCTTCTGTGCCCTCCACCTTGGAGACCACACCGTCTCTTGCGGCGTGCGCCCCTTCGCCGGTGATGAAGCCTTCGCTTCCGTGCGCACCGCCGCCGAAGCCGCCTTTGATCGCGCCGACTTCGCCGAAGTCATCCGCCTCATGGATCGCGATTTCGGGGGCACCTCTTACTCCATCGCCTCGCTCTTCCGCGATGAGCAGCATGCTGTGGTCCGCCGCATCTTGGAACCCGCGCTCGAACAGATCGACGCCTCGTACCGCGCCATCTACGAGCAGAACGCTCCGCTGGCACGATTCCTCAAGTCCATGAACCTCACCGTGCCGCGCCGTATCAAGATGACCGGATCGTTCGTACTCACGCAAACCCTTCGGCACATCCTCGAATCTCCCAGCCCCGACCTCGTCCGCGCCGCAGAGATCATCGAGGAAGCATCCCGGGGCGGCATCGCCCTCGATGAGCAAACTCTTAGTCTCGCCGTATCGCACGCCATGTCCCTCGCCATCGCGGCCTCCGCCGATACGCCATTGCGAACGGCGATCCAAATCCTTCCCCTGGTGTCTCTCCTCAAGAGCCTCCCGTTCAACGTCGATCTCTGGCCACTTCAGGAGCACTTTGTCGACCGGATCCGCCCGCTCCTGGATATCACCGGCGCCGAGGCTTCCGCTCTTTCAGAAGACTCCAAGTCAACCATCCGTGACCTCGGTGCGGCACTTGGAGTGCTTGTGTGAGCCCGCCCCCGTCTCCCGTCGCCACCTATCGCCTGCAGCTCACCCCCGACTTCGGCTTTGCCGCCGCCGCCGACATCGTGCCCTACCTCGCCGACCTCGGCATCTCGCATCTGTACCTGTCGCCCATCTTTGAAGCAAGGCCCGGCAGCACGCACGGCTACGACCAGACCGGCCCCACCCGCCTGCGCGAGGCGCTAGGAGGAGAGGCATCGTTCAGCACGCTTGTGCACTCGGCGCGGCGGCACGCGCTTGGCATCATCATCGACATCGTGCCCAACCACATGGCCGCGCACCACGATAACCCGTGGTGGTTCGGCCTACTCAAGCACGGGCAGGGCTCGTCGTTCGATCAGTTCTTCGATGTCGATTGGAACAGCGCCTCAGGCAAGGTCGTGCTCCCCGTGCTCGGTGCATCCCTCGACGACGCCATCTCCAAGAGTGAACTCAAGCTCTTTCGCCGTGACGACGGCGAGACGGTGTTGCAGTACTTCGACAAGGTCTTTCCGCTTCGCGACGACGTTCCGGTTCCCCCGGATAACGCCGATGCCGGCGACTTGCGCGAACTGCTCGACGAGCAGCACTACGAGCTCGCCTTCTGGCGCGATGGCCTCACCCGCATCAACTACCGGCGTTTCTTCGACATTGCCGACCTCGCGGGCCTTCGCGTCGAAGATCCGCTGGTTTTCGATCGCACGCACTCGCTCATCCTCGATCTCGCTTCCCGCGGCTCCATCGACGGTGTCCGCGTCGACCACATCGACGGACTGAAAGACCCCCGGCAATACCTCCAGCGCCTCCGCACCTCCCTGAACACTGCCACGCATGGCCGCCCCGAGCCGCTGATTTTCGCGGAAAAGATCTTTGCTTTGGGCGAAGCGATGCGCGTAGGCTGGCCGATCAACGGCGCCACCGGCTACGAGTTCCTCGCGCTCGCCGCCCACGCCATCACCCACCAACAAGGCCAGCACGCCCTGCGCGCCCATGCCGCCCACACTGGCGCCGCAACCAACGATTTTCATGCTTTGGCCATCGGCTGCAAGGAAGATGTGGCCGCCACCCTGCTCGCCCCCGAGCTCTCTCGCCTATGCGAAGCCGCCAAGGCCTGCCTCGATGCCGCAGGGCATTCATTCTCCGCTCACGATGTCCGCCGCGCGTTGATTGCCATCTCCGCCCGCATCGGCGTCTACCGCACCTACGCGGATGAGTCCGGAATGCCCCAGCCTGATAACGACCGCATACGCAGCGCCGCCGCCTCGGCCGCTGCGGCTCTTTCCAACGACTCCGCTCGCCACGTCGTCGCCCCGCTCACCAATTTCCTGACGCTCTCGGGGCCCTTCGCCAGCGGGCCGCTCTTCTCCGTCGCTCTCAGCACCGTTCTCAAGTGGCAACAGTTCACCGGACCCCTCGCCGCAAAGGGCATCGAAGATACCGCCCTCTACCGCGATGTCGCCTGCGTGGTGCTCAACGACGTCGGCACTGAGCCGGTCGATCTCGCGCCTCGTGCTGGCGTCACTTCGCTTCTCAAGTCGCTGGCCGCCACGCGGCTCTCCCGACCGCTGGCGATGAACGCCACCGACACCCACGACGCGAAGCGCTCCGAAGATGCCCGGGCCCGCCTCGGCGCACTTACCTATGTCACCCCGCAGTGGCAATCCATTCTCGATCTGGCGTTCCAAGTCGTCCCCGCGCCCACGGGCCCTCGCCTCACTCCAGCCGATATCTCGCTCATGTTGCACGCCGCCGCCTCGATCTGGCCGCAGCACCCCGATGAGTCTCCACCCCCCAATCTCGCGGAGCGTCTCTCCGCATACCTCATCAAGGCCGTGCGAGAAGCCAAAGTGCACACCTCTTGGACCTCACCCAACCCTGACTACGAACACGCGTGTCAGGCCGCCGTCACACACTTTCTCGACTCCGGGCACTGTGCCCATCTGCGGCTACAGCTCGACGCCCTGGCACAGCACACCAGCGAGCTCGCGGCCCGCCTTTCCGTCGCCTCCCTGATGCTCAAAGCACTCTTCCCCGGCACGCCGGATTGGTACCAGGGCACCGAGTGCCTCGCCCTGTCACTGGTCGATCCCGACAATCGCCGCCCCGTCGACTTCGCCGCCCGCAAGCACTTTCTCACCAACATCCGCCATGCTTGGGCCGCCAACCCTGGTGCCACCGGCGCCGGCTTCCTCCGCTTTCCCACCACCGACGACGCCAAGCTCTTCTTCACGTGGAGGCTATTGAGAGTCCGACGCGAACTTCTCGCGGGTGGCACTCCGCTGACGCTCGGCTCCCTCGACATCACGCCCGCAGCGTGGTCGTGGGAAATCTCAACTGGCACGCACCGGTGCCGCGCGAGCGTCACCCTGGAGCCTCATACCCAGGCCCCAACCCCGCCGGATGCAGCCCCCTGGTCCGGACTTGATCAACTCTCCGCATCGGGATACTCGCCCACATCACACCTGCACTGGGCCCGGGTGGTGATCGAGGATGTGGATGTCGTGTGGTGAGTTTCGACAAGGGCGGAGTACCCACTTCGGCAACGCACTCCGTGAACAGCTTCTCAGCACACGCAGACAAACCCCGAATGCGCGGCCACTCTGTCCATGAAAAAAGCCCCGCAATGCAGGGCCTTTTCAAACGAGGCGGACGGGACTCGAACCCGCAACCACCGGATCGACAGTCCGGTACTCTAACCAATTGAGCTACCGCCCCAAGTCTTTGCGCCGTCGCCAGCTTTCGCTCGCGGCGGCCGTCGTTTCGCGTTTCGCCCTCGCACTGCGAGGGGGAAGAAAGGTAGTCGCCTTCGCCGTTGTGTCAAGTTTCGGTGAGGCCCGGAAAGAATTCCCTGCATCAGGTCCACAGGGCACTTCACCGGCCAGCCGTCAGTCCCAACAGGTCGTGCCGGGAACTAGCCCGACCACCTTACCTGAAACTCGCTCCGGCTACTTCTGAGCCGGCAGCTCGATCTTGCCCGCCTCCTGAATCCCAAAGGCGCTCCCGCCCTTGCCCACCCCGCTGCCCGCGATCCACATCACGATGCACGCGGCCAGCACGATCAGCGTCGAGAGGGCCGCCAGGGCCGTGTACACGTCGGGCACAGGGCCGCGACGGGCGCGGGTTCCTGCCATTTGCATGCCGTACTGGCTCATGTCGTTTCTCCGGTCATTCAGCGTTCCGCGTCACCCGCGGCCACGATCCATCGCTCATCTGGCACAAACTCGTTCAGCAATCTGCCTGCTCCAAGGCCAACCTCAGTTGGCCCGGCTCAGCACCTGGTCGCCGGGGCGCACGTCCACGTTCTTGTTCAGCGTGTCGATCACGCCGATCGACCAGCGAAGGTCCGGCTGCGTCACCACCACGTTGCACAGGAACTGGTTGTCACGCACCACCAGAAACTTCATGCTCTTGGCCACGCGGTCGTTGGTGCCGACATTCAGCCGCACCAGTTGGCGGCCCGTCGCCGCGTCCTGCTGCACTTCCTCGATCGACCCCTGAATCCGAGGGCCGGAGTACACAAACGGCTGGGACGCGCCACCGGCCGAGGCCGTGGCGGTGCCGCCGCTCGAGAGCTGCTTCTGCAGGTCAGCGATCTGCTCCAGCGTCGCCTTGTACCGCTGATCCAGCACTTCGCGCTGGCTCTCGAGGTCAGACAGGCGCTCATCCATCTCAAGGGCCCGCTGGCGATAGGTAAGCTCGTTGTTGCGAAGCGAGGAGTTCTCGTCGCGATAGCTCGTGATCAGCGCGGCCTGGGTGCGAACCGTCTCGCCCAGCTCCGCGATCTTGCTCTCGATGCTCGACAGGGCCGCCTCCGCCTTGTTCTTGGCGGTCAGCAGGTTGGCCTGCTCCTGCTGCAGCGAGCGATTCGCCGCCACAGCGTCGTTCAACGCGTTCTGAACCTCCGCCAACTGAGCGGCGGACTTCGTCTGGGCAGTCGCCGCGGCTGACGCGGTGTTGCTGTAGATCGCGTTGGTGGCCGCCTCCTTCGCCTGAAGGCTGACGTAGGCGCTACGCACCCGGTCAACATTCACGGCGTAGACCACCGCCATGGACGACAGCACGATGCTCAGGACGACGGACAGAACTACGAAAACTTTCGTCAGAACGTGCACGTTGAACTCCTACCTCGCACCAAAGGCCGATGCCCGGCCCGGGTGCAACCCATGGATTTCGCGACCCGCGGACTCTCCGCCCGCGTTCAAGGCAAACTGCGTTGGCTACCGGCTCAAACCGGCCACCCAAGGCGGCTGGCCCCGGGAGGGTCCAAGGATAGCAACTTCCCCGGAGGCGTGCACGCTGGCCCTGTCGGCGGGCTCGATTCATCCTACCGGCCGCAGCCCCGCCGGTTTCACCCCGCTCGCCCCCGCCCTCAAAAACGAGCGGAACTGGCCCCGCCCCTTAAATCTACTTCACCGCCCGCAGCACCCCGGCAGCCGCGGCAATCCGCACACCATCCTCCGCGTCATTCAGCAGCCCGTCCAGCCGGCTAATCGCCTTGGGCGAGGCGATGTACCCATACGCCCAGGCCGCCTGAGCCCGAACACCCGGCGAGGCATCCGCCACATACTCCTCCACCACAAAATCCCCCTTCGGTAGGCCGACCTGCGCCAACGTGCCCGCGATCGCCAGGCGAATCTCCGGGGGGTACTGCTGACCCTTGGGGTCTGCGTAGTCGGCCAGGTGGATTAACTGATCGATGGCCGCCTGGTCTTTGGTCGTGCCGATAATTTGAATCGCCAGCACGGTGGCCTCAAGCTCCTCCGGGCGGGAGGGGTACAACGCCGCCCGGATCGCCTCGCGGGCCCGGCTGTCCCCCAGCTTCACCATCGCCTCGTCCAGTTGCAACTCGAAGTTCTTGGTTTGTTCAGGCGTCGCCCCCTGCAGCCCCTGCCGCGCCGCCGCCCGCAGCAGCGGCATCGCGCTGGGGTTGCCCATCTCCCCCAAAATGAACGCCGCGTTGCGTCGCACCCATGGCGACGGGTCCCGCAGCAGCATCGTCGCCAGGGGCGTCTGATCAACCGCCAGCCCGCACTTGGCCATCGCAAAGATCGCCGCGGCTTTCACATGGGGCGAAGGGTCCTGCAACAGCAGACTCGCGTGATCCGCCAAATCGACCAGGTGCTCCCGACCCACCGAAAGGGCCGCCACGGTGCGCACCGCAGGACTCTCATCCGACAATCCGGCATCGATGATCTTGCTCAATCGCACCGCCGCCAACCCTGCCGCTTCCACCGCGTTCGCGCGAATCTGCGGATTCGGGCTCTTCGCCGCGGCCTGCACCGCCTCGATTGCCCGCTCGCGAAGCTGCGACTGGGCGATCTGCGACAGCTCTCGCACCTCAGGCGGGGGCAGCGTGGTCGTCGGCGTCACCGCAAAAGTGCCTACCGCGCCGGTCGTCGGCGCAGGCTTGGTCGCTTCACCCGGCGCCGTCCCGGGGCGATCCGCCGCACAGCCGGTCAGTGCGCCAAGGAGCCAACCCGCCGCCAACAAACCATTCAAGCGCCCGACATTCATGCTGCCTCCTCTGCGTTTTCTATCAAGCTCGCCCCGCACCCGGCCAAGCACCTGATATCGGCACGCCTGATCCGCCCGCTCTACTCCCCAGCAGCGCCCGCGGTTCGCGCCGTCCGTCGCCAGCGCGCCATCAGCCCGACAAACCCCACCCCCACCACCATCATCGCCAACGGCACCAGCATCGCGATTCCCGCCAGCTCACCGACCCTCGCGTACAGCGTGGCACCCCCCACCAGCTTCACCGGCCGTACCAAAA
>JBAZUW010000106.1:0-11363 GCA_041661205.1 Phycisphaerales bacterium
TCACAAGCCCGCAACCAGAGCCCCGCGAGCCCGGTATACCCCTACGCGTGAGGAGAGCGGCAGGGCACCCGGAGGGTTTCCTGCATGCGCTTGTACCTGGCAATGCTCGTGGCCTGCGGCGTAGCCGCCCGGCCGCTCTGCGCCCAGCCCGACCCCAGCGGCATCCAGTTCGTGACCATCGGCTCGCCCGGCAACGCACCTTGGACCGGTGGCGGCGTCAACAACAACCGCGGTGCGGTGGATTACAGCTACCGCATCGGCCAGTTTGAAGTGACCACTTCCCAGTGGGTCGAGTTCATGAATGCGGCGCTTATCCGCCCGGCTGGCGACACCATTCCATTTGTGATCAGGCCGCTGGTGTGGGGGGCGCGATCCTCGGGCGGCCAATGGACTGTCACCGCCGGCAAGGAGATGATTCCCGTGAGCGGCCTGGATTGGCGCACCTGTGCCGTGTACTGCAACTGGCTCACCAACGGGAAGAGTAGCGATCGCAGCGCGTTCCTGTCAGGCGCCTATGACGTCAGCACCTTCGGTTACTTCAACAACGGTTCGCTCTTCACCGATCAGATCTCCCACAGCCCCGGAGCGACGTACTGGATTCCCACGCTCGATGAGTGGATGAAGGCGGCCCATTACGACCCCAACAAGAATGGCCCAGGCCAGGGCGGCTGGTGGGCCAATGCAAACCAGAGCGACGATTACCCGGTGTACGGCCCTCCGGGATTCACGGTGAACGGCCAGCCCACCACCGCGAATGCAGGCTGGGATGGTTTCTCATTTCCGGGCCAGAACCCCTACTCGGTGCCGCTGGGAGCCTACGACGTGACCAGCGCGTTCGGGCTGTATGACACGGCGGGGGGAGCGAGTGAGTGGTTAGAAGCGTCGGTTGGCGACCCTGGAGAGCCGTACCCGCGCTTCCGGCTTTATGACGGAAGCCACTGGAATCAGTATGCGGCAGGCGGTGATCTTACACGATCTCCTTCGGGTGGCGAGTCCCCAACCTATCCCGGAGCTGGTCTTGGCCTACGCATTGCGTCCTCTGTACCCACGCCAGGAGCCTTGGCGTTGCTCGGAACAATCCCGGTACTGGTTTTGCGACGTCGCCGCAGCTCGTAAGCTAAAGCACTCAAGAATCGGGAGAATCCACTGAAGACCTTCCTTCGCGTCGCTCTGTTCGTCTGATTGCGCACAAGGGGAACTGCCTTACTTACAACCAAGAGGCGTTTTTTCGGACCCGCAAGCCCTTCAATTTCCGTGCCCAATCTTCCTTACAACTGGTCCCAAGTCAAGCCTGCGATACGCGGGTAGCAACATTGTTCATCCCATCATATGTCACTGCTAGATGCACGATTCCATCTTCACCGCTCAATTGCAGATCACAGCCACAGTGTGACTTATGGTACAAAAAAACGTTAGATACGCCGCGGCGTTCGTTTCGGCAATGCTAAGCCTCATGAGCATACAATGCCTGCTCGCATTGGCATGCACGATCCTCTGGGCGAGTCCGGTCACGCTAACTCAACCTGCGTTATCTGCAAGCGGAGCACTAGGCAGCAATGGACCTGGCATAACTAAACAAACCGATTTTGGATACAAGGTTGCTACTGAATGGTATATTGCCATAGGTATTGGGCGAGTACGTGAGAATCTTATGGGGTATGCCGCAAACAATAGACCCCCCGCCGTCTCGGCCTCAGAGGCACGAGCCTTTGGCCTCCCCTTCCCTTGGATTAAATATCAGTTTGTGCAGACAACTGATGGCAGAATATCGAGCATGACGGGCAACTGGACGACCCCATGGAAGTTCCGAAACAGTACTATCATAATTCCAATGCGGGTAATTTGGCGTCAGGCATTACTATCGGCTCTCTCCATAGGCTGCCTATTGATGCCTATCCCAACTGCATTTTACATTGTGAAAAAGCGAAATCGCAGATTAAGCTATCTATGTCTTAAGTGCGGCTATCCCGAGGATCGGACTCGTTCTCGGCGGTGTCCGGAATGTGGCTCAGAGCAAAGTCCCTAGTCCCTTCCCCTCACGGACACGGCCCGCCCGCCACCACGTTCACCAGTTCGTCAACATCACCCTGATCGACATTGCCGTCGTGGTTGAAGTCGGGGTCGATGAACGTCGGGTTCTGGCCGCCGGCGACGACGTTGATGAGGTAGTCGATGTCGCCTTGATCAGCGTTGCCGTCCTGGTTGAGGTCCGGGTCGCAGGGGGTGACTTCCACAGGGTTCAGCGCGATGCGGACGAGGGCTTCGCCGACGCTGGTGTCTTGTCCGCCGCAGTTCGCGGCATCGTTGCTCCGCAGCGTCACGACTACATACAGGTAGCCGTCGTCGCTCACAAAGCCGTGGTAGGGCTTCACATCGCGCACGTACACCTGATCATCGAAGACGCCGTTGTTGTTGACATCCACGGGGTCATTGCCGCGCATGAGCACGCGAAAGCCGTTGAGCACCAGGGCGAGGTTGTTAAGCCCCGGGCCGTTGGTGTAGCCACCGAGAACGACATCGCCAATGCGATTGCCCGCGGCCAGGAAATAGGCATTGGTCGCCCCGGCCGGCCGCGTCCACAGTTCGCTCTCCCCCGGGGCGATCTGGCTGCCGGAGGTAGTGAGCGGAAAGCCGTTGCGCAGCACCCAGTCGGTGCCGTCGTTGGAGCCACCGATGCAGTAGCTGGTGCCCTCGGGGTCCATGAGCAACGCGGTGAAGGGTGTGGTGTCGCGCGCGTTGGAGAAAATACCGGTGCCGCTGAGCGGGGCGTTTTCCTGCACCGCCACGGAGTTGCTAACGACCGCGACGCGATCCATCCCGCCGGGGGCAGGCTGCGAGGTGGAAGCGTTGATGTTGGCGCTGACGCACCAGTTGGAGGCGAAGGCATCGGGGAAGAAGCCGAGGCCGGGGACCGAGCCGGTGTCGAACGATTTGTACGTGAAGGTGCCGCCAAAGGCCTGGCCCACCGGCACGGAAAGACCTTTGCGCTCCACAAGCACGTTGCCGTCGCTGATGAACAGGCCCTGGTCGGTGGACGCGGTGACGCCGGTGCCGGCGAGGGACGCGAAGAAGCTCGTGGAGCCATCGGCGCGGATGGTGGCGCTGCCGCGGCTGGAGCCGTAGCTCGCGCCCGCGCCCACCGCAGGGGCCGGGCCCCCCTCCTGCATGATGAGCCGGTAGCCGAAGCCATCCCACGCGGCCACGTAACCATCGGTGGAGGTGTCGGTGCGGGCATCCAGGCCGGAAAAGACGTATTGGCCACTGTCGTTGATCCCCTGCACGGGGTCAAAGGTGCCGAAGGGGCGATAGGTGTTGGCGGGCAGCGTGGGCAGCAGAGGCGTGGTGCCCTCGCGCGCGACCATGGCGAACTGCGTGCCGCCGCCGGCCAGCAGCATGGAATCTGACGATGCCGGCGCGTCGGTATCGCTCTGCACGATCCAGCGCGCCCCGCTTTCGCTCTTGAAGGGGCGGCCGATGCCTCCGACGCTGGAAAAGCGCACGCCGCTGATGCCCGGCACGAGCGAGCTGTTGCTGTTGGCGACGGTGCTGAAGATGCCGCGAATGGGTGAGGTGGCGGGAGGCACGCCGGCGACGAGCGTGGCGAGCGAAAACGCGTTGTTGGTGGGTGCGGGGTCTTCGAGCGAGCCTCCGACGCTGAGGGCGAGCACGTTTTCGCCGGCGCTGGATGGGATGACGCTCAGCGAGATCGTGCGTGTCTGGTTGCTGGCCATGGAGACCGGCCCGAAGGTGTAGTCGCGCCCGCTACCGGAAATCGGGGGCGTCGACGACAACACCTGCACGCCCGCCGGCAGCGTGAGCTGCAAGGTCGCACCCGGGTCCGTGTCCGGGCCCTGGTTCGCAAGGGTGATCGTGTAGCTCACCGCTTCGCCGGTGCCGCGCGTGCAGGGCTGCGGGCCGAGGGCGCTGACGGACAGATCCGCCTGCGTGGGACGCACCGTCGTCGTCACCAGCGCGCTGTTGTTGAGCTGGCTGGGGTCAAAGAGCGCCGAGGTCACCATCGGCGTAAAGACCAGCGAATCCGCCACGCTCGTCGCTACGCGGATGGTCAGCGGCACCACCGCGCCGGAGGCCAGCGTGCCCAGTGCGGCGGTGTACACACCGGCCGTCACCACGCCCGGAGTGCTCAGCAGGTTCGGTGTCACGCCCGCCGGCAACGTGCCCGTCACCACCACGCCGGTGGCGGCCGTCGGCCCCAGGTTCCGCACCTGCAGCGTGTAGGTGAGCAACCCCCCGGGAGGCACCACGGGGTCGGGCGAATCGGTGCACGTGAGTTCAAGATCGGCCGAAGGCCCGGCGACGAACATGCCCGGCGCCCACGCCCCCGCGGCATTGATCGGCCCCATGCTCCCCGTGAATGGCGAAGTCAACGGCGTCAGATAGCGGCTGGTCGCAAGGTCATACACATAGATCGGCTGTGCACCGGTGTCGTTCACCATGTACAGCCGCCCACCACCTGCGGCCAGCCCGTCGAGGTCAAACTCCCCGGCCGGATAGTCCGCAAGGCGCGTAAACGTTGGAGACGACAAAGGCTTATCAATGCGGTACACGCCACGGCCCGGCAACAAGGTCGTCTGCGTCGAATCGTTCAAGCCGTAGAACGCGTCTGCGGCGGGGTCGTAGTCAAAGCCCCCGAAATCCTGCGCGGTGGAGAGAAAGACCCGGGTCGCGGCACCGGTCGTCACGCTGATGTCGTACAGCCCGTCCGGAGCGCGGCCATACAACTTCCGTGCCGCCGTGTCGAACGCCAGGCCCGTGATGGAAGGCGCCACTGCCCCCACCAGCACCGGCGTGAGCGTGCCTTGCGTCTGATAGGCCGCCTTGTAAATCTGCGAGCCGTTGGTCCAATACAGGACGCGCCCGACCTCGTCGGCCGCGATCCCGGAAACCAACGCCGCGTTTCCGGTCACCAGCGTGCGAGGCGGGGTGACGCCGGTCACATCGACCATGTAGATGACCGGTCCGCTCTGATCGTTGCCGCAGACAAGCTGAGCGTTTGCGGTCGCTGCGGCCCAGCACAGGCCCGCCGCGCACGCGACCGAGATGGTGGTACGTATCGACATGGTGTTTTCCGTCTCGTGCTGTGTGCCCGAAGCTGTCGGACGGCCCCAAACTTTCGCGCCCTCGGCAGGCGCGATTCCTCGCGTCCGCACGGCACGAAATGCTCCTCCCCGTAACCCTTGCGACGAAGAAGTGTACAACCCAGAGCGGGCAAAAAGGAAGTTTTTTTCAGATTCGGGGTGTTTGGATGGTGGAAGTGCCGCCTACCGGACCCGCGGCCTGACCTCACCCGCCAATGCGGTGCAGCAATCGCGATTTTGAGAATAATTCACTTGAAAAAAGGGGTGATTTGTGGAACGTTACGGGTGTGGCAAGCCGCATGGGCCATGCTGCGGCAGGCCGCCGCCTGAAATCACCTCGCGAGGCATTGAGCCTTGCCCAGATTCGCAGGTTCGGCGGAAGGACGCGGTTAAGGCGAGACGAAGTCGGCCGCGACGGGTTCTCGGGCGTCGGCTATTGAAGTGGGCTTGCACAGAATTGAGCTCCTGAGGCTGAAAAGGATTTCTGACTTGAACATTCGCCGCCCTACATCTCGCCGAAGCTTTGAATCACTCTGGGTTGGCGGCATCAGCGTCGGCGTGCTCGCCGTCTCCGTCGCCTCCGGCGGCATCGGCACCACCGTGCTCGATTTTTTCATCCCCGGTTCGCAGCCCAACAGCCTGACGGTGCGCCTCGCCTCGGCCAGCGGCTGCCAGACCTGCCACTCCAACTACAGCCAGGGCGATTCCGAACCCTTCACCGGCTGGTCGCACACCATGATGGGCCAAGCCGCCCGCGACCCGATGTTCTACGCCTGCCTGGCCATCGCCAACCAGGACGCCAGCTTTGCCGGCGAACTCTGCCTGCGCTGTCACACCCCCCAGGGGTGGCTGGTGGGCCACAGCAACGACCCATCGGGCGGCGCGATCACCGGCACGGATTTCCAGGGCGTGGGCTGCTCGGTCTGCCATCGAATGGTGAACCCAAACTATGTCGCAGGCGAAAGCCCGGCGGTCGACGAGAGCATCATTGCCGCGTTGCCCTTCCCGCCCGTCAACCCCCACAGCGGGTCGTTCGTGATGGACCCGCAGGACCGCCGCCGCGGCCCGTTTGCACTTTCCGTCACGCCCCACCAATGGCTCGAGTCGCCCTTTCATCAGCAGTCGTCGATGTGCGCCACCTGCCACGACGTGAGCAACCCCGCCTACACCCGTCGCCCCGACGGCACCTACGCGCTCGACGCGCTCAACACCCGCAACCCCAACAGCGACAAGTACACCCAGTTCCCTGTCGAACGCACCTACAGCGAATGGGCCAACAGCCTCTTCGCCCAGGGCCCGCTCGATCTGGGCGGGCGCTTCGGGGGCAACAACCCGCTCGTCTCCACCTGCCAGGACTGCCACATGCCCACCACCGAGGGCTACGGCGCCAACCCCAACTATGGGGCCGAGTTCCGCACGGACATGCCCCAGCACCTCTTCAACGGCGCCAACACCTGGGTGCTTCGCGCCGTGAACGACTTGTATCCGAGCGACGAAACCAACATGACCCCCGAGGGGATCGAGGCGTCGGTGCAACGGGCCCAGGGGATGCTGGCCGCGGCTTCCGACCTCGAGCTCTACATCGACAACGGCACGCTCACGACCCGCGTCATCAACATGACCGGGCACAAGCTGCCCACCGGCTACGCCGAAGGCCGGCGCATGTGGGTGAACGTGCAGTTCTTTGACTCCGGGGGCGCGCTCATCGCCGAGCGCGGTCACTACGACACCACCACCGCCGACCTGACCCTCGACACCAAGGTGTACCAGGGCGACTCCGGCGTGGACGAGGTGGTGGCCGCTCAGGCGGGTGTGCCGGCCGGGCCGGGTTTCCACTTTGCGCTGAACAACACGTGGTTCTTTGACAATCGCATCCCGCCGATGGGCTTTACCAACGCCGGGTTCGCCGCGGTGCAGGCCGCCCCGGCGGGTTACACCTACGCCGACGGCCAGTTCTGGGATGACACCTCGTACGACATGCCCCCGGGCACCAGCCGCGTGGAAGTGCGGGTCTATCACCAGACCACCAGCAAGGAATACGTGGAGTTCCTGCGCGACCACAACACGACCAACACGGCCGGGCAGACGGCGTACAACCAGTGGGTGCAGTGGGGCAAGAGCGCTCCAACGCTGATGGACTTCCAGTCCATCGACATCCTGCCCCCGTGCTTTGCCGACTTCAATGACGACGGCAACGTCGACCAGGGCGACATCGACGCGTTGATCGACGTGGTGGCCGGAGGAACAACCGTGATCCGGGGCGACCCGGACGTCAATCGCGACGGCAACGTCGACCAGGGCGACATCGACCTGGCCATCGACATCGTGGCGGGGGGCAACTGCCCCTTTTAGCGGGTTGCGTATCGCGTCAGACACGCCCGCGGGGTTGTGTGGTCTTTCAGACGCTGCAAGTGTGAGCCGGAGATGTTGAGCCGCGGCATGTGCCGGGGCCAACGCACGAGAGCGCCCCCAGGGTTGGTCCCCTGTCGGGCAGGAGAGATTGAAATGAAATCGTCCATCACGTCACTGTGCCGCGTCGCGATCATCGCCGGGGCGGCCGCCGCGCTGGCCCCCGCCGCCCATGCGCAGCAGCTCGCCACCACCCGCATCGCCAGCGGGCTGGCCGGGCCGGTGTTCGTCACCTCCCCCCGGGGCGACAACAACCGCCTCTTCGTTGTCGAGCAGCGCAACAGCACCAGCGGGCGCATCCGCGTCATCAACATCCCCGGCAACACCCTCAACTCCGCGATCTACCTCACCATCAACCCCGTGGCCACCGGCGGCGAGCAGGGCCTGCTCGGCCTGGCCTTCCATCCGGACTTCCTCAACAACGGCTACTTCTATGTGTACTACACGAGGGCCGCGGTCGCCGGTGTGAGCTACGGCAACAGCGTGGTCGCCCGCTACCGCGCCAACGCTCCCTATGCCACCAGCACCACCGCCGACGCTTCCTCCGCGCAGGTTCTCCTGGACTTCCCTCAGCCCGACGCCAACCACAACGCCGGATGGATCGCCTTTGGCCCGGACGGCAACCTCTACATCGCCACCGGTGACGGGGGCTGCGGCAACGACTCCAACTGCGGCGGCAACTCCCCCACCATCACACCCCCCGGCCACACCCCCGGCACCGGCAACGCCCAGGACGTCACCGGCAACCTCTACGGCAAGCTCCTGCGCCTCGATGTCGACGGCCCCGACAACATTCCCGGCAACGCCGACGACGCTGACCCCGCCAACGCCAAGCCCTATCGCACCCCCGCCGGCAACCCCTTCAACGGCACCAACGGCGATCGCGAAATCTTCTGCTACGGCCTGCGCAACCCCTGGCGAAACAGCTTTGATCGCCAAACCGGTGACCTGTGGATCGCCGACGTCGGCCAGGGCGCCCGCGAAGAAATCAACTTCGTCCCCGCCGGCATGGGCCCGGGCCTCAACTTCGGCTGGCGCTGCATCGAAGGCACCCGCGCCACCGGCCTCTCCGGCTGCAACCCCTCCGACCAGAACCTCTTCCCCCCGATTCTCGAATACGGCCACGGCGAGAACATCGCCCCCACCTTCATCCACGGCTGCTCTATCACCGGCGGCTACGTCTACCGGGGCTCCGCCATCCCCTGCCTCCAAGGCAACTACATCTTCGCCGACTACTGCTCCGCCGACATCTGGACATTCAAACGCTCCGCCACCGGCCCCATCATCAACCTCGTCAACCGCACCGCCGAACTCGCGCCCGGCGGCACCCAGGCCATCCAGGGCGTCACCAGCTTCGGTGAAGACAACCAGGGTGAGCTCTACATCTGCGACCAGAGCGGGGGCGAGATCTTCAAGATCATCCCCAGCACCGCCAGCCAGGGCCCGGATTGCAACGGCAACGGCGTGCCCGATGCCTGCGAAATCGCCAACGGCGACACCACCGACGCCAACGGCGACGGCATCCCCGACTCCTGCCAGTGCGACTCCGATCTCAACCACGACGGCAACGCCGACCAGGGTGACATCGACTACCTCATCAACGTCGTCGCCGGCGGCCCCAACGGCACCGGCATCGACCCCGACTTCAATCGCGACGGCAACGTGGATCAAGGCGACATCGATGCCCTGATCAACGTGGTCGCCGGCGGGGCGTGTCCGTAAAGGAAGGCATTAGGCACGAGGCATCAGGCACCAGGGTTGAGCCAGTACGCGGCCCCTCTCGGAGAGAGGGGCCGCTTTGTTTGGTGGGAGATATGTTGTACTACGAGCCCGAAGCGCCAGCGAGGGTCTGCGTTGCACCCGAGCACGGAAGAAACCCTCGCTCGCGCTTCGCGCTCATGAAGTCCTACGCCTTCACGCCCAGCTTGGCCAGCAGCGCCTCGCGCACCGTCTTGGCGTCAGCCTTGCCCCCCGCGAGCTTCATCACTTCGCCCACGAGCCGCCCCACCGCCTGCACCTTGCCGCCCCGAACATCCTCCGCGACCTTCGCGTTGGCTGCGAGCACGGTGTCGATCCATCCCGCCAGCGCCGCATCGTCGCGCACCACCAGCAGGCCGCGCTGCGTGGCAACCTCGCGCGCGTCCGCCGCGCCATCGCCCAACGCCGCGAAGACCACCTCCACCGCCTGGTTGTTGATTTCACCTTGCTCGCGCAGCAGCACGAGCTGCGCGAGGGCCGCGGGCGATACGCCCAGGTCGTGCATGGGTTTGCCCTGCTCATTCGCCCGGCGTGCCCCGAACTGCAGCAGCACATTCGCCACGGCTTTCCCAGCGCGGGGTCGCGTCACACCCCCCTGCACCACCCCTTCCACCGCGTTCTCGTAGTAATCGCTGGTGGCGCGCTCCTCAACAAGCTGCGAAGCCTCTTTCACGCCCAGCTCGTACTGGTCCACGCACCGCCGCAGCCGCGCCAAGGGCAACTCCGGAATTCGCTCGCGCACCACATCAATCCATGCCTCATCCACCTCGAGCGCCGGCAAATCCGGGTCCGGAAAATACCGGTAGTCCTGCGCGTCTTCCTTCTCGCGCTGCACCACCGTGAGGTTCTTCACATCATCCCATCCGCGCGTCGTCTTGGCCCCGGGCCCCATCTCGCGCCCATCCGCGACCCACCGCCCCGGTTGCTGGGCGAGCTCATACTCGATGGCCCCCTTGACCGACTTGAACGAGTTGAGGTTCTTCACTTCCACCACCGGCGTCTTGATGAGCCGCCCGTCGCGCAGGGCCAGGTGGCAGTTGATGTTGGGCGCAAAGCGCATCTGGCCGCGCTGCATCACGCCTTCGGTCACGCCCAGATATCGGCAAATCTCCCGCAGTAGGCGGCTAAACAGCACCACATCATCCGCACTCCGAAAATCCGGCTGCGTCACAATCTCCAGCAAAGGCGTCCCCGCCCGATTGAAGTCCGCCAGCGTCACATCAATCGCGTGCCCGCCGGGCGCCTCGTGCAACAGCTTGCCCGCGTCCTCCTCCAAGTGCGCCCGGATGATGCCGATGCGGGTGGTGGGTCTCTCGAAGTCCGGGTAGCCGAGCGCATCGCTCGCTGGCAAATCAAACGCCCCATCAAAGCACAGCGGCAAGTCGTACTGGCTGATCTGATAGCTCTTGGGCAGGTCAGGATAGAAATAGCTTTTGCGATCCCACTTGGTCTTGGCGGCGATCTGGCACGAGAGCGCCAGCCCCACCGCCATCGCCATCTCCACCGCCGCGTGGTTGAGCGTGGGCAGCGCCCCCGGCAGCCCGAGCACGGTGGGGTCGATCAGCGAGTTGGGCAGGGCGTCATACGCCGCGACACACGCGGGGCTCATCGCGCGGCTGAACATCTTGGTGCGCGTCGCCAGCTCCACGTGTACCTCAAGCCCGACGATGAGCGTGACCGACTCGATCTCTTCCAGACGCCGCTGTGTCATGATGGTCCCTCAACCCCTCGCACCGCATACTGCTCGCACGTCCGGGATGAGCAACGCGAATCCCGAGATGAATCGCACCAGCCGCTCCCGTGTGCACACTCTCTCTTCTCTCCCGCCCTCTCCGTTCTTCTTGGCTTGCGTTCTTCTCTGTGCCTCTGTGTCTCTGTGGTGAGTCTCTTCTGCTTCAGTCCTGATCGCCACGCAGATCTCGGGATTCGCTTCGCTCATCCCGGGCGTGCGAGCAAAGTCCGCAACGCCGCCTCAAACCGCCCCGCAAACCCCGCCCCATCGCACAATACGCTCGCCGCCATTCGTGCTCGCATTCCCCCCCGCAGCGTGGCCCGCCGCGCCCCATCCGCCGCGAGCGCCGCCGCGATCCCCACGTA
>JBAZUW010000106.1:11373-11907 GCA_041661205.1 Phycisphaerales bacterium
TCTCCCCCGCCAGCGTCACCACCGGCACGCCCATCCCCAGCGACTCACACGTGGTGGTGGTGCCGGCATAAGGCAACGTATCCAACGCAATGTCGATGTCGTGGTACGCCGCGAGGTGCCCGGTGCGCTCCTTCACCGGCCCGCGAAGTTCGAGCCGCTCCGGCCCGATCCCCCCGCGCTCAAACCACGCCCCGACCTCACGCTTCAGCCCCTCATCCGCAAAGTTCACCGCCTTCAGCACCAGCTTGGCCCGCGGCACCGCCCCCAGCACCCTGGCCCACAGCGCGATCACCCGCGGGTTGAGCTTCTGCGCCGAGTTGAACGAGCCGAACGTCACACACCCGTTTCGCGTACTCGGCGGCCCGCCCACCCCCGGCGCATCTCCCGGCGGCTCATAGCACACAAAGCACGGGTCCAATCGCACCAGCTTCTCACTCGCGCGCGCGTCCGCGGCCCCCACCGGATCAGTGTGCGAATCCACCAGCCGCACATCAATCGCCCGCAGCCCGGTGGTGTTCGGATACCCAAGCCACG
>JBAZUW010000107.1:0-11877 GCA_041661205.1 Phycisphaerales bacterium
GTTTAGATTGCTCATTTGGCCGGGCGCGGCGGCGTTGTGGCCTTGGGTGGTGGTGAAGTGGGCGAGGGCGCCGAAGGCGATGTCGGACGCGGCGGGACATGGGGGGCACTCATGACGCGGGGCCAACGAGCGCGACATGTGGTGATGTGGCTGTTGTTGTCGCCGGTGGCGGCGCTGCTTTTGGTGGTGGCGGTGGCCGCGCGGCGCGATGATGTGGCGCGGCAGGCCGCGAAATCATCGCGGGCGGTCGGTGCGGGCCATGCCGCCGTCGGCTCGGAGAGCCGACCTACCAAAGAGCGGGGCCACCCATGAGCGTTGGTTATGTCGCCGTGCAGTGGAGCAAGCACAAGCGGATCTACGACTTGTGCGTGGTTGGGGGCGTACTGGCGTATGTCGGCGCGTTCGCCGCGTGGTCGTTGGCGACGCACCGGGGGACGCACGCCGTTTCGCCGGAGATTCTGGCGATACGCGCGACGGGCTCGTGCGCGTTTGCGATGCTGCACGTGATCTTGTGCATTGGCCCGCTCGCACGGCTTGATCGGCGCTTCGCGCCGATTCTGTACAACCGGCGGCATCTGGGGGTCGTCACGTTCCTGGTGGCGCTCACGCATGCGTTGATCGTGACCGGGTTCTATCACGGCTTTGGCGTGCTGAATCCGCTGACGAGCCTGCTTACCAGCAACACGAACTTCGGCTCGATCCGCGAGTTTCCGTTTGAGGTGCTTGGGCTGGGCGGGCTCGCGATCATGTTCGTGCTCGCGGCTACCAGCCACGACTTCTGGCTCAAGAACCTCTCCGCCCGCACGTGGAAGAGCTTGCACATGATGGTGTATGTGGCGTATGCGTTGCTGGTGGGGCATGTCGCGCTGGGGGCGTTGCAGGGCAGCACCGATTGGCTTGGGCCGGGGCTGGTTGGGGTTGGTTTCATGGTCGTCGTGTCGCTGCACTGGCGGGCTGGCGGGAAAGAAACGAGATTCGACGAGATGGCCGCGCCGCAGACCGAGCCGGGGTGGATTGACGCCGGAACAGCGTCGGACATTCCGATGGATCGGGCCCGCATCGTGTGCAGCAAAGGGGGGGAGCGAATCGCGGTATTTCGCCACAAGGACGGCGTGTCTGCGATCACCAATGTGTGTGCGCATCAGGGTGGGCCACTGGGTGAGGGCAAGGTGATTGATGGGTGCGTGACGTGTCCGTGGCATGGGTGGACGTATCGCCCGGCGGACGGGTGTGCGCCGCCGCCGTTTGTGGAGAAGATCACGACGCACCCGGTGCGGATCACGCGTGGGCGGGTGGAGGTGCGGGTGCAGGGCAACGCGCCGGGCACGCCGGTGGAGCCGGCGAAGGTCGAGGCGGCGACGAGCGGCGACGCCGCGCCGGCGGAGGTTTCGCCATGAGCGACACGCCGCGCGACAGTGGGCAGGATGGCGCCCGCGATCAGTACGACTTGTACGTTGGCTATCTGCCGGTGCCGCGGCGGTACGTGAAGTTTGTGCGTGTGGTGGTGCCGGTGACGCTGTGGGTGCTGGCGATGCTGGCGTTGGGATGGGCGAGTCGCCAGGGGGACCCGGGCGGGGCGGTGTGGGAGGATGAGGCGCCGAAGACGTTCGCCGGAACGATTGTTTCCAAGCCGTACCCGCTGTTGCTGGAGCAGTCTGATGGTGGGTCGCCGGGTGGAAACGGGCAGGTGGTGGGCGGGGTCACGCCGCGGTTGATCGTGGAGGGAGGCAAGCACGGCGGGCAGCGGGCGGCACCCTTCGATCAGCAGTTTGTGATGGTGCGGGGGTATCGGCTGACGCGCGACGGGCGCGAGATCATTGAGCTTGCGGAGGGCAAAGATGCAATTGCGCCGGCCCAGGGCGTGCCGCGGACGGAACTGAAGGCGGCGTTCAGCGGGCTGGTCACCTTGCGCGGCGAGATCGTCGACTCCAAGTGCTACCTGGGTGCCATGAAGCCCGGTGAGGGAAAGACGCACAAGGCGTGCGCGTCGCTGTGCGTGCGGGGCGGCATTCCGCCGATGCTCGTAACTCTGGCCCCCGACGGCACGCTCAGCTACACAATCATCGCGAAGACTGAAACCGAGCCGGTGGGCGAGGAGATTCTGGAGTACGTGGGTGACGAAGTGATCGTGCAGGGCCAAGGCTTTGAGCTCGGTGGGATCAGGTTCATTGGAGTTGCGAATGGGAGCATTCGTCGGCCGTGAGCGAAGCCGTGACTTTGCTGGCAAGCACGCATGACGCCGGACCTGAGTCTTCGAAGGTCCGGGTGGGTAGTGGCGATGCGTACCCGGAGCTTCGCAGGGCCTCAGCTCCGGCGTCAGTAGGAAACTTGACTCGAATGGTGTTTTGGCTAGAGTAATTGTGATGTTCACCCGCAAGTTCCATCACCACCATGTGCATCATGCATTCAGCATGGCCGGGTGATGGCGCACTTCCGATAACGAGTGTTCGCCAGAAAACGCCGGCCCTGTAAGCCGGCGTTGCTTGTTTTCAGGCGGCGCGCGGCGTGCAGAGTCGGCATCGGAGAGATCCATGTCGCCGCAATCGCCTTCGTCGCTGCCCTCGTCCAACCCTCGTCCTGACACAGTGGAACAGCCTTCCGGGGTCGCCGCCTCTGCGAATGTGCTGCGCTTGGCGCTGCCCAAAGGGCGGATGCAGGAGGGAGTCTTCTCGCTCCTCGCGGCGGCCGGGGTGCAGGTGAGGTTGGGCAGCCGCGGCTATCGCCCGCAGTTATCGCTGCCGGGCATTGATGCGAAGATATTGAAGCCCCAGACGATTCTGGAAATGCTGCACGCGGGCTCGCGCGACCTCGGCTTTGCGGGGGCCGATTGGGTGCAGGAGTTGGGGGTTGATGTGGTCGAGGTTCTTGACACTGGGCTCGACACGGTGCGCTTGGTCGTCGCGGCACCTTCGGAGATTTTGGTCAACGGGGCGCTGCCGGAGCGCCCGCTGGTGGTGGCTTCTGAGTTCGATCGGCTCACGCGCGAGTGGATCGCCAAGCGCGGCAAGGGGGACCGGTTCGTGCGCTCGTACGGCGCGACGGAGGTCTTTCCGCCCGAAGACGCGGACTGCATTGTGGACATTACTGCCAGTGGCGACACGCTGCGTGCCCAGAACCTGCACATTGTGGATGAGGTGTGCCGCAGCTCGACGAGGATGTACGCGAACCAGCGGGCGATGGAGAACCCGGTGAAGCGGGAAGCTATTGAGCGGCTCACGCTGCTGATCAAGTCGGTCTTGCACGCGCGCGAGCGGGTGATGCTGGAGATGAACGTCGCCGGTGAGGCGCTCGAGAGTCTGGTGGCGATTTTGCCGTGCATGCGGGAGCCGACGATTTCGCCCCTGCACGGCGGGGCGGGGTACGCGGTGAAGGCGGCGGTGCCGCGCAGGGATCTGCCGATGCTCATCCCGGCCATCAAAGCCAAAGGCGGGACGGACATCGTGGTGACGCAGCCGGGGCAGATCATCCCGTGATTTGAGAGCGGAACGTGCGTCGGAGTGCGGGGTTCACTCGAAGAAGATTGTGACTCAGGACACACATCGGAGAAGGCGTCAACGTGAGTGCCAGCATGCAGAACAACGAAACGGACGCGCGACGCGAAAGCGAACCGAGGCGAGAGGCGAGCCACTCTGACGCCGGACCTGAGTTATCGAAGGACCGGGTGATGCTTAGCGACACCCACCCGGAGCTTCGCCAAGCCTCAGCTCCGGCGTCAGGGCTGGGCGAGCCTTTGCTGGCGCAGCGGGCGCAGGCGCTCAAGGCGTATTCGCCGGGCGTGTTGCCGAACGGCGCCAAAGTGGACCTCTGGCTCGATGCCAACGAGGGACCGGCGTCTCTGTGGGAGAACGCGCCTGCGGTTGCACAGAGCGAAGAGTTGCTGCGCCGCTATCCGTCGGCCGCGGCCCTCGAAGCCATGCTCGCGGCGTCGTGGGGCGTCGCTGCGTCGCAGATCATCGTGACCGCCGGGGGTGATGATGCGATTGATCGCGTGTGCCGCGCGGTGCTCAATCCTGGTGATGAGCTTATTTTCCCCGCGCCGTCGTTCGAGATGATCGAGCGGTTTGCGCGGCTGGCGGGGGCGAGCGTGGCGCGGGTGGAGTGGGGGCGTGAAGAGTTTCCGGTGGAGCGGGTGCTGGCGGCGGCGACTGAGCGCACGCGCCTGGTGTCGCTCGTGACGCCCAACAACCCCACCGGTAGCGTGATTTCGATAGATGCGATTCACGCTGTGGCGAAGGCGTTGCCGCAGGCGTGGATCATGGTCGACCTGGCCTATGCGGAGTTCGCTGACAGCGATCCGATGCGAGAGGTGCTGTCGCTGCCGAATGTCGTCGTCATTCGCACGTTTTCAAAGGCCTACGCCATGGCCGGCGCGCGGGTGGGGTACTCCGTCGGGCCGGAGCGACTCATCAACGCGCTGCGGGCGGTGGGGGGACCGTTCGCGGTGTCGGGGCCGAGTGCCGCGCTGGTCGCAGCGAGACTTGAAGTCAGTCGCGCGGCTGTTGCAGAACGCATCGAAGCCGTTCGCGCGGAACGCGACCGACTCGTGGCACAACTCGCGTCCCTGGGTGCGAAGCCGTTTGCCTCGCAGGGCAACTTTGTGCTCGCGGAGTTTCGCGACGCGGCGCAGGCGAACTGGGTGTGGCGGGCGCTCCTCTCGCTTGGCATTCTTGTGAGGCGATTTGGCGACACGTACGCCGCGCCGTTGCCCAAGTGCCTGCGAATCACCTGCCCGGGTGATGAGTCGGCCTTCGCGCGCGTCACCGCGGCACTCTCCGCCGTCTTCAAGCCCGACGCGATCCTGCTCGATATGGACGGGGTGATCGCCGATGTCAGCGGCTCGTACCGCGCGGCCGTGAGCCAAACCGCCGCGACGTTCGGCGTCACGCTTTCGCCTGCCGACATTCAAACAGAAAAAGACCTTGGCGATGCGAACAACGACTGGATCGTCACGCATCGGTTGCTCACGAAGCGCGGCGTCACGACGTCGCTTGCAGAGGTCACCCGCCGCTTCGAGGCGTTGTACTGGGGTATGCCTGGCGGCACCCCGGGGCTGGTTTCTCAAGAAGCGCTGATCAGCAGCCTCGCACTGCTCGAAGCGCTTCGCGCTAAGGCTCGCCTCGCGATCGTCACCGGCCGCCCGCGCCGCGATGCCGAGGTCTTTCTCGATCGCTTCGGCATTCGAGGCTTCTTTGAGACAATCGTGTGCATGGAAGACGCCCCGCGCAAGCCCGACCCAGCGCCGGTGCGGCTCGCGATGCAGCAACTGGGCGTGCGCAGCGCGTGGATGGTGGGCGATACGCCGGATGACCTGGTTGCTGCACGCGGCGCGGGGGTGGTGCCGCTGGCGATCCCCGCGCCGGGCGCGGAATTCGCCGTTCACACCCAAACGCTTGAGGCCGCGGGTGCCGCTCGCGTGCTTTCCTCGCTTGAACAACTACTGGAGATGCTGCCATGAGTCGCCAGGCAACCAAGACCCGGAAGACCCGCGAGACCAACGTTACCGCGACGGTGAACCTCGATGGCACCGGTGCGGCCAACCTTCGCACGGGCATCGGGTTTCTAGATCATCTGGTCGACGCCCTCGCCAAGCACTCGCGCATCGACATCTCGCTCGCGTGCGATGGTGATCTGCACATCGACGATCATCACAGCGTGGAAGACTGCGGGATCGTGCTCGGGCAGGCGCTCGATGCGGCTCTTGGCGATCGCGTCGGCATCGCGCGATTCGGAGCCGCGTACGCACCGCTCGACGAGGCATTGGCGCGGGCTGTCGTCGATCTTTCCGGGCGCCCCTACGCGGATGTGAATCTCCTGCTCCGTCGCGACATGATCGGCACGCTGGCGTGCGAGAACATTGGGCACTTCATTGTGTCGCTCGCGACGCACCTGCGGGCCGCGATACATGCCGATGTGCTCAAGGGCGACAACGACCATCACAAGGCGGAGGCGGCGTTCAAGGCCTTGGCCCTTGCGTTGCGGCAGGCGGTGACGCAGACTGGCGAAGGCACTACGCCTAGCACCAAAGGAGTGCTGTGATGCGAAGTGGAGCCGCGAAGGGCGTCGAAGGACGAGAAGGCACCTGCGGGATGCCTGTGCCACCGGATGGAGAAGGGGAAAGGGCTGCGAGCCGCGGCCCGCGCCCGCTTGTTGCGATCATCCGGACCGGCACCGCGAACCTCGCCTCGGTGGTTGCTGCGTTCGAGCGGCTCGGGTGCGAGACACGCCTGACGACCGACGCGGCTGTGGTGGCGAACGCTCCGCTTGTGGTGTTGCCAGGTGTGGGCGCGTTTGGGGCCGGGATGTCCGCACTGCAAGCGGGCGGGCTGGCTCGCGCGGTGATCGAGCGAGCGACTTCAGCCAAGCCGCTGCTCGCGGTGTGTCTCGGGCTTCAACTGCTTTGCGAAGAAAGCGAAGAGTCGCCGGGTGTCGCGGGGTTGGGCATCGTGCGTGGCCGCGTCACGCGATTCACAGAATCGTCCGGCGTGCGAGTGCCGCAACTGGGTTGGAACGCGGTGACGCCGACGCCTGCTGCGCGTGTGGTGACGTGTGGCACCGCGTATTACGCCAACTCCTTCAAGCTCGACAAAGTGCCGCCGGGGTGGGAAGGTGGCATGACGACGCACGGCTTTCCGTTCGTCGCAGCCATCGAGCGCGGCAACGTCATTGCGTGCCAGTTCCACCCGGAGCTTTCCGGCGCGTGGGGTGCGGCGTTGCTCGCGCGTTGGGTCGCGTTGGCCAAGGAGCCCGCGTCATGCTGAACAAACGTGTGATTCCGTGTCTCGACGTGCGCGCCGGGCGAGTCGTGAAGGGCGTGCAGTTCGCCAATCTGCGCGACGCGGGCGAGCCGAGCGAGCTGGCCGCGATGTACGAGGCGCAGGGCGCCGACGAGATCGTGATGCTCGATGTCTCTGCCACGCTCGAGGACCGGCTCGCGGCCATCGAAAGCGTGCGTCGCATCCGCCGGGCCCTTTCGATTCCTCTCACCGTCGGTGGAGGCGTTCGCACCCTTGCCGACGCTGGAAACTTGCTCGATGCCGGGGCCGATCGCGTCAGCGTGAACTCGGCGGCCGTCCACAACCCCGCCATGATCGACGAACTCGCATCCCGCTTCGGCACGCAATGCATCGTCGTGGCGATCGACGCGGCGCGAGTGCCGGCGATGGGCGAAAATGACGCCGGAGCTGAGCCTCGGCGCAGTTCCGGGTCGGCCGGCGTGCCAGTGCCGCTTACTTGGCGAGTGAGCGTGCGTAGTGGTTCCACGCCCGTCCCCCTTGAAGCCGGAGCCTGGGCATCACAGTGCGCCGCTCGCGGTGCGGGCGAAATCCTCTTGACGAGCATCGACCGCGACGGCACCGGTATCGGCTACGACCTCGAACTGCTTTCGCACGTATCCTCGCGCGTTTCGATCCCTGTCATCGCCTCCGGCGGTGCCCGTGTGCCTGCGGATCTTGTGGCTGCCTTGGACGCTGGCGCCGAAGCCGTGCTCGTCGCCTCGATGTTGCACGATCGCAAGTTCACCGTGCGCGAAATCAAGCAGACGCTCCAGGACGCAGGCCGCCCGATTCGTGAGGTATTGACATGATTATTCCATCCATCGACATCATGGGGGGCAGCACCGTTCAGCTCGTCGGCGGGCGCGAGAAGAAGCTCGACGCTGGCGACCCGCGCGTGCTCGCCACGAGGTTCGCCATCGCCGGTGAGATCGCGCTGATCGATCTCGACGCAGCCATCGGGCAGGGGAGCAACCGCGACTTGCTGCGCGAGGTCATCAAGCTCGCACCGTGCCGGGTGGGTGGCGGCATTCGCGATGTCGCGACGGCCATCGAGTGGCTGGACGCGGGCGCAGCCAAAGTCATTCTCGGCACTGCTGCGAAGCCTGAAATCGTGCGTGAGCTTCCTCGCGAGCGCGTGATCGCCGCCCTTGATGCCTCGCACGGCGAGATCGTGGTGGAGGGGTGGCGCAAGGGCACCGGCGAGAGGATCCTCGATCGCATGGCCCTGCTGCGCGACCACGTTGGCGGGTTCCTCGTCACGTTCGTTGAGCGAGAAGGGCGTATGCAGGGGACGAACCTAGATCTCGTGCCTGAACTTGTAAAGGCCGCGGGTGATGCTCGTGTGACCATCGCTGGCGGAGTGACCACCGCCGCCGACATCGCGGCACTCGACAAGATGGGTGCTGATGCCCAGGTTGGCATGGCGATTTACACCGGCGCGATGGACCTGGGCGATGCGATCGCCGCCCCGCTTTCCAGCGATCGCCCCGACGGCCTGTGGCCGACCGTGATCGTCGATGAGCTTGGGGTAGCGCTCGGCCTGGCGTATTCGAGTGCCGAGAGTCTTCGCCGCGCCGTCAGTGACCGCCGCGGCATCTACCAGTCGCGCTCACGCGGGCTCTGGGTCAAAGGCGAAACCTCGGGCGACTCGCAGGAGTTGCTGCGGATCGACCTTGATTGTGATCGCGATGCGCTCAGGTTCACAGTGCGCCAACAAGGCTCCGGCTTCTGCCACTTGGGCACACGCACCTGCTTCGGACCCGCGCGCGGGCTCGCGGGTTTGGAGCAACGCCTCGCGCACCTCAGCGACGGCGCGTCGTACACGCGGCGGCTGCTTTCCGACCCCGGCCTGCTCGAGGCCAAACTCGTGGAAGAAGCTGGCGAACTCTCGCGGGCGGCCACGGCCGCTGACGTGGCGAACGAGGCGGCTGACGTGATCTACTTCGCCAATGTCGCGATGAAGCGAGCCGGCGTGACGCTTGGAGATGTCGGGCGCGTGCTCGACGCACGAGCTCTCAAGGTGACCCGCCGCCCGGGCAACGCCAAACCGGGCGCGAATGGAGGCAAGCCGTGAGCGGCAACACACCCGAGGTACCTGCCGATCTTTTCCGCATTGTCACGCTCGAGGCGATCACGCGCCGCGAGCGAGCCGGCCTGGACCGCGCCACACTGACCGCGGCGTCGGCCATCGTGGATGACGTGCTCGCACACGGCGAACCCGCCCTTCGCGCTCACTCCCAACGCCTCGGCGACATCTCCCCCGGTGCCAATCTCTGGATCACCCGCGAAGCGCTGCATGCTGCTCTTGCCAGCATCCCTCCCGCCGAGCGAGCACTGCTCGAACGCGTCACCTCGCGAGTCCGCAGCTTCGCCCTCGCCCAGCGTGCCTCGATTCAAGACTGCACCATCCCAATCGCGGGCGGGCAGGCCGGGCACACGCTTCTGCCTGTCGATCGCGCCGGCTGTTACGCACCCGGCGGGCGTTTCCCGCTGCCGTCGTCGGTCATCATGACGGTCGCCACCGCCCGGGCCGCGGGTGTGCGCGAGGTGTGGGTCGCGTCGCCCAAGCCCACGCCCATCACGCTCGCGGCGGCCGCGGTTGCGGGTGCGGATGGCCTGCTGGCCGCGGGAGGCGCGCAAGCAGTCGCCGCCATGGCCCGCGGCATTGCTCCCCTCCCCGCCTGCGACATCATCGTCGGGCCGGGAAATCGATGGGTGACCGCGGCGAAGCATCTCGTGAGTGATCGTGTCGGCATCGACATGACCGCGGGACCGTCAGAGCTCGTCGTGCTCGCGGATGACACTGCGAACCCCGCCACCATCGCTGCCGATTTGCTTGCTCAGGCCGAGCACGATATCGATGCTGTGCCGCTTCTCGTAACCACAAGCGAACCCCTTGTGGCCGCCGTGCAGCGGGAGGTTGCGAGCCAACTCAGCGTGCTTTCCACCGCATCTACAGCCCGCGCGGCTCTCGCCAACGGCGGGGCTGTGCGGTGCGCCTCGCTCGACGCCGCCATCGCGGCGTGCGATGCGATCGCACCCGAGCACTTGCAAGTGATGACCCGCGACGCGAGCGCCGTCGCCGCCCGCCTGCGCCATGCCGGGGGCGTGTTCATCGGCGAGCGAGCCGCCGAGGTGCTGGGTGACTACGGCGCGGGCCCAAATCACGTGTTGCCCACCGGGGGCAGCGCGCGGTTCCGAGCCGGGCTTTCGGTCTTCACATTCCTGCGGGCCCGCACTTGGATTCGCATCGACGACTCAAGCGAGGCGGGAGGGCTCGCCGAAGACGCCGCGGCTCTGGCCAGACTCGAAGGGCTCATCGGCCATGAACGAGCGGCCCTGCGACGCACCGCACGCCCGGGATGAGCGGAGCGAATCCCGAGATCGTCGAGGCGACGCATGCTCGAATCACGCTTCGCCTTGTGTCGCTTCCGATGTCTCTACGCACACCGATCTCGGGATTCGCTGCGCTCATCCCGGGCGTGGCGATGTCAGCCGCGCTTCGCAGGCTTCGATCACTTCTTCGACGCTGATCCGCTCCATCAATGTCTCCGCGCCGGGGCGTTTGAAACTCATCACATCGCCGGGTTGCAGGTGCTGAATCACATCTCGCTCGCGCCCGAATGGTCCGCCCCGCCCGACGACCGTTGCCCCCAGCAGCGCCACCATGGGTCGAGAAAAGCCCACGGCCATGTGCAGGGCTGCGGAGTCATTGCCCACGAGCAGTGCCGCGTGCTGGATGGCCGCCATCATCTGCCCAACGCTGGTTCGCCCGATCAGGTTCAGCACTTCGGGCCGCCGCCCCGCCAACTCCACCAGAGGCCTTACTTTTGCTTCTTCCCCTGGTCCACCGATGATCGCCACGCGATGGCCGCGTGCGAGCATCGCCTCGGCCAGCGCCACAAATCGCTCCGCGGGCCACTGCTTGCTGGCCCACGCGCTGGTGGGTGCAAGCACCACCGGCGCGGGCGTACCCAGTGTTGCCACCGCCCAAGCCCGGTGGGCGTCGCTGGTGTACAGGCGCATGTCGTGCAGGGGTGTTACGCCCGCGAGGGCCACAATCCGCAGCATGCGTTCGACCACATGCACGTCGTTGCTCACATGCACGCGACGGTTGTAGCCGAGCCAGCCAAGCTCCCGCGCGTTGGCCTGGCCGAACCTCAGGGGCGCGCCGCTGGCCCACGCCAGGTACCCGCTGCGTGCCAGCCCCTGAAGATCAAAGACCATGTCGTAGCCGGTCTCGCGCAGGCTCCTCGTAAATGTTCGCAGCGGCCCGAGCCGCAACTGCTTGAGCGCCGCAACCAAGTGCTTCTTGGGAAAGGTGATGACGTTGCTCAGCGCCGGGTGATTCCCCACCACCGGCTCAAAGCCATTCTGCACGAGCCAATCGATGCGTGCCTCGGGAAACGCGGCTCGCAGCGAGGCCAGCGCCGGCACCGTGCGTGCCACATCGCCCATGGCGCTGGGGCGGATGATCAGGACTTTGCGTGGCGGTTCCAAGCGCGGTCAGAATAGCGTGCGAAGGGAATCGGTCGCGACCTGGATGAAGCCGCTTGAAGACAAGCTCGGCAAGAAGTCGTGGCGGAAGGCACAGCCGGGATGCCTGTGCCACAAGATTGTGAAGGTAGAACCGCACGCCCGGGATGAGCAACGCGGATCCCGAGATGCATTTCACTCGCGCTGCCGGCGTGCCGCACTCACTCCGCCAGCGCGCTCAAAACCTCTTCGAGGGTTGTCTTTCCCGCCAGCACTTTGGTCATGCCATCGTCGTAGAGCGCCCAGAAGTCTCCGGCAGCCTTGCCAGCCGCCGCGATTTCCGGCGACGGCCGGCGCTCGGTGATCTGCTGCCGCGTGCGTTCGGTTACCGTGAGCAACTCGTACACGCCCAGCCGCCCGCGATAGCCCGTTTGGCGGCACGCCCGGCACCCCGCGCCCTTGCGCAGCACGGCACCCTCTGGCAACCCGTTCACGCCCTTGCGTTCGTGCTCATCCGGCACGTGGGGCATGCCGCACGCGTCGCACACCCGCCGCACCAGCCGCTGGGCCAGCACGCCCTCCAGCGAGGAAGAGACCAGGAACGGCTCAACGCCAGATCGGAAGAGCA
>JBAZUW010000108.1:0-11851 GCA_041661205.1 Phycisphaerales bacterium
GAAACTCGCCAGAGATGATGCGCATCGAATCAGGGTAGAGCCCCGAGACACATCGCGCCCGCCACAACTTCGCCGGACCTGGGCAAGCCCTGACGCCGGACCTGAGCAACGCGAAGGTCCGGGTAGCCCGAGCCCCCCCCGCACCCCACCCCACCCCCTCGCTACGCTGCCCCCCGAATGACCCAGCCCCGCCCCAAAGACCTCCCCCGCGTGCTCGGCCCCTGGAGCGCCTCGGCGATCATGATCGGCGTGATCATCGGCTCGGGGATTTTCCAGACCCCCGCCGAAGCCGCCAAGCATCTGGGCAGCCCGTGGGTCATCCTCGCCTTCTGGGTGGTCGGGGGCGTCCTTTCGCTCTTTGGGGCACTCATCTACAGCGAGCTGGCGTGCATGTACCCGCAGTCCGGGGGCGTCTACGTCTTCATCCGCGAGGCCTACGGGCGTTGTGCCGCGTTCGTGTTTGGGTGGTCGTACATGCTGCTCATCAAGACGCGGGCTTCCCCGGCACCATCCCCCCCGCCGGCACGGAGATGTTCCCCCACGCCGCCCAGACAATCACCTGCGCCATGCTCTTCGTGCTGACGTTCATCAACGTGATGGGCGTGCGCCTGGGCGCCAACGTCGCCACACTGCTGACATCCATCAAGTTCCTCGCGCTGGCCGCCATCGTCGTGCTGCCCCTGCTCGTCGGCGGCACACACAGTGAGAACTTCGCCACCACCCCCGCCCCCGAGTCCTTTCTCCACGCCATCGCCCCCGTGCTGGCCGCGGTGCTGTGGACATTCGACGGCTGGGCCGATGTCGGGGCCATCGCGGGGGAAGTCGAAAAGCCTCAACGCAACCTGCCCAAGATTTACATCCGGGGCACGCTGGCCGTCACCGCGCTGTACCTCGCTGTCAACGTGAGTTTCATGCTGCTGGTGCCGCTGACTGAGATGCGCACGCAGGACACCATCGCGCCCTTGGCCTTCGAGCGCCTGCTCGGGCCCGCGGCGGGCCTGGTCGTCGCCGCCGTTATCGTCCTCAGCACCGCCGGGGCCACGCACGCGTCCATCATGACGGGCGCCCGCGTGACGTATCAACAGGCACGCGACGGGCTGCTCTTTTCGCCACTCGGGCGCGTCAGCCGCCACGATACTCCCGGCGTTTCGCTGTGGGTCCAGCTTGCTCTCTCGTGCCTGGCCGTCATCTTCTTCAAGTACTTCGCGGCTCTCACCAACGGCTATGTCTTCACCATCTGGATCTACTACGGCATGGCCGCCTTCGCGCTCTTTGTCTTCCGTTGGAAACACCCCGATGCCCCGCGTGCGTTCCGCGTGCCGTGGTACCCCTTCATCCCCATCGTCTTCATCTTGGCCGCGTTGGGCATGACCATTCTCACCATCGCGGGCGACTTCGCCCCCGGCAGCACCGATCGCTTCGCCAGCATCCGCTTCCTGGGCATCATGGCCCTGGGGGTGCCGGCGTACTTCATCTGGGAGTGGCTCAAGCGCCGGGTGCGTATGTAGCCTCATCCACAATCCAGCGGGCCGCACCACCCGCGCATCTCACGCAATCGTCATCGCCGGCGGGTCCAACGGCAGCATCCGCGCGTACTTGAGATACGCGTCGTACTGCGCCCGAACCTCCAACAGCGAATCCCCCGCGAACTTGTCGCAAAACACCCGCGCCACTTCAAACGCCGCCACATTCTCCAGCACCACGCTCGCCGCCGGCACCGCACAAATGTCGCTTCGTTCGTACTGGCTCTGCAGGGGCTCTTTGGTGTTCAGGTCCACACTGGGCATCCCGCGCAGCAGCGTGGCGATCGGCTTCATCGCCGCCCGAACCACCACCGCCTGCCCGTTGGTCATGCCCCCTTCGGTGCCCCCCGCGTTGTTGCTGTCGCGCACAAACCCCAGCGTCGCCCCCTCGCGCTGCGACCCATCAAACCGGATCGGGTCGTGCATCTGGCTCCCCGGCCTGGCCGCGGCTTCTTTCCCCAGCCCGATCTCCACGCTCTTGATCGCCTGAATCCCCATCACCGCATACGCCAGCCGCGCATCCAGCTTGTCGCGCCAATCCATGCTGCTGCCAAGCCCCGGGGGGCACCCAAACACGTGCGCCTCAATCAATCCCCCCACTGTGTCCTTGTCAATCTTCGCCTGCCGGATGATCTCGTGCTGGCGCCGGGTAGCGTCGGCGTCCGGGCAGTAGGTGTCGCTGGCGTCCCGGGCCGCCCGGCGCTCCGCCAGGTTGGCCTGCGTCACCGGCACCTCGGTCGCCGCGCTTAAGATCGACCTCACAAACCCGAAGCTCTCGATGCCAAACTCCCGCAGCAGGCACCGGGCCGCCGCCCCGGCCGCCACCCGCGACGCCGTCTCCCGCGCACTCGCCCGCTCCAGCGTTTCGCGGCAATCCGTCGTGAGCCACTTGATCGACCCCGCCAAATCCGCATGTCCCGGGCGCGGGCGATACACCGGTGGCGTCTTCACCAAATCATCCAGGCGCGAATCCCGATTCGCGATGCGAAACGTGATCGGCGAACCGATCGCCTTGCCCCGCCTCACCCCGGTCAGCACCTCCACCCGGTCGTCTTCCATGTTCTGCCGCCCGCCCCGCCCATACCCCCCCTGGCGGCGGCCCAGCTCCGCATTGATAAACCCCTCGTCAATCGTCACACCCGCCGGCATCCCGGTGATGGTGATGATGAGGGCCGGACCGTGCGATTCCCCCGCGGTTTGAGCATCAAGACGTGGCATGCGCAAAGGCTACGTCACTTCACGCCCGGCGGCGTAGAACCTGGGGGCGTTGCACCCTCCGGGGCAGCGACCGGCGCGTCGGGCACGCGCTCTGTCGCTTCGGGGGGCGTCGCTCCCTTCGGTGGCCCCCCCGGCTGCACCGCCCGCTTCACTTCGTCCTTCGTGCTCACGCCCCACCCCTCAAACGCGCTCAGCACATTCGCGAAATCATCCGTCCACAGCGGGTCGCTCGCCGCCGCTCCCATCTTCTGCCAGCGCGTCGGGTACGTCGCGATCGGCCCAAGGTCAGCATCCTGCCGCACCACCGCCACCCAGGTCGACTCCGCTTTGCCGGCGCTCAACTGCTGCGCCGTCACCGCGTTGTCCTGCAACACCCACGCTTCCAGCTTGAGCTCCGACGCAATCCGCGCGATCACCGGCCCCAGGTCAAAGTACCGGTTGGAAATATGGAACGCCAGCACCCCGCGCGGCCGCAGCTTGCTCATGTAAATCTGCACCGCCTCACGCGTGATCAGGTGCACCGGAATCGCATCCGAACTGAACGCGTCCACCGCGATCAAGTCATAGGTGTTGTCGGCCTGATCGCGCATCACCAGTCGCCCGTCGCCCAAATACACCACCAGCTTCGCCCCGTCCGCATTCGCGTCGCTCAGATACGTAAAGAACGCTGGTTCCTTCGCGAAGTCCACCACCGCCTGATCAATTTCAAAGAAGTCGTAGGTGTCTCCCTTGCGCGAATACGCCGCCAGCGACCCCGCCCCCATCCCCACAAACCCGCCGTGCGTCAGGCGGTTCTCACGTTGCAAAACCCGGATGATCTCGCCGATCGGCCCGCGCGGGTGGTAGTACGACGTCGGCAGCGCGTTGAGCCATTTGATCTCTTCTTCGTGAGGCAGCGCCTTGGCTCCGACACCCCAAAACAGCCGCTCCCGCGTCGCGGCATCCGGCCGAATCTCACCCGGCCCCCGCAAAGGCCCGGTCCGCGCCTGCCGCCCGTGAATCGTCGTGCCGTGCGTCAGCAGGTTCCAGGTATTGTCCTTGTTCCGCGTCACGCGAATCACCCCGAAGAAAGTTCGCGTGCGCCCCAGCAGAAACTCCCCGGCCCCGAAGTAAATCCCCGTCACCAGCACCGTGGCCACCACCACCGCAAACGCCTGCCGCGCCTGCCGCGCGAGAAATATCACACCCACGATCGCCGGGATTCCCGCGGCAAACACACCCAGCGCGATCCGGTCGCTCATCTCCATGGGTCCGGTCATCCAGTGATAGATCTTCCACTCCTGCAGCTTGCCGCTCGTCACCGCGTACTGGATGTTCAGCTCGTACAGGAACATCAGGAACGCCAGCGACGCGCTGCCTCCAAGCCGCGCCCAGGTTTGCGTCGACGTCTCGTCGGCCTTGCGCGCAACAGGCCGCAGCAGACACGCCAGCGCCAGCACCAGCGGATACTCCAGAATCTCACCGAAGATCACCGGCGACACCAACGCGTTGAAGATGCCGCCCAGCACCCCGCCCACCGAGAGCGCCAGAAAGAACTCCGTCAGCCGGTCCGGGGGGGGCCGATCTTCCGCCAGACGCCGGTGGCACATCACCGCCGCCACAAAGAACGTCGACAGGTGCACAAACAGAATCACCGACAACGGCGACTTCGCCCCCGTCAACATCACCACCATGAGCGCGATCACGCCCACCGGCAGCAGGCGCCCCCACCACATCGCCGTCCATCCCCAGTTTCTTGAGAACGCCAGGATAAACGTCACCAGATACAACAACAGCGGCACGATCCACAGCAGCGGAATTGCCGCCACGTCCGTCGAGATCGACTGCGTCACGCCGATCATCAAACTGCTGGGCACAAATGCCAGCAGTACCCACAGCCCGCGGCGTTTCCACGTCGGTGCCGGTGTCGCCTCCGTCCTCTCCTCCCTCGCCCCATCCCCCCTCGCCGTCCGCTGCGTCATCCACGCGCACCCGGCGATCAACGGGGCCAGCGTCCAGTACAGCACCGTCCACGTCAGGCTCTGCCCGCCCCGCGAGAGCGCCGGCTCAATCACAAACGGATACACCAGGAGCCCCAGCACACTCCCCGCGTTGCTCGCGGCGTACAGGAAGTACGGGTCCTTCGCCTGCGGGTGGTTCGTCCTCGAAAACCACCTCTGCAGCAGTGGCCCCGACGTCGACACCACCAGGAAGGGCAGCCCGATCGAGATCCCTAAAGTGTTCACCACCCACCACACCGGGTTCTCATCCAGCCCCGGGCCCCGAAAGTCCACCGGCGCCGGCAGCGTCACCCCCGCCACGATCAGCAGCCCCACGTGCACCAGCGGCTGCCACTTCAGCGGCACATGCTTCGAGAGAAAGTGCGCATAGCCGTACCCCAGCAGCAGCACCCCCTGAAAGAACACCATGCACGTGTTCCACACCGCGGGACTGCCCCCCAGCAAGGGCAGCAGCACCTTGCCGGACATGGGCTGCACCAGGAAGAGCAACGCCGCGGAGAGGAAAATGGCAACGCCGAAGAGTTTGAGCACGCCGGGAGAATATCCGAGGTCGCACAAACCATGCGCGGCCCCCAAACACCCCGCCCAGACCCGCCACGAGCCCCGCTACGCTTGCCTCCCCGATGACCCGCAAATACGACGTCATTCTGTGCGACATCGACGGCTGCCTCGCCCCGGAATCCGGCGACGCCCTGAACGCCGACGCCCTCGCCCAGCTCGCCGCCTACAACCGCAGCGCCATCGCCACCAAAGCCAACCCTGTCATCACCCTCTGCTCCGGACGCCCCCAGCCCTTCGTCGAGGCCCTCTGCCGCCTGCTGGCCAACACCGTTTACCCCGCCATCTCCGAGATGGGCGTCTGGCTCTTCGACCCCGCCAGCGAACTGGCCGAGATGGACCCCAACATCCGCACAGAGCACCGCGACGGCGTGCGCGGCGCCACCCGCTGGATCGAGTCGGAACTCGTCCCCAAAGGCATCTTCGTCCAGCCCGGCAAGTCCGCTTCCATCTCCCTCTGGCACCCGCAAACCCATGTCGTGATGGACCTCATCCCCACGCTCAAGGATGTTTTCGCCCGCGAAGGGTGGCCCCTGCGCGTCTCACACACGGTGCAGTGGGTCAACTGCGACCTCGCCCACATCAGCAAGGGCACCGGCATCGAGCGCTTCTGCGCCAAGACTGGCCTCACTAAAGCTCGCATGGCCGGCATCGGCGACACACCCACCGACCACGCCATCCGCGAGCGGGTCGACTTCTTCGCCTGCCCCAGCAACGCCGTCGCCGACCTCAAAGCCAAGGCCCACTACGTCTCCCCCTTCCGCGATATCGAGGGCGTGCTCGACATTGTCGCCCGGCTCTCCTCGTAGCTCTGCCACCTCACCTGACGCCGGACCTCAGTCCTCGAAGGTCCGGGTGGGCACCACGCGACGTCAAGCCAACGTGTCTACATGACCAGCCCCGGCCCAACTCCTCAGCGCCTACCCCAGCCCCTCTGGCAACGCGCCCTCTTTCTCATCTGCCTCGTCGCCGTCTCCGGCCCCTGGTCACGCCCTGATATCGCGCTCCTGGCCGGAATCATCCTCGCCCTCGCCGGCCTTGCCGCCTTCGCCCATCACTCCAAGAGAGTCTCCAAGTACCTCATCCAGGCCAGCGTCATCATGCTCGGCCTGCGCCTGGATCTCGCCACCCTGGCCCACAGCGCCTCGCGCGGTCTCCTTCTGGCCATCTCCACCATCGCCGGCGCGCTGCTCCTCGGGCTGCTGCTGGGCAAGCTCCTCCGCAGCGGCAAGGAAGTGTCCGTCCTCATCTCCAGCGGCACCGCCATCTGCGGCGGCTCCGCCATCGCCGCCGTCGGCGCCAGCATCGGTGCCTCCTCCTCCACCATGGCCGTCGCCACCGGCGCGATTTTCATCTTGAACGCCATCGGCCTGTGGGTGCTTCCCTACATCGGTCACGCCCTGCACATGACCGACCTCCAGTTCGGCCAGTGGGCGGGCGTCGCGCTGCATGACATCGCCACCGTCACCGGGGCCGCCAAGGGCTACCACGCCACCCTCCCCCCCACCTCCGTCGCCCTCGACACCGCCAACGTGGTCAAACTCACCCGCGTGCTGTGGATCTTCCCCATCGCCCTGGCCGCGGGCCGCCTCATGGGCTCGCACGCCACCACCAAAGCCCCCTTCCCCTGGTTCATCCTGCTCTTCGTCGTCGCCAGCGCCATCCGCACCTGGGTGCCGGGTGCTCAAGCCCTCGGCCCGTCCGTCGCGGCCATCGCCGCCGTCGGCTTTCAGGCCGCCCTCTTCCTCATCGGCGCGGGCCTCAGCCGCGACGCCCTCGCCAAGGTCGGCTGGCGCGCTCTCGCCCAGGCCACAATCTTGTGGATTCTCATGGCAAGCGGAGCACTTTTCGCGATCCTCGCCAGCGCGTGACCCCGCCCCGTGCCCCCTCCAACCACCCCGGCGCGCCGTTTTTTAGGGTTTCTCATCTTTATTTCACCCCGGCCGCAGTATTTTCTATTAGAATACCGTCCGTAAGTCACACGCGGCCCGGCACCACCGGCCGCCCTAGGAGGATTCGGCGTCGGCTTCTCCCGACGCCCCGCGGCAGGATCGCCCGATGAGCGAGCAGCTCCCCATCAACCCCGTCGGACTTGAGCCCCCTCACGCCGCCGGCAACCGCAACATCTTCCTTCTCAAGCGCCGTCTCGTCAAAGAAGCCACGCTCGCGGTCTCCATGCTCGAAGGTGCCATCGCCGCCATGTTCAGCATGGACCCCGCCGCCGCCCGCGCCGTGCGCGTCAGCGACGACCAGGTCGACACCGAAGAAGTCGCCATCGAGCAGGAGTGCTACCAGATCCTCGCGCTCCGCGCCCCCTACGCCCGCGACTTCCGCGCCCTTACCTTCATCCTCCGCGTCAACGCCGATGTCGAACGCGTCGCCGACCACGCCAGCTCCCTCGCCAAGTGCGCCGGCAAAATCGCCGACGCCGCCGCTGGCACCGTTCCCGCCTGGCCCACCGCCCTGCGCGAACTGGGCGAACGCGTCCCCCTCCTCTGCCACCAGACCCTCCGCGCCATGCTCGACGAAGACGTCGAGGCCGCCCGAAAAATCGTCGAGAGCGACCGCGTCATCGACACCCTCGAAAAACGCCTCTTCGAAGAGACCATCGAGAGCATGAAGGGCGGCCCCAACGACGACGCCAACCTCACCATCGGCCTGCTCTTCTACCGCGCCGGCCGCGAACTCGAGCGCGTCGGCGACCTCATGGCCTCCATCGCCGAAGACACCGTCTACCTCGCCACCGGCGAAATCATCCGCCACGCCAAACGCCGAGGACGCTTGCGCAGTCCTTCCCCCCCGGGCTCTCAGCCCTGACGCCGGAGCTAAGGCTTTGCGAAGCTCCGGGTGGATGTTGAGCACAACCCGGACCTTCGCTGCCTCAGGTCCGGCGTCAGATTGCTGGCTCGCTCCAGACGCACGTCAAACGGCCATCCCAACCCCACCCGCATAATCTTCATTCATGACCACCGTCGCATCGCGGCCTTCCGGCGCTCTGGTTCAAATGGCCGCCGACATCAAGCTCGCCCACTCCGTCTTCGCCCTCCCCTTCGCCATCTTCGGTGCCTTCCTCGCTGGCTTCGGGGGCTCCACCACCATCGCCTGGTCCCGCTTCGGCCAAATCCTCGCCCTCATCATCGTGTGCATGGTGCTCGCCCGCACCTGGGCCATGCTCGTCAACCGCCTGCTCGATCGCAGCATCGACGCCAAAAACCCCCGCACCGCCCGCCGCGTCTTCGCCGCGGGGAGTGTTTCCGCCTTCAAAGGCTGGGCCATCGCCATCGCCTGTGCCGCCGGATTCGTCCTCGTCTGCGCCGCCTTCCAGTACTTCTTCCACAACCGATGGCCGCTCATCCTCAGCGTCCCCGTCCTCGCCTGGCTCGCCTTCTACTCCCTCACCAAACGCTTCACCGCCCTCTGCCACCTCGTGCTCGGCGTCGCCCTGGCCCTCTCCCCCATCGCCGCGGCCATCGCCGTCCGCCCCGCCTCTCTCGGCACCACCCCCGCCCTCTGGTGGACCGCCGCCTTCGTCACCATGTGGGTCGCCGGCTTCGACATCATCTACGCCCTTCAGGACGAAACCTTCGACCGCGGCGCCGGCCTCTCCAGCATTCCCGCCTCGGTGGGTGCCAAGCCCGCAGCCTGGATCAGCCGCGCCCTGCACCTCTTCGCCATCGCCGCCCTGCTGGCCTGCTGGACCAGCAACCGTCACCTCGGCAACCTCTTCGGCGGGGCCATCATCGCCGTCATCGCCCTGCTGTCCATCGAACACGCCGTGCTGGCATCCTCATTCCGGAGGGCTTCCAACCGCCGCCCGGGCCTGCATGTCGCATTTTTTACCCTGAATGGGGTGGTGAGCTGCCTGGTCGGTGCCGCGGGGTGCATGGACCTGTGCCTGTAACTGCTCCCGAACCGGTCGTGAAATACTCAAGCAGGGGGGATCGTGCACCGATGTAACCCCAAGAACCTAGTTGGTTGCTTCCTCTACATCAGGCCTGATCCAAACAAAAACCTTTCGCCCCCGAGAAGGCGGTGAGTCTGGACGTCACGTCACGGCTCACCGCCTTCATCATTTATTGGGACCTTGAGTCCGCACCTGCTAGCCCGCACTTACTTTCAGAATATTCTGAAAGATGAGTGGACTTCCCGCCCGCCATTACCCATACTAAAGGCATGAGCGGCGACGCACTCATCCAAGCCCAGGACCGCTTCATCGCCGTCTGGGGCCAGATGTCCGGGGCCTGGGGCATCAGCCGCACCATGGCCGAAGTCCACGCCCTCCTCTACATCACCGGCGACGCCCTCTGCACTGACGACATCATGGAACGCCTCGAGATCTCCCGCGGCAACGCCAGCATGTCGCTCCGCTCCCTCCTCGATTGGGGCATCGTCGAACGCGCCCACAAACGCGGCGACCGCAAGGAGTATTTCAGCGCCGAGCAGGACGTCTGGGCCCTCTTCCGCGCCATCGTGCGCGAACGCATCGCCCGGGAGGTCGACCCGCTGCTCGCCTCCCTCCACGAAATCCGCGACATGACCCCCACCGACCGCGCCCGCCGGGGCGAGGCCATTCCCGAGGCCCTGCGCGACGCCGCCGAGGACCACAACAAGCGCCTCGACAACATGATGGAGTTTTTCCAGGTACTTGAGAAACTCGGCAATCGCTTTGTGAGCCCGGCGGGCCGGGGCCTTCAGATGGCCGCCACCCTCCTCAGCAAGATCGACGTCGGAGGTCCGCGCCCATGAGCGTCATGGAACGTTCCATCTCGCGCTTGCGCCAGCCCCCGGCACCCGTAGCCAAGGTCGTGTGGCGCGTAGGCACCGCGGCCCGCCCGCAGCTCACCCTCGTCGTCACCGTCTCCGCCGACGGTCAGGGCATCGCCGAAGTCAGCGACGCCCGCGGCTCGCGCGAACTCTGCGAGTTCTTCAGCGCTATCCGCGTCGACGCTGGCGCCGGCCTCATGCACATCGACGCGCCTCACTTCGCCGCCACACTTCGGCTCGGGGGCGAACCCCTGTACGCGAAAACCGACCTGCTCGCCCAACTCGGCGTACGTGGCGGCCGCTACGAAATCGCGAAGGCCTAACCGAACTCAACTAGTTCGGATACCGCCCCACAATCAGCGTCACGTTGTGACCACCGAAGCCGAAGGTGTTGTTCATCGCGTACTGCGTGCGCCGCTCGCGGCTGTGGTTCGGCACCAGGTCAATATCAAACCCTTCGTCCGGGTTATCCAAGTTGATCGTCGGGGCGATGATCCCTTCCTTCACCGCGTGGATGCACGCAATCATCTCCAGCGCCCCGCTCGCACCCAGCGTGTGCCCGTGCATGCTCTTGGTGCTGCTCATCAGCAGCTTGCCGCCCAGAGACTTGCGGGCCTGATCGCCGAAGACCCGCATGACCGCCGCCACCTCGGCCTTGTCGCCCAGGGGCGTGCTGGTGCCGTGAGCGTTCACATAGCCGATCTGCTCGGGATTCAGACGTGCATCGCGCAGGGCCATTTTCATGGATCGCGACGCCCCGCCCCCGTGTTCGTCCGGCGCGGTGATGTGGTACGCGTCGCACGAGTTGCCGAAGCCCACCACCTCCGCAAAGATCGTCGCCCCGCGCTTGGTCGCGTGCTCTTCCGTCTCCAGCACGAACATCGCCGCACCTTCGGAGAGCACGAACCCGTCGCGGTCCTTATCAAATGGCCGGCTGGCCTTCTGCGGCTCGTTGTTCCGCGCCGAGAGGGCCTTCATCGTCATAAACGCGCCAATACAGAGCGGCGTGCACGCCGCCTCTGCGCCGCCCGTCACCATCACGTCGGCCAGCCCGCGCTTCAAATAGTTCATCGCATCGCCGATGGCGTGCCCGGAACTTGCACACGCCGTGGCATGGCACGACGCCGGCCCGTGCAACCCAAACTTGATCGAGATGTTGCCCGACACCGCGTTGGCCATCAGCCGCGGCACCGTAAACGGGTTCAGCCGGTCCGGCCCCTTGTCCCGCAACGTGATCACGCCATCTTCGATGGTCTTGATCCCGCCGATCCCCGAGCCCACCACCACCCCGCACCGCTCGCTGTCCAGCTTGGAAAAGTCAATCCCCGAGTGCTTGACGGCCTCGATGGCGGCCCCGAGCCCAAGATGACTGAACCGGTCCTGGCGCTTGGCCTCGCGATGCTCAAGGAAGGAACTGGTGTCCCACCCTTTGATCTGGCCGCCGATCTTCACGGTCCAGTGGTCGCCGTACTGCGTGAACTCATCGCCCTCGATGAGGGTGATGCCGGAGCGCCCTTCGCGCATCGCGGCCCATGTGCTGTTGGCGTCATGCCCCAGGTTTGAGACCGCACCCATGCCCGTGATCACGATTCGTGGGCCGCTGCTGCTCACCATGAACCTCCGCCTTCTGCCCGCAAACATCCGAGAACGGGTTCGCCCGTGTGCGGGGGGCGCCGCCGCCCCCGCCTGCTTTGACTCACCCCGGGAACCGCGTGTGACACCGGCCCGCCGCCGCATGGCTTTTCGCTGCGTTGCAACGCCAAGCCCGCTCCACGGAGACATCCGGAG
>JBAZUW010000109.1:0-11771 GCA_041661205.1 Phycisphaerales bacterium
TCTCCAGTTTCGCCCCAAGGGCACCGGTGCTCGAAAAAGTCCACCCGGATCACAACCACCCGCCCGCGTATCAAGCCTACTCCGTAATTCTAATCCCATTCCGGGAGAGTGACGGGGCTTGCGCGCCGTTATCAGGTGATTACCCGTTTTCCCCTCGGCGCACGTCACATTTTCCGCAAAGCTTGCCAACTTCGGCGTATTCTCGCCCCACGCATGCAGCGAGTTCTCGGTATCTGCCTGGTGGTGCTCGCCTCGGTCGCCTTCGGGTTTCTGGGCGTTTTTCGCCAATGGGCGGAACCCGTCTCCAACCCCATGCTCCTGGCCATCCGCTTTCTGCTCGCTGGCGTGCTGCTGGGCGCCATCTCCCTCATCCGCCGCGACCCCTGGCCCCGCGGCCGTGTGCTCGTCCACCTCATCGGCATGGGGGCGGTCCTCTACGTGATCGAGGCGTATACCTACTTTGAGGCCATGGCCCGCATCCCCGTCGGGCTGGTGTCGCTGCTGCTGTACACCTACCCCGGCATGGTTGCCCTGATGGCGTGGTGGCTTCTGCGCGAGAAACTCAGCGGGGCGTCGCTGGTGGCGGTGCTCTTTGCCATCACCGGCTCCATCGTCACAGTGTGGCCCGACGTGATGGCCGCGGCCACCGGAGGCCAAAGCACCATGTCCGCCTCCGGCGTCGCACTCGGGCTTGCGTGCGCCGTCGGCTATGCGCTCTACATCATCGCCGGGTCCCAGCTCCCCAAAGACCTCGCGGCACTCCCCCAGAGCGCGGTGGTGTGTACCTCTGCGGGTGTGGTTTTCGCGTGCATCGCCCTGGCCCAACGTGCGGCTCTGCCCAGCACACCCATGCAGTGGTACGGGGCTCTGGGCCTCGCGCTCGTGGGCAGCGTCATCGGCATCACCGCGCTGCTGGCGGGCCTGGCCCGCATCGGCCCGGTGCGGGCGGGCATCGTCTCCACCGTCGAGCCGGTCGCGACGATTCTGGTGGGCTGGCTGATCCTGGGGCAGGAGCTCTACGCGGTGCGCCTGGTGGGCGGGGGAATCATTCTCTGTGCTGCGGTCATCGGAGCATTGGCGCGAGCACCAAAGGTCGCGGATTCGCCCGCAGCGCCCGCCGCATAGACGTTTGCCAGCTACTTCGCGGGGCTGACGATGGCCTCAACATCCGGCCAGGGAACTTCCCGGAGCACGCCCCGAACCGGCCAGGCCTGAATCAGCCGCGTGGGTTTGATCTGCAGCCCGCCCATCGCCTCAACAAGCCCCACAAGGCGCGGGTTGGAGCGGGCGGCTCGATTGTTCGGAAAATACCCCAGGTCATCCTCGAACAGCACACCCGCTTTGGGAAGATAAAAGACCACGAAGTGGTAGGCGTGCGCCGATTTCTCGCCGATGTCGAAGAGGCGCAGTTGCTCATCGCCGCAGTCGATGGTCGTCTCGCCATCAAAGAGCTGCAGACGCGGCTCACCTTTGAACGCGACCGCGGGCGCCCCCAGGTCCGTGCTGCGAGAGAGCATCCAGCGGGCGTAGGCCTCCAGCCCCCTGGGCAGCACAATGGTCGCGCCCGTCGCGGCCATCGCACGCAGGCCCCCCGAAGGGGCCGGGTGATGGTGTCCAACCGTCGCGATGCCGATGGGCTTGTCGGGAAACCTCTCACGCAGTGCCGCGATGAGCGCGGTGCACACCTCATCGCCATCAGGCGCGCCCACCGTCACGAGGTCGTGGTCGCGCTCGATGACGAGCACCCGCGAGTCGGAGGCGGCGACCTCGGCCGCCCAGACGCGAGGGGCCACTGCCACAAACTCGATGCCCGCGCCTGGAGAACGGACGCCCCATGAGGCGATGTCGGCCTTGCGAGCCTCCGGGAGCGTGAACGTATCCGGCGGCACGCTCCCTATGTGAACGGCCGTGAGCGAAAGGTCATAGCGCAGCGTGACGGAGGGCTGAACCACAAATCTGGACATCTTTCGCGGGACCCACGCGCCTTCGTGCTGCTCAAAGTCGCTAAGGCTGGTCCAGGCACAGACGTCACCGAGCCGCTGATCGGCCGCGAGAGCTTCGATGCGCCCTACCCGGTGCTCACCATCCAAGAGTACCGAGCACGCGCGACCAGCCCGATCGACACATGTGACCGGGGTTATCGTCGCACCCTGCCACGTGAGCGGCGGCCCGAGGCGGCACGAAGACGGCGCGGCCAAGCCGGCCCGCAATGCCGACCAGGGCATCCAGCAGACCGCATCAGCCGCCGCAGACTGCGCTGCTTCGCCGACCAGCTCCTTGAAAGGGCCATCGGCGTCAGATTGCGAGGCCACGCGGCCGCCGAGGATGATGGTGGTTTCCACGCTTCGCTTTTGGCCCGACGTCTCGCGCACACGCAGGCCCTGCGACTGCGGGTCGTCGATCACTTCGATCGTCACGGGAATCTCCCGCGTCATTCCAGGGCGCAGCATGTGGGCTTCGACCCGCAGCGTGCCTTCATACGTGGCGGAGATCGCAGTTCGCTCGCCGCCGTGCTGTGCAGCCGCGGCTTTGAGATTTGAGATCGCACGACGCGCGTCAGCGATCATCGCCGACTCGCACGGGTCCACCGGAACATCCGGCAACGCGGGCTGCGTGAACACAACCCCGAGCAACCCCACCAGCGCCCCGAGAATGCCGGCCATGCGTACCCCCATTTCTTTATGGGGGTATTGACGGCGCGGCAGACGGCGCTCGGGAGCAATCTGAATCGCACAGAGTGAACCTGGCATCCGGCGGGGGGCCGCCGTCACCGGATCACGCCAGCGGATCGGGCCTGTAGAGCTTGGTGTCCAGGGCCCACTGCTTCTCGGTGAAGTTGCCGCCCATGTCGAAGGCGACGGCGCGATCGGGCCTCGCCAACGCCAGCGACATCGTGGTCTTGGCGTCGAGGTTGTCGAGCTGGCTCACCAGAATCGCCTCGGGCGTGCTGGGCAGCTTGGCCGCCCCAAACTCCGGCAGCCCGTGATGGCTGATGATGATGTGCTGGAGCACCATGACCGCCCCGGCGGGGAGTCGCACGCCCTGCTCGCGCATCACCTGGTGGACCTTGTCGTGCAGCATGATCGCCCCCTCGACGATGTGGCCGATCAGCTCGCCCCGATCCGAATAGTTGAAGGCCTTGTCGTAGATCAGTTCGCGGGTCTTGCCCAGGTCGTGCAGGAAGAGGCCCATGATCACGATGTCGCGGTTGATCTTGGGGTACAGCGGGCAGATCGCGTCGGCGAGCTTGAGCAGGTTGAGCGTGTGTTCGAGCAAGCCCCCCAGGTAGGCGTGGTGCATGCTCTTGGCGGCCGGGGCCTGGCAGAACTGGCTCATCAGGAACTCGTCATCGAGATACGCCTTGGCCAGCGCCTTCATGGACGGGTGCTTGAGGGTCGCGAGGATGGCCGTCAGCTCTGCGAACATCTCCGGGGCCGGGCGCACCGACGCCGGCAAAAGCTCGCGCATCTGCTCGGGGGTGGGCTCGACCGGCTCGACCTTGTTCAAGATCAGTTGCAGCTCGCCCTGGTACGCCTGCGTCTGCCCCTCGATGTACACAAACCCGTCGGTGGGCAGGGCGGTGTACGTGGGCTCGTCAATCGTCCACATCCGGGCGGGCAGCTGGCCGGTCTTGTCGCCGATGAGGCACTTGAGGAAGTACTTGCGGCTTTCGCGCGTGGTGCCCAGCTGCTTGTTGATGATGGCGAACTGGCCCGACAGGTTCTGGGGGGGCTCGGCGAGGTCGGCGATGTACTGGCGGCTGGTGCTGCGCGCCGGGGGAGTTGAAGTGGGGGTTGCCGTCATGGGGTGTCCTTTCGCCGCGCGGCGTGCCGCGTGCCAGCAGCGAGGCCCGCCGGGGAACCGCCCCCAGAGATCACTCCCCGCGCCAGAGGGGCAGGGTAGGGGCGAACTCAGGCCCGGTCGCGCGCTTCGGGAGATCGCAGCACATTTCCGATGGCTTTGCCCGTCGCGACGCCCATGGCAGGCTGGCCCGCACTGGCGATTCGCGGCACATTGACACTCGCCCGCGCCTCGGCCGGCACCGGCTGATAGTCCATGCGGACGCGCGGGGCCGCCCCCGCCACCCCCAGCGCCACCTCCACAGTCGTCACCGACACCGTGCGGGCATCATCGCGGCACATCATCACCGAGAGCTCGGGCTTTTCCGCCCACGCGTGGGTGTGGAAGCGATCCTGCGCCAAGGCAAGGCCCGACGCGCCGACCATCTCGCGGAAGAGCTGCCGCCGGGGCTCGACGGCCCCGTCACCCAGCCCAGAACTCACAAAGCAGGCGTCACCCAGCGCGACCGCCGCCCGCCCGGGAACGCTGCGATCCCACCAGGCCTGGTGAATCTCGACACCCCTGGTCGTGGCGCGGGCGGCGACCAGACGAAACGGTGCGAACCGCGCGAGATCCGTATGGAACACCCGGTCGATCACGTGCCCCGGCTCGCGGCAACTGGCGAACTTGGGGATGAGCACGCCCCGCGACACCAGCATGGGCGGCAGCGCGGGCTTGGGCCGCGGATTCATGTTGAGCAGCGCCAGCACCAGCCCGTGCTCGTTCACGCTGATCCAGGTGCCGCCCCCGGCGGGGTCCACTGGCCAAATGGCCCGGGCTTCTTCGGTGCCGCACTCGGGGCACGCCCCGGCACGGTGCCAGCGCGGGGCGATGGCGGCGGGGCGATCGCGTTGTTCATCGCGGTTGACGACAACCCGCAGTCCGGCGGAGCCGCTGGCCAGGCGATCAATGATGGTCAGTGTGCACATACGTGGGCGGATCCCGTGGTCTTATCCGGGGCGGCGACGCTCGAAGTGTATTGTGGAAGGGGCCCTGCCGAAGTGCGGGTCAACCGCCGCACCCAGCTCGAGCGCGATCGACCGCATCATCGCCTGATGATGCACCGCGTGGTGGGTGGCAAAGGCCAGCTCGCGCCCCAGCGTGCTGGAAAGCTGAAGCTCCGTGCCATCCCCGGAGACCATCACCCGCACCGCAACCGGAACCGCATCGCTGCCAGCCCCGAGGGCGTGCAGTCGCTCATGCATCGCGTCGATCACGCGTAATGCCTCGGCGCGGTCGCTCTCCATCGGCACGTCGCGCTCGCGATGGTCGTAATCGATCAGCCCATTGGCCCCGACGATGGCACGGTAATGATCGAGCGTGTGCCGCAAATGCTGGCCGATGGTGCCGCCCCCAAGGCGAGCGCTCGGTGCCACAAAGTACGCGTCGGAGAGCCCTCCCACCAGTTCTCGGCACTGCCCCAGCAGGTGGCACGCCGCCCCCACCAGGGTTTGGCACGCCGACACTTCACAGGGCACAGCACCCGCCGCGGGCTGCGTACTCAGCGTGCCTGCTCCGGCCGCCGCCCCCGAAGCGATTCGTCGTACGTCATTCGCACCATTGGTCGCGTCGTCTCGCACACCCGTCTCCGTGAGCCGCGGCTTTGGCCAGCCGTTCGTGGCTTGCGCCCTACTCGAACCAACTCACACACCCGTTACTGGGAATAGCTCGCTGTGAGTACGCAGAATCAACACCTTTCGATGCCGCCGCGGCGACATTGTCACACACCGGCACCCATCAGAATACCAGCCACGCCCCGAACCTGATCGATGACATCACGGTTATTCGCGCAGCGGGGGCACTTGTGCTGCCCGCCCAGCTTGCCGCGCGATTCGAGCCAGCGATGGAACGTCCCCGGGGGCACCGGCGTCACCGTCGGGGCGGCCATCCCTAGACCATCCGTCCGTTTTGTTGTGTAGTCTACGTTGACGCGCTTGAGGCCCTCGTCAAACGCCGCCGCGAAGGACGCCACCTGCGCCGGCGGCACGTTGGCATCCATCTCCACCACCAACTCCAGCCCCGCGCGCACACCATCGGATGGATATACCGGGGCGGCGGTGAACTCACCGACCATGATTCCGCTCGCCTGGCTGGCGCTCGCCACCCCCAACTCCACGTGCTCGACAATCAGATTCTCGCCGAAGGCGTTGATGAAGTGCCGGTGCCGCCCGACGATGCGCAGGCGTGGCGGGCCGTCGCCCCCGCCGCCCCCCATCCGCTCCGGCTTGTCGGGAATGGTGTCGAACTCCACGACATCGCCCAGGATGTAGCGCCACAGCCCGGCGCAAGTGGACATCACCACCACATAGCGCTGCCCTTTTTCCACTTCGTGACAGGCGAAGGCGGGTGCGTCAGGCTGGTCGATCTGCTCCAGCGGCACAAACTCGTAGTAGTTCATCATGTCCACATTCAGCCGCATGCCCGGGTCGCCCCGCGTGTCCTGCAGCGCGACGAACCCCTCCGAGGCCGGGTACAACTCCAGGCGCGTGCCGATGTCGGCCCCGGTGGGCGAACCCGAATACGCCGTACGCATCTTGGCGTCGAAGGGCGCGTACTTGACGCCCCCGTGTACGAAGACCTCAAAGTTCGGCCACACATCGCGGATCGTTTGAACGCTGCGGCCTTGCTCGCGGGCCATCTGCATGACCCGCTCAAAGAGCACCAGTCCCCAACTGCACATGCCGCTGACCATTCGGACATCCGCGTCCAGACACTTCTTCGCCATCGCCTCGATTTTGCTCGGCCAGTGGCTCATCAGCGCGATCTCGGCTCCGGGCAAGTAAATCTCGCTCAAAGGCCAGCGAATGAGGGGCGTCACAATGCCGGACAAGTCGCCCGTGCGAATGCCCTGCGGGCTGGACGCCAGGTTCGACGACCCGCCCAGGAACAAACTCTTCCCCCCCAGCAACCACGCCAGCGACACGCCGAACCTTGACAGGTTCGCAAAGATGTCGAGTGACGCCAGGAAATTGCTATGGAGCATCTCGCGTGAAACCGGGATGAATTTGTCACCCGCAGTGGTGCCGCTGGTCTGGGCAAAGTCCTTCACCAGGCCGGGCCACAACACATCCGGCTCGGCCCCTTCGCGCATGCGGGCGATGGAATCCTTGAACGCGTACCAGTCCGCCAGCGGCACGGCTTTGCGATAGGCCGCCGCCAGATCCGCGTTGGGCAGCTCCAGCAGCTTGGCAAGCTCGTGGGACTTGCCGAAGTGCGTGCCGGCGGCCTGCGACAGCAGCCCCCGCAACTGGGCGAGCTGAATCCCCGCGCTGTTGCGCTGCCAGAAGGTGAGATTGGACAGCCGCCGAATGCGCCCGTTGAGATACACCCGCATCCCCGCGCCCACCAGCGAGGTGGGGCTCAGGCCCCCGCGACGCGTGTGAGAGGCAACAGGTTGTGCGACAGTGCTCATGGCGTGACGGGGTCAGATCGCTCAGCCGGTGCGATCAAGCTCGCCCAGGAACTCGATCAACGCATCCGCGAACTCATCGGGGCGCTCGATCATCGGGGCATGGCCGCACCGATCCAACCAGCACAGGCGCGAGCTGCGGATCTTGGCGTTCAGCTCCATCGCGGCTTCCGGCGGGGTCACGATGTCCTCGCGCCCCCAGATGAGCAGCGTCGGCGCCTTGATGCTGCCGATGAGCGACCCGAGATGGTTCCGCCGCGCCGAGCGCGAGAGCTTCACCATCGCCCGGGCGTGCCCGCGCTCGGAGAGCTCGCGGAACGCGCGCTCCACGTCGTTGGGGTTCATCTTGCTCTTGTCGTAGAAGAGCTCGCCGATCTTGCGCTCCAGCCACTCGCGACTCGGGCGGATCTGCACGTCGCTCACCATGCTCTTTTCAATCAGTCCGCTCGACCCCGCCAGCACCAGCCCGCGCAGCAACTGTGGCTGCTCCACCGCGAGACGGAGCGCCACGTGCCCGCCGAAGGAGTTGCCCACAATCACACACGGCCCGCCCACATACTGCTGCAGGAACCGCGCCGTCAGCTCGGTCGCGCCGTGGATCGAGCAGTCATCGCCCGTCAACCCCAGCAGCGGCAACTGCAGCATGATGCAGCGATTGCGGAGCGCCACCCGCTGCGCCACCGTCTCCCAGTGATCATTAAGACCCACCAGCCCGTGAAGAAACACCACCGGGTTTCCCGTGCCGGTGTCGATCACGTCTGCCTGCACCGCTTTGTCGGCCAGACCCCGGAGCGCAAACGCCCGTGGCGTTTGGCTCAACGCGTGACTGGAGAAGTCCAGGCTTGTCGGAGTCGGAGTCATAATTGGTGAATCGCCCGTCGGGCATGATAGTAACGACTAGTCTCAAATCGCGGCGAAAGCCTACCGACAGTTCCTGCCCAAACTTGCAAAATCCGCGAAAACCGCGCCAGATACCCGTCCAAACTGCAAACGAAGGTATGCTCGCTCTACCTTCTTGGTGGCCACCCTGTTTCAGTTTCCCGAAACCAGCGCCCCGTCTGCGATCCGAACGATCCGGTCGGCCCGTTTCGCTGTCGCTTCGTCGTGCGTCACCACCAGCATCGTCAGGTTTCGCTCGCGCCGGATCGCCATGAGAGAATCCAGGATCGACGCGCCGGTGGCGCGATCCAGGTTGCCGGTGGGCTCGTCGGCCAGCAGCAGCCGCGGCTCGTTCATCAGGGCCCGGGCCAGCGCCACCCGCTGACGCTCGCCCCCCGACAGCTCCAGCGGGCGATGCTTCAGGCGATGGGCCAGGCCGACCTTTTCAAGCAGCCCGCTCGCTCGTGCCGCCAGCTCGCGCCGCCGCCCCAGAAAACCAACCCGTCCATGGCGGATCATCGCCCCCAGCTGGACGTTCTCCATCACGTTGAGCTCGGGGAGGAGGTGGTAGAACTGAAAGACAAAGCCCACGGCCTGGCAGCGATAGTCGTCAAGGGCGGCCGCCCCGAACTGGGACATGGGCTTTGACTCAAAGTCAATCTCCCCGGCCGGGCTCTTGTCGGGGCGATCAAGCCCGCCCAACAAGTGCAGCAAGGTGGACTTGCTGGAGCCCGAAGCGCCCAGCACGGCCACAAACTCACCTTGGGCTAAGTCAAACGACACGCCCCGCAACACGGGGACGGCAACCTTGCCGAGCTTGTAGGTCTTGTACACGTTGCGGGCAGCGAGCATCGGCGGCATAGGGCGTTCCTGAGTACGCACAGCCTAGCGGGGATGCGGGCGCGGGGGCGGGAACGCCGGTGTTCTGCTTTCCGAACCTGGGATAGGAAAAAACCGTCGCGAGTTACCCGCGATTTCAGGGCCGAGGAATTGGTCGGAGCACGAAGAACTCGATCACCCACCGACATGCTGGGGGCCGCGGGTCTTGGGACGCTCGATTTCCGGCGGCGGCGGTTCCTTCGGGGCCTCGTCCATGTCCTTGCGAATCTTCTCCACCCGGGCCGCGGCCGCATCCGCCTTGCTGGTATCAACCGCCGAAGGACCAGAGAGCGCTCGATACGCGAAGACGGCGCCGACGAGGCAGGCGACGATCAGGATGGTGCCGGTGATGAGCTTCTTCTTTTCGTCTTCCATGGTGACTCGCTCGGAAAAGTGCGGATTTTTGCAGCATTCGGTCGTGCTATAGATATCCAGATGATTCAGAAGCAAACGGGCGGAGCAATGTGCCCCGCCCGCGAGAGACCAGATGGTCAAGAGTTCGGCCGCGAAGGAGCTTTAGAAGTCGATGCCACGGACGCCGTTGCGGGTGGCCCAGAAGTATGCCGGGTAGGCAACATTGTCGGTAGAGATACTCGGTTGAAAGTTGTACGCCCGCGCCTGAGGATCTGCGGCGTAGCCGAAGAAGTACTGCAACTCAGCCTGCGTCTGAAGTGGCGCTCCCCAGGTGCCGGCGGGCTGAAGGAGTTCAGAAGAATTGGGAAGGCTCAGGGAGCCGTTCGTGGACGTGCGAGAGATGATGTCCGCCATCGACACCGTACGGGCGCTTCCGTCAACAAGGGCGACGTTGGGCTTGGCGTTGGGTGTATTCCACTGCGCTTCCTTGTTGCGTCGGCCCTTGTTGTAAAAGTCAGCCCGTTCGAACATCTGCACCTTCTGCGAGGGGACGATGACGTCGTTGATCCGATTTCTGCGGATGAAGAAGTTGTTCCCCGCCCCGGGCTGGAGCCGCGAAGCAGTGTTTTGCGAGAATCGCCGCGGATCCTGCCAGAAGACGGGCGGATACCAGTACGACACCGGGAAAATCCACGACGTATCGGTCTGAGCGTTCTGGTCGTTGTTTCCACGATAAAAGTTCTGCGCGGCGATGTCACCGGGAGCGAAGCCAGACTTATAGCGGGAGCTATTGGTGTTATCGCCGTAGAGCATGTGGCTCAGCCAGTGGTAGCCAAAGGTCTCGGTGCCGCTGTTGCTCTGGGCTCCGGAGCCATAGTCCCAACCGGTGCTGCCGAAGATGCCGCCTACTTCGGTCTGAATTTGGGCGGAGGGAACCAAGACCCAGCACCTTTCGTCGCACCCGGTGCTCGGCACGTCGGTGGTGACAAACGGATTGAGGAACGTGTCCTTGTAATCCGTGATGTAGTAGTTCATGTAAAAGGTGTTCTGCCGCAGGTTGGAGAGGCTCTGCGTCTGCTGCCCCGTAAGCCGGGCCCGCCCCAGCGAGGGGAGCAGAATGCTGATGAGCAGCGCGATGATCGCGATGACCACCAGCAGCTCGATCAACGTGAACGCCTTGGAACCGCGATTGGACACAGTGAAACGCGTGGTCATGGCAAAGCACTCCATGAATACCCCGCCCCGGGCGGCTGACTGCCGCACCGAAGCCCATCCACCTGCTGCGTCATGCCCGGCTCCCGATCAGAACGGCGGGAGCCTCAAGAAGTTCTGGCAACGCCGATGTGAAGAGTCTACAAAGACCGCGGGTTGCCGCCACTCCTATTTGATGCTTAAATCCGGTTTATCCACAGCCACAAGTCCGACTGGGACCTTTGTAGGTCTTAGAGCACCGCCAGCCGCCCGCCGTCCACCGGCAGATTGATCCCGCTGATGTACCCCGCGGCCGGGGAGGCCAGGAAACCCACGGCCGCGGCGATGTCCTGAGGTTCCCCCAGCCGCCGCATGGGCGTGGTGGATATGAACTCCTGCCGCACCGCGTCGTCGCTCGTGCCAGCCTTTGCGGCACGTCCGGTAATAATGCTTGCCAGGCGCTCGGTCGAGGTATAGCCGGGGAGGACGTTGTTCACGGTCACGCCAAGTGGACCCAGCTCCGTGGCCAGCCCCTTGGCCCACGCGGCCACCGCCGGGCGGATGATGTTCGAGATCGCCAAGCCCGGGATGGGCTGTTTGATGGAGGTGGAGGTGATATTGATGATGCGGCCGAACCCGCGAGCGCGGAAGCCGGGCACCAGCAGTTTCACGAGCGCATGGGCGGCCAGCAACTGGGCGTTGAAGGCCGCGAGCAGGTCGGTTTCGGTGGCGTCCAGCGTCGTCCCCGCCGGTGGGCCCCCGGTGTTATTGATGAGGATTTCCCAGGGGGCGTCAGCGCGGAGGGCGCTGGCAACAGCCGCCCCGGCGGCGGCTGGATGGGTCAGGTCGGCCACGATCATGTCGTGGGTTTGACCCTTGGGCGTTGGGAGGGTGGGGAGGGCGGCTTGGAGGCCGGATTCGTTGCGCCCGAGGAGGGTGATGGTGGCGCCTTGGGCGGCGAGCTGGTCGGCGCAGGCTTTTCCGATGCCTTGATTGGAGCCGCAGACGAGGGCGCGGCGGCCGGTGAGGTCGAGGTTCATGGAGGATGATAGAGAGGCCCGGTGGGGAACCGGGGTGATGGGAGGGATGGTCGGGTGCGAATGGTGACCCCCCGGCTTGCGCCGGGGGCTGTAACAGAGCTTTGACTCGCCGGGCTCAACGTCTACTATCTTCGTCCCTCTGGAGCCGATCGCGACGGAGGCCGGGCTGATGGTGACAT
>JBAZUW010000110.1:0-11630 GCA_041661205.1 Phycisphaerales bacterium
TACGGTCGGGCTCCAGGGCCCTTTGGCGAGCGAACGCGGCAACCAGACGCGTCTGCTGCTGCGGAGCACTGCGGGAGCGGTGCCCCCGCTGGCAAGGTCGGTCACGCTGGTGCTCTTCATGGCGCGTAACGCCGGATCATTCAACGATGCGTCGGCGGACAACGTCTCACTGGTGCTGGTTGCTCCTCCGTGCGATCCGGACGTGAATCAGGATGGAAACGTGGATCAGGGTGATGTGGACTACCTCATCAACGTCGTGGCCGGGGGCCCGAACAGCACGGGCATCGACCCGGATTTCAATCAAGACGGCAACGTGGATCAGGGCGATGTCGATGCGCTCTTGAACGTGGTCGCCGGTGGGCCGTGTCCGTGAGAAGCAGGCATTAGGCACCAGGCACCAGGCATTTGGGATTGGAGCCGGTGCTGAGTGTGGGAGTCATTCAAGAAGGGAAGCGCCGCGTGGTGCGCTTCCCTTTTTTCGTTTTTTGGTGAGCCGCGGGGGGGCTTGTCGCGGGGTTCGCCATTTGCGACGTACCCTTGGGCCATGCTCGAACGACTGACCGACACGTTTAACGGCCTCTTCCGCAAGCTCTCCGGCAACGACAAGATTTCGGAGAAGAACGTCTCCGACGCGATGAGCGAAGTACGCGCCAGCCTCCTCGAGGCCGATGTGCACGTGGAGGTCGTCGACGCCTTCTGCGAGCGGGTGTTGAGGGACGCCAAGGGCAAGGAAGTCACCAAGAGCTTGAAGCCCGGTCAGGAGATGATCGGCATCGTGTACGACCGGCTGGTCGAGATGCTTGGAGGCGTCGTCGAAGCACCCTCGTACGGCGCGATCCCTGGTGGGCCGATCATCAACCTGCCTTCGCCCATTGGCAAGGCGGCGAGCGGGCCCACGGTGGTGATGATGAGCGGGCTGCAAGGCAGCGGCAAAACCACCACCTGCGGCAAGCTGGCGGCGTACCTCAAGAAGCGCGGCCGCAGCGTGATGCTGGCGGCCCTGGATTTGCAGCGCCCGGCGGCGGTGGAGCAGCTCGAGACGCTTGCCCGTCAGGTCGGCGAGATGGGCGACACGAGCGTGAAGGTGCTGTTTTATGGGGAGAAGGACAAAGCCGCGGAGTATGGCAAGGCTGTGGGGGTGGCCATCGACGTCGCCAAGCGGGCGTACAAGGCGGCGGTTGACGCGGGCGTTGACGTGGTGATCCTGGATACGGCGGGGCGGCTGCATGTGAACGACGAGTTGATGGGTGAATTGACGCGGGTGAAGCAGGCCGTGCCGCCGAATCACGTGTTTCTGGTGGTGGATGCCATGACCGGCCAGGACGCGGTGAACTCCGCGAAGGTGTTTCATCAGAAGCTCGCGGTGGACGGGATCATCCTGACCAAGTTCGACAGCGACACCCGGGGCGGGGCGGCGATCTCGGTGAAGCACGTCACCGGCGCGACGATCAAGTTCGTCGGTGTGGGCGAAAAGCTCGACGCGCTGGATGAGTTTCACGCGCAGCGCTTCGCCGGGCGCATCCTGGGCATGGGTGATGTGCTGAGCTTGGTCGAGAAGGCCCAGGAGCAGGTGAGCCAGGCCGAGGCCGACAAACTGCATGAGAAGATGGCCAAGGGCGAGATGTCGATGGACGACTTCTTAAAGCAGCTCAAGACGCTGCGCCGGATGGGGCCCTTGAAGCAGCTCCTGGGCATGCTGCCCGGAGTGGGCGGCATGCTCAAGGACGTCCACATCGAGGACAAGCAGCTTGATCGCGTCGAGGCGATGATCAACAGCATGAATCGCGAAGAGCGAGAGAAGCCCAGCAAGATCGACATCCCCCGCCGGCGGCGTATCGCCAACGGCTCGGGAACCAAGCCGGACGACATCAGTCAACTGGTCAAGCAGTTCGACATGGTGGGGAAAATGACACGCCAGATGGCCAGCCTCTCGGCCGGTGACCGTGTGAAAGCGGTGAAGGATCTGGGCGGCGGGGCGGGGCTGGGGGCGATGGTGCCGGGGCTGAAAGGAATGCCCGGGATGCGCAGCCACGGGAGCAGCGCGACGCCGAGCATCAAGGCGCGCTTCAAGAAGCGGAAGTGAAAGACGCCTCGGCAGTGCCGAGGCGCTTTGGAACTCTTGGTGTTGATGGTGCCTGCAGTCGTAGTTTACGGAGCAGACCTTACGACGGTGACTTCCGGGAAGTCTGGCGAGGGGGCGCGGAGAATGCCAGCCCGCGTACCGAAGAGCTGTTCTCTCAGAAACGCGCTGATGTAGCTGCGCAGAAGGGTGCGGAGACGGGTGGGATCAATGGTTCCGCCATCGGCCGCGCCGATCAGCGCGAAGTCCGTGAAGGCGGTGTGAACGGCCCCGGCGATGCGGACCCAGCAGCCCCCGGCGATGGATTGATTGACAACCCCGGCATTGGAGGCGATGGCAAACGCCCGTCCCGCGGCGTACTGCTCGCGCGTGACGCCCAGGGCCGCGAGCAGGTCATCGCCGGGAATCTCCGGCAGATCCTCGAACGTTGAGCCTTCGGACTGAACGAACATCACCGGCTTGTTGGGGTGTGCGGCAAGGGTTTGGCCCCACAATGAGCCGTCGAGATTGATGGCGCACGAAACCCGCGAGTCGGTGAATGCCAGACCGGTGCTGGCCGAGCCGCCCATGGAGTGGCCCATCGCGGCGACACGCGTGCTGTCGATGCGGTGGAACCAGAAGTTGCTACGTTGGCTGTTGAAGCGGAGCATCTGGTCGAGCACGAAGCGGAGGTCCTGGACCCATTGGTCACTGATGGCGCTACCGGCCTGGGGTTGAAGATCGAAGCGAACCTGATTCAGGTCGGGCGCGTTGTAGGTGGGACGGCCCGGCAGGTACATGCTGACGAACGAGGCGTAGGTGTGATTGACGCCGACGACAATCATTCCCCGGCTGGCAAGATCTTCAGCCAGACTGTCGTATTCCTCGGGCATGGAGCCAAGGCCGTGTGACATGATGACGAGAGGGAAGGGACCATCGCGGCGAGGGTCGAGATCTTCGAAGACGTTGGGCTGGAGGGCGCGCAGGCCTTGCAGGATGACCGAGAGGGGGCGGGTTTCGCCCTGGCTTTGCGAGATGCGGGCGAAGCCCAGGAGAGAGGCGGTGAAGTCTGCGCGCTCGCCGGGCCTGGGCGGCATGAGGGGCGAACCGCCCCGGCGCGGGGCAGCGGGATACCAGATGAGCACAGCCAGTCGCCGCACGTCATTGGCACGCGGGGAGAATGGGTCGGTGCGGGAGGCATCGCGAAGAATCATCGATTCGCGTCCGACGATGTAAGGCCCGGTGGGCAGAGGAATGAACGACTGGGCGCGGGCCGTCGGCGTTCTTACGAAGAAGAGTGCAACGAGCACGGCGACCAGCCAACGAGACCAATGAACTGCGCGAGATTCGAAAGTTCCAAAGGGCATGAGATCTCTCCATGGACTGAAAAACAGCGCGGGGCACAGGCCGCGAACTTAAGTGGAGAGATACTCTACCGGCGAGAGTTTTCAGCACGATGACATCAAGATGTCATCGGTGTCATGTTGGGAATTTTGATGGCGGCAATAAACCCGCCGCCGGGCGGGCTGTGGAGCACTAGGGACCCGTGATGGAGTTCCGCGATTCTGCGCACGATGAGCAGGCCCAGCCCCGCGCTGGCGCCCGCGGAGTGGCGCCCCCCGGTGCGATCCAGAAGACTCTGAAGGCGGGCAGGCTCGACGCCGGGGCCGTTGTCGGTGACCGAGATCACTAGTTCGCCCTGCTCGACATGGGCACGCAAATCGACGAACCCTTCCGCCGGCGTGTGGGCAAGCGCGTTGGCGGCGAGGTTGCTGATGGCACGCTGAAGCAGCGAACGATCCAAGTTCCAGCGGAGGTCGTCGGGAGCCTGGGCCCTTAGGCGAATGCGCTTGGAATGCGCGACCGGGCCGAAGAAGTCCTCGATGTCCCGCAGCTCGGAAGCGACATTCACGTCTGCCGGGCGAAGCGCCTGTCGCGGGTCTTCCAAGCGCGCCAGCAGAAGAAATCTCTCGATGAGAGTGGCCAGCCCGTCGGCGTCGTCGATGATCGCACCCAGCGCGGCCTTGAGATCCTCCGTTGACTTTTCGCCGGCGAGCGCCAGTTCCGCCGAGGTGCGCAGGCGATGGAGAGGGGTGCGCAGCTCATGGGCGACATCGCCGGCAAAGGCGTCGAGGCGTGAAAGGGTTCCGGAGAGGCGGGCGAAGACGGAGGCGAAGCTCGTGCCGACGGGCTCAAGCTCGCGGGGCAACGGGCCAGGGTCGAAGGCTTGTGCTGCTGGGGAGCCGGAAACGCTTTGGACCTTGTGGGCGAGTCTTTCAACGGGGCGAAGGCCTGCGCGGGCGAGCGCATAGCCAGCGCCCAAGGCGAGCAAAAGCAGGGGCACGCCGATCAGGGATGCGAGGGTGTAGGCAGTTCGTTCGACCTTCTGTACATCGGAGCGATCCAGCCCGAACTGGTATACCCACCCCTCGCGCACGCCCTGCACGAGCGTGAACCATCGCCCGTCGGCGAGCGTGATCTGCGTGCTCTGCCCGGGCGGCGGAAAAGCCGAAGCGGGCAACTCACGCTGCATCCACTTGGATTCAAAGAACACCTCCCCGGAGGGAGTCAGCACCCGGAGCGAAACCCGATTGTCGTCCGGATCAACCTGAGTTGGCAGAATGTTGCGGTACTTGTGGATCCGGTCGAAGCTCTCTTGAATATTGGATTCGAAATCGGCGTTGTTGCTCGCGAAGATCGCGGCCCGCAAGCTCAACACCACGGTGATGATGAGGGCCAGCACCAGCGCGCCGTACAGAAGCGTCAGACGCAGGGCCAGCGAGAGGGGCTTACGCGCGCTCTTCGAGGACATAGCCCGCTCCCCTCACGGTGTGAATGAGCTTGACCGAGAACGGATCATCGACGGTCTCGCGCAAGCGGCGGATCTGCACGTCCACCACGTTGCTGTCGTAGTCGAACGAGGCTTCCCACACCCGGTCGACGATTGCCGCCCGCGAGAGAACCTGGCCTTGCTGGCGCGCGAGGGCGGCCAGCAGCGCGAACTCCTTGGGGCGAAGGTCGAGCACGCGGCCGGCACGCTTGGCGCGCCGCGCGGGCAGATCAACTTCAAGGTCCGCCACGCGGATCACGTCCGGCCCGCGATCCGCACTGCGGCGCATCACCGCGTTGAGCCGGGCGAGAAGTTCGGCGAATGCGAACGGCTTGACGAGGTAGTCATCGGCACCGGCGTCGAGCCCGCGCACCCGTGAATCGACGGTATCGCTGGCGGTGATGCAGATGACTGGGGTGAGATCGCCCCGGCCGCGCAGCGCGTCGAGCACCGACCAGCCCGAACGCCCCGGAAGGCCGATGTCGAGAAGGATGGCGTCGTAGTCGCGCCCGGCGGCCAGGGCAAGGGCGTCATCTCCCCGGATTGAGAGATCCACGACGTGGCCGCTCTCCTGCAGCCCCTTGGCGAGTTGGTCGGCGAGCTTGGCGTTGTCCTCGACCAGTAGTAGACGCACGGATGGAGCCCCACATTTGAGAGAAGTCGCCCAAATCGCGGGACGTTAGGTCGCGATCGCGGCCCGCGAGTCGCGGCGGATTGCAGAGACAGCCTCTTGAGCTCCCAACGAAAAAGGGGCGCACATATCTGTGCGCCCCTTTGGCAAGCGATTGGTTTTTCCTAATGCCTAACGGCTAGTGCCTGGTGCTTTCTTCTTATGGGCACTCGCCGCCGGCGACGACGTTGAGCAGCGAATCGATGTCGCCCTGGTCGACGTTGCCGTCCTGGTTGAAGTCAGGGTCGATCATGGTGGAGTTTTCGCCACCCGCGACGACGTTGATGAGATAGTCGACGTCGCCTTGGTCGGCGTTGCCGTCCTGGTTGACGTCGGGGTCGCACGTGGGGGCCTGCGGGAGCGAGGCGGGGTTGGTGAAGTCGATGTACATGAAGTAGAAACCGGAGTTGCGGGCGGGGTAGCTTTCGCCCCAGGCGTTGGTGCCGGCGTCGAGGACGCGCGAGTGGATGATGAAGCTGTTGGTCTCGGGGTTGAAGGTCCAGTTGAAGACTGTGTTGTCGGGGATGGTGGAGTCGGTGGGGGTGGAGCCGGCGCCGTGGACGATGAGCGTGCCGGTCTGGTTGGTCTTGCCGGGGATCTGCAGGGAGTAGACGCCCTCGGAGACCTGGGTGAGGCTGAACTGGCCGGCGCCGCGGGCGAGGTCGCCCTGGGGGTTCACCTGACCGGCGATGAGGTTGTTGGCGGACCAGGGGACGAAGACGAAGCAGAAGCGGGCGTCGCCGTCGTTGAACGCGAAGGCGTTGGTGCCGGCAAAGTCCTGCACTTCGTCGTAGCGTTCAGCGATGTCCCAGCCGGTAGCGGTGGGGAGCACGCCGGTGATGCTGCTCTCGTTGGTGTCGTTGGTGCACTGCGCGAAGAGCATGCCGTCGGCGGGGGTGATGCCCGGGAGGGTGATGTTGTAGCGGGCAAAGAGGGAGTCAAGCGAGGTCACGACGCTCGCCGAGAGGCCCTGCGAGGAGCACTGATAGCCATCGCGGTTGCGCCAGCTGCCGGCGCCCGTGTCGTAGTAACCGCCGATCCAGCCTTCCTGGTAGGGGAAGTAGGCGGAGGAGAAGTCGATCACGGCTTCGTCCTGCTCGCCGGGGCGGCCGCCCAGGACGTAGGTCGAGCCGTACAGGCCGGTGCCACGCTGGGTGCCGGTGATGGGGGAGTAGGCGCGGCCGGTGCTGTCGCCACCATCGTCGGTGACGTGGGCGTGGGCGAAGAAGGTGCCCATGGGGGTGACGCGATCGAAGCGGTCGAAGTTGCCATTGTCGCGGCCGTCGGCAGCGACGGTGCAGATCATCACGCCGCGGGCGGGGTGGGTGCCCCAGGAGAAGTTGGGGAGCGCGTTGGAGAGGCTGCCGTTGAGGCGGAGGCGGCCCCAGTTCTCAGAGTCGGGCCACTGAGAGGCGGGGAGGGGAAAGATGGGGGAGAGGGGGTTGAGGGTGATGTTGGAGAAGGAGAGGCCGCCGTTCTCGCGGTAGGCATCCCAGCCAGTCCAGGTGGGGTAGCTGCGAATATCGCCGGGCTGAGCGGGGCCGATGACGAAGTCGATGTCGCCTTCGTTGGTGTTGCCCGCGGTCCAGCGATAGGGGCCGGAGCGAAGGTCATTGACGATGATGGCGTTGGAGCCGAAGCGACCGTTGACGGTGTTCAAAGGCAGGGATTCGTAGATGGTGGCGGCGCTGAGCGAGGCGGGCCAGGCGCCCGGGCCCTGGTTGGGCTGGCCGAAGATGTCATTGCCGGCGGGCACCACGGGGGTGGGCTGGGGGGGGAAGGGCTGGGCGCTGGCGAGCCCGGCGAAAGCCGCGAGAATCGCGGCGCTGAGACAGAACTTCGACATGATTGATCACTCCTCAGGTAGAACGGGGGCCTTGAAACACAGAAAACGGAGGTAGATCAAGCCCGGGCGCACCACCACCGCTACTTGCCGCATGGCAAATACACAATATAGAAAAAACACAACATTTAGAGTCGCGGAGCTTTCCGCGCTCACTCTCCTCGGATGCTCATAGTAACAGATACTGAAGGCCAATATGACCAGTTTCGGCTAAGTTACATTTAGTCTTGCGCTCATTTAGGGTTGTTAACCCAGCCCCACGCGTTGCTCCGGCCCGCGTCAAGCTGGTACCACACACGATCCCCAGGCTTAAGCTGAACGTAGAGGTGCTTGGCGATGAAGTCCCCGTCGATATCCTTCTCGGAGGGGCCGCCCGGGACTCTCCACAGGCGGGGTACTCCATCCAGAAACCAGGCATGACCGGCGTGATCGTGGCGCGTGGTGACCTGATCTTCGTTACCCCATTTGCCGTCCCGATTGAACTCGTTGTACCACCAGGTGCTTTCCTCGATGAAGATTGGGATGCTGGGCAGGAAGGTGAGCTTGGTAGGGGCGTCGGAGCTCAGGAGCAGGCCCCGGGGTGTTTCGGTGGGCTGGATGTAGGCGGCGCGAGTCTGGGTCGAGAGGCGGATGCCCGCGGTGGCCGCGGTCATGGTGTAGTCAAAGTCGAGCTCGGTGAAGGAGCCGAAGATGTTCTGGCCGTTGTTGACGTTGCTGGTGGCGCGGCGGCGGTTGGCCGGGCACTCGGTGACGCCGTCGGCGTTCTGCACATAGCTGTAGAGCAGCCCGCCCACGAGGACATTGTCGGAGTTCAGCTGGCGTGCCCAGAAGTCGGGCGGGAAGAACTCTTCCTTGTAATCGTTGGCATACGCGGTCGCGGCCGTGCCGATCTGGCGCAGGTTCGAGAGACACTTGACCGTTCGACCCGCCTCGCGGGCTTTGCCCAGCGCGGGGAGCAGCACGCCGATCAGCACGGCGATGATGGCGATGACGACCAGAAGCTCGATGAGCGTAAAGGCCCGGGCCTGAGCGCGGTGTGCGAGCGGCTCCGGCAAGGTCGTTCGCTGTTTCTTCGTGAAGTCCGCGGAAGGTTCCGAGGTTGTGTCCCTCATGCATGGGTCTCCGGATAAAGCCCGCAAGATAGACACCGGAGGCGATGAGGGCCGGGGTGTAATGGAGGATTCACAGAGATGTCACGATGAATCAACGAGGTCTTCACGCAGCGCCACTGTTTCCTAGGGCAGCCAGCCGAGGCCGCGCAGGAAGTGCATTCACACAAAATCGTATATTAAGATCATTTGTATGGCGATGGCTAAGAATCGCGCAAGGTGCGGAGGCGAGGCAAACCATTACGAGTGGGAACCAAAAACAAAGCCGGCATGGCTCGTGGGCGCCATGCCGGCAGAAGTGCGAGGGTTGTCGAACGCGGGTTACGGGCAGCCGCCGCCCGCGATCACGTTGATCAGGGCGTCGACATCGCCGGCGTCGGCGTTTCCGTCGTTGTTGAAGTCGGGGTTGCACGGGGGCGAGCACCCGGTGTCGATGGTGAGCACGCCGGGGAGCGAGGCGAGCGGGCCGCAGGCGTTGAAGGCGATGCAGTCGTAGACGCCGGCGTCGCCGGGTTCGACGTAGGCGATGGTGAGGTTGTTGGTGGCGGCGCCGGAGATGCCGCGTCCGTTGAAGAGCGGTACGCCGTCCTTGCGCCACTGGTACTGGATGATGGGGGTGCCGGAGGTCTGGACGCTGAAGGCGGCGGTGCCGGTGGCACACACAGTCTGATTGCCGGGGGACTGGGTGAAGGTGAGGGTGCCGCCGCCGGGGCTCCAGCGAGCCACAGCGGGCGAAGAGGCGGAGAGGCCGGAGCGAAGGAAGGCACCGCCGACGTAGAGGAGGCCGTTGAGATCCGAGAGCGCGTTGCCCAGCTGGCCCTGAGGCGAACCGACGCTCAGGCCTTCGGCGAGGGCTCGCCATTGCACGCCGTTCCAGCGCCCGACGTACGGGGCACCGATGCCGCCGATGGTGGTGAAAGAGCCCGTGGCGACGAGTTCGTTGGCGAAGGAGCGAATGGCGAAGACGGTGGTGTTCGCCCCCGCGCCGACCTGCTCCCAGGAGGAGCCGTTGAAGCGGGCGACGTAGCGGATTGGTGTGCCGCCGGTAGAGTCGGTGGTGAAGGAACCGCCAGCGTAGAGATTGTTGTTATAGATTGCGAAGGAGTTGACGGCGCCGTTGAATCCGGCACCGACAGGCTGCCAGGTGTTGCCGCTGAGGCGGGCGACGTAGTTCAGCGGGGTGGGCCCGGCGGCGCTGAAGTTACCGCCGGCGTAGAGGATGCCGCCAAAGTCGATCAGGCTCTGCACGGTGCTGCTGAGCGCGGGGCTGCCGACGGCGACCCATGAGGAGCCGGTCCAGCGCACGCAGAGGCCGGTGAAAGAGCCGCCCGCGTAGAGCTGGCCCCCGGAGATGGCGAAGCAGTAGACGGTGCCGTTAAGGCCGGGCATCTCGCTCCAGGTAGAGCCGTTCCACATGGCGACGTAGTTGGCCGCGATCCCCCCGGCGCTGGTGAAGTCACCCCCGACGATGAGGTTTCCGTTGTAGACGATGGCCGCACGGGCGGTGGTGTTGACGCCGCTGCCCAGGGGCTGCCAGTTGGTGCCGTCGAAGCGAGCGATGTTGTTGATGAGGGTGGAGCCTGCGGAAGTCAGCGTGCCCATGGCGTGCATCTGGCCGTTGTAAGGCGTCAGGGCGTAGACGCGCCCGGCGAGGCCATTGCCCAGCGCCGCGAAGTTGACGCCGTTCCAACGCGCGATGTAGCGCACCGCGAGGGACTGGACCTGGCTGATTGAGCCCGCGAAGTAGAGTTCATTGTTGAAGACGGTCATGGCGTAGAGGGGGGAGTTGACAGAGCTCCCAAAGCCGTTCCAGGTGGAGCCGTTCCAGCGGCTAAGGTAGCTGCCGTTGTTGCCGCCGGAGGCGCTGAAACTGCCGCCGACGTAGAGGTCGGCCCCGTAGGGCTGGATGGCCTGCACCGTGCTGTTGGTGCCGTTGGAAGCACCCACGCCAAGGGCACCCCATGTCGTGCCGTTCCAACTGGCGATGTAGTTGGCGCTCGTTGCTGCGCCGTCGACGGTGGTGAAACCGCCGCCGACGTAGAGCAGGCCGTTTGAGACACCGAAGCAGTAAACCGGCGAACTGGCATTGGTGCCGACCCCGCCCGCCAGGGGCGCCCAGGTGGTGCCGTTCCAACTGGCGACGCGTCCGGCGGCGATGCCTCCGGCTGTGGCAAAGGAGCCGCCGGCATACAGCTGGCCGTTGTAGACGCCAAGGGCATAGACCGTGCTGTCCATCCCGCCCGTGCCGACCGGGTTCACGGTCGTGCCGTTCCAGCGGGCGATGCGGGTTACCGAGCCGGAGCCGTTGAGGGCGGTGAAGACGCCGCCGATGTACAACTCGCTGTTATAGACTGCGAGGGCGTTCACACTGCTGTTGAGGCCGGTGCCGGTGCCGACCTGCACCCAGGTGGTGCCGGTCCAGCGCGCGAGGTAGCGACAAGAAATCGAGCCGGTGGCGGTGAAGTCACCCCCGGCGTAGAGATCGCCGTTGTAGACGGCCAGGGCGTTGACGCTCGAGTTGAAGCCGTCGCCGAGGGCGATCCAGTTGGCCCCGTCGTACATCGCGATCTTGGTGCTCTGCAGCCCCGGGATGTCGCCAGTGGAACCGACGACAAGGCGAGCGGGCAGCGGCCCGGCCCCGTCGGGGTCCCAGGTGGTCATGCAGTAGACGTTGCTGGTGAAGCCCGCCTGCTGCTCGCCTTGCAGCCAGCCCTCCGGGCACTGGGCCCGGGCGGCGCTTACCAGACCCAAGAGGGCGGCGAGTGCCAGAAAGAGCTGACGTACCGATGACGCGTTCCCATTCGGGATATATCTGTCCGACATGGCTGATTCCTCCTCCACACCCCGCGCTCACCGGGGCACCACCCGCGGGTGCCAGCGCAGCGAACGCGAAATAAGTGTAACTCGCCGCGGCCGATATCGAGCGCTAAAAAATCACTGAACATGAGTTCCAAGCAGAGATTCTCTCACCGGGTGGCGGCCGAGAGTGTGTCGATGTCGATTTTGATCATTTGGAAGAGGGCCGCCATCACCTGAGCGGCCTTGGGCCCGGTAATGAGCTGGGGCAGAATCGCGGGAACTACCTGCCATGACAGACCGAAGCGGTCTTTGCACCACCC
>JBAZUW010000111.1:0-11626 GCA_041661205.1 Phycisphaerales bacterium
AAGGGAAGTGATACCGCCAGCCATCAGGAACACACTTCACAGACATGCAAGAGCCTCAACTCATCCCGGGCTCGTTCTCGCCTCGCTTCGCGGCCTTCTTCTCCCGCTATGTCCGCTGGCGCACGCGGCGCTGCTTCCACGCCGTGCGGATCTCTCAACCCCAAGTGCTCAGGGCGTTTGAAGACGACCCCACGCCCCTCATCGTCATGATGAATCACCCGGGGTGGTGGGATCCCCTGACGGCGGTGCTGGTGCAGCAGGCCCTTCTTCGCGGCCGCCCCGGCATGGCGCCGATGGACCAGACCCAGCTCGAAAAGTTCCGCTTCTTCCGGCATCTGGGCTTGTTCGGCATCGACCCCGACGAGTCCAAAAACAAGACCGCGATGTTGAACTACGTGCATCGCGAGTGGGCCAAGAGTCCGCGCACGGTGCTGTGGATCACGCCCCAGGGGCGCTTCGCGGATGTGCGGGCGCCTCTCGAGCTTCGGCCCGGGGCCGCCGTCATCGCGGCCCGCACACCGGGCGTGCGCGTGGTGTCGCTGTCGATCGAGTATTCCTTCTGGCTCGACCAGCGGCCTGAAATGTTCCTGCGCCTGGCCCGGGTTGCGGCTCCGGAAAGGCCATCGATTCCGCATTGGCATCGGGCGCTCAAGGTGGGGATGGCGGAGAACGCCGCGGGGTTGGCGGAACTGGTCATCGGGCGCGATCCGGGGGCGTTTGAGTCGCTGCTGGAATCGCGAGCGGGGATCAACCCGGCGATGAACCTGCTGCTGAAGCTTCGCGGGAAGAGCCCGGACATCGATTCGGCACGGTTGAACCAACCTCCACGCGCCAAGGGGGCGATGCGATGAGCGGGGCCGTGTGGCTGGCGAGCGCGTCGTGCGCCATCACCGCCTTTGGCGCGCTGATGACTCGCGCGAACCTGGCGCGGCTGAAGCCCGCGCCAAGCAGCAGCCCGACCGTAAGGGAGGGCCCGGGTGGTGTACCAGCAGGTGCAGACACAGGCGGGACGCCCATGCCACAAGATGGGGTAGTGGGAGTCGCACAGCCCCTGATCTCCGTCTGCATCCCCGCCCGGAACGAAGCGGCCAACCTTGAGCCCTGCGTCCGTGCCATCCTCACGAGCACGGCCGCGAAGCTCGAAGTGCTGGTGTACGACGATCAGAGCACGGACGAGACGCCCCGCATTCTCGCGCGGCTGTGCGAGGCCGATCGGCGCGTGCGACGGATCGACACGGTGTCGCTGCCGGAAGGGTGGAATGGCAAGCAGCACGCCTGCTGGCGGATGGCGGCGGCCGCCCGGGGCGAATGGCTGGTCTTTACAGACGCCGATGTGCGCTTCGCGCCGACGTGCCTCTCGCGGGCCACAGCGCTCGCTTCGCGCGACAACCTCGGCCTGGTCAGCGCGTTCCCGCGCCAACTGCTGGGCACGGTTGCCGAGGCAGTCATCGTCCCGATGATCTTCTTCATTCTCCTGATGTACCTGCCCTTTGGGCGGATGCGCAAAACGCTCGACCCCGCGGCCAGCGCCGCGTGCGGGCAGTTCTTGTGCGTCAGCCGCGAGGCCTACGACGCCAGCGGCGGGCACGCGGGGTTCAAAGACTCGATGCACGATGGCGTGAAGATGCCCCGCGCGGTGCGGCGGGCAGGGTTCAAGACCGACCTGTTTGATGGGAGCGACGGGCTGGAGTGCCGCATGTACCGGGGGCTGGCGCAGAGCTGGCGGGGCTTTGCCAAGAACGCGTACGAGGGGTTGTCGTCGGTGGTGCTGCTGGTGTTTCTGAGCGTGATGCACGGGGTGGGGTATCTGCTGCCGTGGGCGGGGCTGGTGTGGGGGGTGTGGCGGACGGCCGCGACGCGTGAGGCACCACCCACGCTGGCAATGGCCCTCTGGGCCATCTCGATCGTCCTGGCGGCGGTGCAGGTGAATCAGATTTTCGCGCGGCGGCTGGCGACGCCGCTCCCCAACTGGCGCGTGGCCTTGCTGCCGCGCGTGTTGCCGGTCCTGGGAGTGTTCGCCATGACGCTGATCCAGTGGCACAGCTTCGTGCTACATCTGTCAGGGCGGCGGACGTGGCGGGGGCGCGGGCTGGCGACCCTGCATAAGCCCCCGGTCAAGGCGGTGTAAATGTTTGCCCCGGGTTCGTACCGATCGGTATACTGAGGGTCATGGTGATGGGCTTCTGGAAACGTCGTCGGTCGATGAATCCCGGGGAGGTGGCGCGGCAGCTGCATTCGTTGTGGCTGACCAAGGCCCTGACGACTCGCCGCGAATATCCGAGAATACCGATCCGGGCGGTGGATTCCGGCGGGTTTTCGCGGCTGATGAATCGCCCGGGGGGCCCGGAACTGGCAGAGCGCTGGTGGGCGTGCGCGCTGGAACGGGTGGATGATGTGGACCCCGAAGAATGACGATCGTGAGGAGTGATCAAAGTTTCACGGGTCGACGGCCCGAATGGAATAGCATCACCCCGCATGACAGACGCCCCGAACAACGCCACGACGACTCCGGAAACACCCCCGACTGAACCCACTCAGGGGGTTCTGCGTTCCAAAGTGAGCCAGAAGTGGTCGCTGCGCATGATTCTGATCGGCGTGGTGCTGGTGGGCTTTGGCGTGGCGGGTCTGCTGGATGCGATCTACTTCTACCCAAAGCGGGGGGCGCAGGCGTCGGAGTGGTACGAATATCAGTATCTGGATCAGTACCAGCAAGCGCACAACGGGACGATCGACGGCCGCGCCGGCGTGGCGGACATCGGCGCGGTGCGTGACGTGCTGAAGAAGCAAGAGGCTCAGGCCGAGACGACGGCCGTGGATCGAGCGCTCACGCAATGGCTGGACTCGCTGAAGCTGATCGGGCAGACCGAGGCGGCGACGGCGACGGCGATTCCGAGGACGGACTTCCGGGGCGACCAGGTGACCGACGCGAAGAGCCGCCTGGTGGAGCTGGCCAAGCGGTGGACGAGCGCGAGCGGGGCGGCGAAGTCTCCTAACCCGCTGTCGACGTTCGATATTCCGGTGCAGTGGGTGATTACCGCCGCCGGGTTCGGGATTGGGATTTACCTGTTCATGCTGGTGACGCGGGTGCGGTCGCGGGTCTTTACGTTCGACACCGCGGCGCAGCGCTTGACGCTGCCGAACGGGAAGAGCTTTGTGCCGGGGGATATTGAGGACGTGGACAAACGCCGCTGGCACAAGCTGTACGTGGATATCAAGATCAAGCCGGGGCACGCGGGGGACCTGGGCGGCAAGAACGTGGATTTGGACCTGCTGCGCTACGAGCCTGTCGAGGCCTGGGTGCTGGAGATGGAAAAGACCGCGTTCCCCGATCGGGCGGCCAAGGAAGAGGCGGAAGCGCTGGCGGCGAATTCCGAAGAAACTTCGGAGGCTGTGGAGCGTGCGGCGGACGCGTGAGGTAGCAGTGGGTGAGACGTGAGCGGGTGATTCCTTTTTCACCCTTGACCACGTGACGCTTTCACGCGATTTTCCCCATGCAGCATGTCGGGATTCGCCCGCGGCTCATCCAACGCACGCCCGCTCCTTTTCCGGCCCTGGTGCCAAGTGCCTAGTTCCTTTTGCCTCCCTCATGACCTGGTTTTCCAACATCGATTGGGCTCACTGGGGAGCCGCGACGATCCTCACCGTGGTGTCGCTGGCGGGGATTGTGTTGACCTTGCTCACGCTGCCGGGCACGTGGCTCATCGTGCTGGGGGCGCTGCTCATTAAGCTGTGGCAGCCCGGGTTGCTGTCGTGGTGGGTGATTGGCATCGCGGTGGGTTTGGCGGCCTTCGCCGAACTGGTCGAGTTCGGGGCTTCGGCGCTGGGGGCGGCCAAAGGCGGGGCGAGCAAGCGCGGGGCGCTGGGCGCTGTGGTGGGGTCGGTGGTGGGGGCGATTGTCGGGTCGCTGTTTCCCTTGTTTCCGATCAGCACCATTGCGGGGGGCGTTCTGGGGGCGGGGCTGGGGACGTTCCTGGTGGAGAAGGGTGTGGTGGCCCGAACGTGGCGGGAGGCGGCACGGAGCGGCGGGGGAGCCGCAGCCGGGCGGCTGGTGGCGACCTTGGCGAAAACGGCGATCGCGTGTGCGATCGCGATTCTGATCACCGTGGCGGGATTTTTCTGACCCCCCGGATGGGTTGATACGTACAGAAATCGTCCTTGACACAAGCTTCACCCCGCATTCGACAGCGAGTGGCCGGGGTCTGACCGAAAACGTAGTCTGTCGGTAGAGATTGCGCGGCGACAGGTCGATTCAAGATCAACGGATTGGTCTTCAGCCTGGGCGCCTAAGACATACCCATGACAAAGAAGCGGGGAGACATGGTCAAAGGTGCGACGTCGTTGGAAACGACCAAGGCCACCAATGGGCCCCAGGGGATCATCGAGCGGACCAAAAGTGGTGCGCGGGTGATGCCGGACCTCAAGCAGAGCGTGGAGACGCAGGTGAAGCACTTTGTGCTCGACACCAACATCCTGCTGCACAACCCTGATGCGCTCTTTGTGTTCCAGGAAAATCATGTGGTCGTGCCCTTCATGGTCATCGAGGAACTCGATCGACTGAAGAAGAAGGACGACGACCTGGGGCGCAACGCCCGGGCGTGCATTCGCCATCTGGACCGCCTGCGGGCCATCGGGCGTTTGAGCGAGGGTGTGGAGTGGGGCAAGCTGCCCACGCTGCCCAACACGGCACGGTCGGCCGCCCCGGGGGGCGGGGCGACCGGGACCATCCGGATTGACGTGACGGATCACGTGAGGCCGGCGGCGATCAGCGATGATTCTCCGGACAACCACATCATCGCGGTGGCCTACTACCTCAAGGAAAAGGGCCTGCGCGCGGTCTTTGTGACCAAGGACCTTTCGGCCCGCATCAAGTCCGATGCGCTGGGCATCAAGACTGAAGACTTCACGAACCAGAAGGTCGATGCCGACCGGCTGTACACCGGCTTTGTGTCGATCAAGGTCGAGGGAGACCTGATCGACGAGCTGTATCGCGACCGGCTCATCACCGTCGATCGCGTGGCGAAGGAACTCAAGCTGGAGTACGAGGAAGGGGAGGCGGCCCACCCGGACCTGCAGCCCAACCAATTTGTGGTGCTCAAGGACAATGACGACGAGAACCACACCGGGCTGGGGCGTCGCCTGGCCGACACGGATCATGTGATCCCGGTGACGAACCCGAAGAAGGCCGTCTTCGGCATCGTGCCGCGAAACGTGCAGCAGACGATGGCGATGGACATCCTGCTGGACGAGGAGATCAAGCTGGTCACGCTGCTGGGCAGCGCCGGCACGGGTAAAACCCTGCTCGCGCTGGCGGCGGGCATGAGCCGCGTGTTCAACGAAGGGCGCTACGACAAGCTGCTGGTCGCCCGGCCGATCATGCCGCTGGGGCGCGATATCGGGTACCTGCCCGGCGACAAGGACGAGAAGTTGACGGCGTGGATGCAGCCGATCTTCGACAACCTGGGGTACCTGATGAGCACGCGCGGGGCGAGCAATCAGGCTCCGGAGAGTCAGAGCACCGAGCAGCGCATCGCCAAGCTGATGGCCGACGGCAAGCTGGTGCTGGAGCCGCTGACCTACATCCGCGGGCGGAGCATTCCGCACCAGTTCATGATCGTGGATGAGGCACAGAACCTGACGCCCCATGAGGTGAAGACGATTGCGAGCCGCGTGGGTGAAGGGACGAAGCTGATCCTGACCGGCGACATCGGGCAGATCGACAACCCGTACCTGGATCAGTCCAGTAACGGTTTGGCGTACGCGATCGAAAAAATGAAGGGCGTGCGCCTGTACGCCCATGTGACGCTGACCAAGAGCGAGCGGAGCGAGCTTGCAAGCCTGGCGGCCAGCAGGCTTTGAGCGATTGACGCCAAGGAAGGGTCAATCCGGTGTACCGGTGGTATGCGGGTAGAAAGCCCCTGACGGGGATATCGACGAATGAGGAAGATTTGACACGTTGGGCGCGAACCCACGCCCGGGAAAAACCTACTAAAGCTTGGCTGGGGTTGATCGAGGTCACTAGACTAAAGGCCCAAGCCGCGGCCGCATCATCGGCCGCCATGCACGACCGGGAGTATGCCGGTCGACGGAGACCCTGATGCCAGATTCGATGTTTGCCGCGCCGCCGGAGCGGGTCGCCCCGGAGAACGTGATTCCCCCGATGGCCGCCACCCAAGTTGCGGACCCCAAAGCGTTTGTCGAAGCCAAAGTCAACCCCACGCCCGACGCCAAGCTCGACGCCTGGCCCCAGGCAACCGCCAAGCAGTGGTACAAGCGGCTCAGCCCCAGCTCCACCATCGGTATGGCGGTGATTCACGGAGGGTGCCTCCTCGCCCTGCTCGTGCCATTCCACTGGTCGCAGCCTGTGCTCGCGCTGTTCCTCTGGTGGCTCTGCGGCGGGCTGGGCATCTGCCTGTGCTACCACCGCCTGCTCACGCACAAGTCGTTCGAAACCTACAAGTGGTTCCGGTATTTCCTGACCGCCCTGGGCGCATCGTCGCTCGAGGGTGGCCCCATCAAGTGGGTGGGCACCCATCGCATTCACCACGCCCACAGCGATGAGCCGGAAGACCCGCACACCCCCGAGCATGGTTTCAATTGGGCCCATATTTGGTGGGCGATTGTGAAGGACAACCCGGATCGTCCGGCGCGGAACGCCGCGAAGGATCTGCAGCGCGACCCGGTGATCCGCCTGATTGACAAGTGGGCGTGGGTGCCCGCGGTGCTGATCATGCTGGTGGTTGGCGTCGCCGGGTACCTGGTCTTCGGTAACTGGCAGGGCGCGGTGGGGTGGATCGCCTGGGGCGTCTTCATCCGCACCGTGTTTGTGTACCATGCCACGTGGTTTGTGAACAGCGCCAGCCACACCTGGGGCTATCGCAACTACGAGACGGATGACGACAGCCGCAATAACTGGTGGGTGGCCTTGCTGAGCTTCGGCGAAGGCTGGCACAACAACCACCACGCCGACCAGCGTTCCGCGGCCCACGGCCACAAGTGGTACGAAGTCGACGTGACGTACATCACCATCAAGGTGCTGTCGTGGGTTGGCCTGGCGTGGGATGTCAAAGAACCCAAGTCGATGGCGTGAGGCAAGGCATGAGGGGGTGAGCGGGTGACAGGGTGAGTGGGTGAAAAAGCGAGCGCTGCTTTCACCCCTTCACCCCCTCACCTCTTCACCCCCTCATTTGTTTAAGTTCTCGCGAGCGGTACTCTCCACATCCGTGGCGTTGCACAAAAAACAGACCCCCGCTCCGCTCGAAGAAGCCATCACGGGGGCGTTGCGCCTGGCGACGCTGCCGCTGCATGTGGCGGGGCTGGGGCCGTCGCTGGCGTGGGCGCGGAGTGCGGCCCGGCTGGTGCCAAAGGTGATGCCCAAGCGGTTTGAGCGCGCGGTGCTCAACCTGCGCGACGCGTACCCAGACTGGACCGACGCTCAAGTGCGGGCCGGGGCGATGGCGAGCTACGAGCACTTTCTGCAGACATCGGTGGAGTTTGTGTTCTTGCCGCGATTGATTTCTGAGGAAGGCTTCGCACGCCAGGTGTGCTTCGGCGATCTGGCGCCCGGGCTGCGATCGCTGCTCAGCGAGCGCCCGTGCATGATGATGACCGGGCACGTGGGCAACTGGGAGCTGGTGGGGTTCGCCATCTCGATGCTGGGGTTCCCGATTCACGCGGTGTACCGGCCATTTGCGATGCGCCCGCTCGACCGGTGGGTGCGCGAAGGGCGGGCGCGGCGCGGGCTCACGCTGGTCAGCAAGTTCGGGGCCGCGGGGGAGCTTTCACGCATCGCTGGCCCGGGGCGGCCCTTGGGCCTGGTGGCCGACCAGACCGGGGGCGACAATGGCATCTTTGTGCCCTTCTTCGGGCGGCTCACATCGACGCACAAGTCGGTGGCGCTGCTGGCGATGCAGACCGGGGCGACGCTGGTGTGTGGATACGCGCGGCGGATGACGGCCGCCGAGGCCAACGACGGCGACGGCCCCAATCGCGGCCTGCGGATGAAGGTGGAGCTGGTCGACGCCTTCGGCCCGGAGGATTGGCAAGGGCAAAGCGACCCGCAGTTCTACATCTCGGCGAGGTACCGCCGCGCCATGGAGACGATGGTGAGGCGGAACCCCGAGCAGTATCTTTGGATGCATCGGGTGTGGAAGGCCAGGCCGCCGCATGAGCGAAACGGCAAGCCGTTCCCGGAAAGGCTGCGGGAGAAGCTGCTGGGGCTGCCGTGGATGACGGCGGCGGCGGTGCGGGAGATCGAAACGCGGAGCGAGCGGGACGCGGGGAACTTGGGGCGGTTTGCACCCGAATGAGGCGTAACCGCAAGGAGGCCGGGCCGGGAAGACCCGCTAGCGATTCTACTCGCGCTGCGAAGGGGTCGCGTCGGCATCGGGGAGTTGGAGTTGCTTGAGCAGATTCTCGCAGATGTTGTCGAGTGGGTCGGAGCCTTCAAAGTCGAGGCCAAGCAGACCGACTCGTTTCTCTTTGTGATAGAAGCTGCATGAGATTTTCTTGGTCGCCGATTCCAGGAGGACGTGTCCGGTGGTGGCTCCCATGGTGACGCCTTTTTGACGCCCGCGCGTCTTCGAGGTCTCGATTCGGGTGAGTTCGGCGTAAGGGATTTCGATTTGGCCAAGGATGGATGCGTATCGCACGCGATCTCGCAGGAAGGCGAGTTCGGCGCCGAGAAATCGCCAGCCGATCGAGAACAGGGCGGAGACGGCGAAGACGCGCCACGCGAAAAAATCGATGTAGTTTCGCAGGAGGCGGGGAGATCCGCTTGCGATCCATGCGAGCACCAAAGCACCGAGCGCCACAACGATGGGGACCCAGTTGTATGGGCCGGAGACTCTGCGGCGATAGACCTGATGCCGGTCAGCGGGGGTGGACGGGGTCGGGGGCGGTTGGTTGGGCGCGCCGTGTAGGTCCATCGCAAGGTACCTCCGGCGGCAGGATAGCAGTTGGTCCTGGAAGCGTAGGTCCCTGGAGTCGCGTGGCGCGGCGGCGTGGGCGAGTCTTCAGCGGGGCGTCAGGTGGTGGGCCCGCGACGCGACGAACCCAAAACGCCCAAGACCCGCGAGAAACTCGCGGGTCTTGAACAACGTGGAGGCAGAGAGACTCGAACTCACGACCTCATCCATGCCATGGATGCGCTCTACCAACTGAGCTATGCCCCCAAAATGTCTGCCGCCGGGCTCCACGTATCGGCCCGGGGGCTCCGCGCCTTGCGACGCGGGCGGGACTTTAGCTTGGTCCCCGGCCTGTGTCCAAGGGGCAAGGCCTTGGAGGGCCGGAACCGTCCAAAATCGGGTGTCGTGGGCTGATTTCTGGCCTTCCGGATCGGTTTTGACGCTTCCTGAGGCGTTTGGACGCCACGGCGGGGCTTCAAGTGGATAGCCTTTTGTCTGGCAGGCGATACCCATGAATGCTCCTTCCTCCAACCAGATCACCCTTGAGTCGCACAGCGGGCCGCAACTGCGGGCGCTGGTGGCCAGCGAGCTTGAGTACACCGGGCCCATCTCCATGGGGCGGTCGACCGCCTCCACCTGGACTTTGGCGGACCCGGAAGGCGTGGTATCGCGTCAGCATTGTGAGATTTCCCTCGACCCGGCCGCCCCCGACCCGTGGCACCTGACCGACACCAACAGCCGCCACGGGACGTTCATCAACGGCTCGCGGCTGTCTCCCAAATCTCCCACGCCCCTGCGGCATGGTGACCTCGTGCGCATCGGGCCGTGGACGCTGCGCGTGCGGATTGGCGACACCGCCCCCAAGCGGGTGGCGCGGACGAGCGACGACCGGCGCTTCACCACCTCTCTGGTGCACGCGCTGGGTGACTTTGAGCTCGCCCCCAACACCGAGCGCCGGCTGGAGCTGCTGATGCGGTGCGCGGGGCTGTTTGGCGCGTGCCGCAGTGTGGAGGAGATCTATCGGGCGGCGGTGCACGCGTTGGTGCAGGGGTCGGGGTTGCCGCGCTGCGCGATCTTGAGCCCGGGCATTGGTGAAGAGGTTGAGGTTCTGGCGTCGTCGGGCCTGGGCGGGGCGGGAGACTACAGCCGCTCGCTGTTGCAGGCGGCCGGCGAACCCGCCCCGGCGGGCAAGACCGTGGTGTTGCACCCCGGGCAGGCGGTGTCGGGGCATGAGTTTGGCCAGAGCATCGTGACGCTGGAGATCTCCGCGGCGTTGTGCACGCCCATCGTGCTGGAGTCCTCCGGCGAGAGCCGCATTGTGAGCTTTGCGTATCTCGACATGCGGGGCGGGGCGCGGGGGGCCCAAAGCCAGCCGATCAGCCCGGAGGCCGCGGGGTTCTGCCAGGCGGTGGCGCGGCTGGCGGGGCTGGCGCTGGGAAACCTGGAGCGGACGCGGCGGGACGAAGAACAGCGCCAGCGCCTGAGCGAGCTGCACGCCGCGCGCGACATGCAGCGGATCATCATGCCCCTGCCCGCGGGGCGAGTGGCCCCGGCGGGGCTGGCGTGCGTTGATTACTACATGGCGTCGGTGCCGGGGCGGCTGGTCGCGGGCGACCTGTTTGATTTCTTCCCCATCGGCGAGAACAAGGCGGGATTGCTGCTGGGTGACGTGGTGGGCAAGGGCGTGGCCGCGGGCATTGTGATGAGCAACGTGCAGGCGCATCTGTCGCGCCTGCTGCGTCAAACTGCCGACCCCGGCGCGACGCTGAGCGAGGTGAACGCGCTGGTGGCCGGCTACGCCCAGCGCGTGAGCGACGAGACGGGGCATACCACGTTGTTCGCGTCGCTGTTTGCGTGCGTGTTTGACTTGGAAGCACGAACACTCACCTATGCCGACGCCGGACACGGCTACGCGTTTCTGCGAGACGCGGCGGGCAAGGCCGGCCGCCCCTTCATGCTCGGCGGCACGCCGCTCGGCGTGGCGAGCGACATGCAGTACGTCGCGTCGACGATTCCGCTGCTTTGCGGCAGCGCGCTGTGTGTCGTAAGCGACGGCGTGGTGGAGCAGCAGAACGCCGCCAAGGAAATGTTCGGCGTGGAACGCGTGCTGGAGGCGCTGGAGTTGCATGCCTCCCCCGCGGCCCAGGTGGGCGAGGTGCTTGCGGCCCTCAAAGCTCACGCGGGGAGTGACGGCAGCGATGGATTTGCGGATGATGTCACGATCGCGTGCGCGGCGGTCGGGTGATGGGGTGATGGCGGGCTAGCGTGGAGGAGCTTTTCGTACGCCGCGGCGGCTTGCTGGTGCGAACCGTCCGAGTCTTACGCGTGAAGCACCACTCGAGTATCGCGACTGGTGGCACCCAAATTGATGCAACTATGGCCAGCCAGACAAAGCAACTCGAAGGGGTGGTGTCTGCGGGATCGAGACGGCAAAGCGCACAGAGCTCCAATCAACACTTCGACGAACCCGGGACTTGGAACCGAACTCGCTATTCTTACGCCAAAGTCCCCAGCCAATGATCCAGGACTCTGATCAGAGAACCCGTAAATTGAATCGTCTCCTACCCCACCGGCATACGAGCCAAGGTAAGTTCTGAACATGCGTCCATTGACTATCCGAATACCCTCCGTCCACTCACCCGCACACCCCGCAATATCAAGTAGCCCGCGAAGGCTTGGTGCCTGCGGGTAGCTCCCCAGCGGGATGTCGAACTGCGCGAAGT
>JBAZUW010000112.1:0-11551 GCA_041661205.1 Phycisphaerales bacterium
GGCCGTTGGCAGGCCCGGACGACACGGTTGCGGTGGCCGCGGCTTCCGTGTCCGGCTGGTACGCCATCGGCGACTCGTACGAAGACAACGTTGAAATCCGCGACATCCGGGGCAACCTCGTCACCAGCATTTCCAAGCCTCAAATCCAGGCTCTGGTGCCGTGGATGACGCTGGACGGCAGCGTTGACGGTGTGTGCTCGCTGGCGATCAGTGACACGGGGCGGCTGCTTTTTGTGCTCGTGTACGACACGAACGCTGCTGGCGACGGTCAACCCAGCGACGCGATTCTGCGGCTGGATGTGTCCACCGGCGCGCTCACGCTGTTTGCGCGGCTGGAGTTGTCGAGCGATACAAGCCAGTTCCAGCGCATCGGCGCGACGTATTACAAGGGCCGCTTGTATGTCGGCTCCGCCCAAGGTGCGACGGTCCGTGTGTATAACGCGTCGTCGAACCAGGCCACCGGTTCGCTCGCCAGCAGCACCACGCTGCCCGGTGGCGGCATCCGGGGCCTTGCGATCGACCGCGAGAACGGCGTGATCTACGCGGCGAACGATCTTGGTGTGTACCGCGCCACTGCCGCCACCCTGCCCCTGAGCTTTGTGCCAGTGGGGGCGCTCACCGGCGTGCGCGGGCTCACCTGGGCGACCCAATATGGCCCCGCGAGCGGCTCGCTCACGGGGCTCTTCGCACTTCGCGATGGTGCCGCGGGCGGCAGCGAGATTGACTTTGTGTCGGCCGCACAGGCGGCGGGCAACGCCACGTATTCGCCCGCCATCTACGCCACGACTCCCGGCGTCTGGCACGCCCTCAGCGCCACGGCCGACGGGGCGTTGCTCGTCGGCGCCGACGAAGACGCCGTGATGCTGCGCGACGCCAGCGACACGCGCCTTTCGTTCGACGCCTGGCTCGCCAACGAGTTCTCCCAGCACGTCACGATCGCCAAGGGCCTCATTTCGCCCGACGGCGAACCCGCCGGCTGGGTGATCGATGCCGACGTGGTGCCGGGCGCGAACCGGTTTCACCCCGCCACGCCCGACTCGGCCGGCTGGACCGTGCTGATGCTGCTGGCCAGCGATGCCGTGAACGCCGACCCGGATGCGCTCCCCAAGATTCGCACTGTGCTGACTCGCTACGCCGGGCTCGCGGCCGATGGCATCAAACCCAGCCGCACCTCCGACGGCATCTTCCGCCACTGGATCGACCCGCTCACCGGCAACGCCAAGCCCGGTTGGGACCCCGAGTACGCCACGCTGAGCACGATGAAGATCGTGCTCGCCGCCGCCCGGGCGTGGCAGCGCTATCCGGATGACCCCGTCGTGGTGCGGGCCGCGTCACGCATCATCTTCGGCGTGAAGAACTGGGGGGCGTACTTCCAGGGTGGCAGCCAGTCGCTCTACTTCAAGGGCAACGCGGGTGGCGGGCCGGACACGAGCGTCGCAGGCGTGCCGTTCAACGAGGGGATTCTGTTTACCGAGCAGGCCAGCGCCATCGGCAACGCCGGTCCCTATGCCCTGTGGATCAATCGCTCCCTCTGGCCGGTGGCGTATTACCTCATCGGCCGCCCCATCACCGGCGGCTCCAACGGCAACTTCCAGGCGGCGTTCCTCAGCATGTATCCGCTGCTGCTTCAAGGTGACTATCGCAACAGCCCGGATTGGCAAGCACAGGTGGAAAACCTCCGCTGGAGCAGCGCCGCCTGGACCGACGACAACAGCCCGCAGTTCTATACAGTCTTCTCCGCGGGCACCACCGCTGGCCAATGGGGCGGATACAACGCCGACAGCCTCGGCTATCACCCCGGCGATCTGACCACCTTCACCTCGCTCGAAGCCATGTGCTCTCAAACCGGCACGCCCGAAGCGGTGGGGGCCTACCAGGCCTACCGGCGCGGGGCCCGCGAGGCCTTCAAGACCGGCGCCAACCTGCTGTATCGCCGCTCGAATGTGGATCGCGCGTACACGCCCAACTCCGCGGGTTTGCCGGATGTCACGCTGGGCGGGCTGGGCCTGGGTGAAATCCTCTCGCCGGGGCTCTCCGCGACCGTGCTCACTGGCCCCTACCCCAAGACGGATTCCTGCCCGGTGGATGTGAACGGCGACGGCGCGATCAACATCGACGACGTGTATCAGGCGACCGGCGCCCCGGTAGATGTAAACGATGATGGCGTGGGCGATGCGAAGGACGGCAAGTGCATCGGCACCTGGGTGCGGCGGCACGAGGCGGCCCAGCTCGGCAAGCAGTGGTAACTCAGGCGCGTAGCCACGACGCGCTGCAACTTGTCTAAGAGCTGATTATCGCGGCAGCGACTCGGCGACCACGCTGACACCCTCGGGCAGGCAGCGGAGCGCGTCACCCGAATAGCAGGCGCTGTCATCGCCGCACGCCGGCTGGCTCTGCGCCACGCACGAGGCGAGTGCTTCCGCGGCGTCGTGACCGGTGGGCAGCGAATCGCGCGGGCCTTGCAGGCCCATCACAAAGGTGAGGGGGGAACCCGACGCGCAGTGATCGTGCTGGCCTGCCTTGTAGGCCGCGGCCACCAGTTCGGCCCGGCTCACTTCCGTGAGCGGGCGTCCACCGAAATCAACCGGCTTCCACAGCACGCAGCCGCAGGGCGCATCGCCGTCTTTGAAGACCGCGAGCATCATGGGTCGCTCGGATCGCTCTCCTGAAGCATCGTGCGCCACCGGGCGGATCTCATAGGGGTCGCGATACTTGGCGATCATCGCGGCGATCAGTTCGTCAAGCCCACCCTTGTCGTCCATCTTGGCCAATGAGCCTGCTCCCCCGGGCGTAGGCGCGGGCGATACCGAGTTGAACCCGCGGGCCGCGACGAACGCGAGGGCGGCGCAGGCTGCGATCGACGCGGCGGCCGCGATGATGCGACGCAGCACCGGGTTGTCGGAGCGGCGTGCGGGCAGTTCGCGCACGAGCGATAAGGGCGTCTGCCCAGAGGCGTCGCCCACCTCCTGGTACATCGCCTCGAACTCGAAGCGTTCGATCTCAGCGGTCATCTGCAGCAGGGTGTCAAGGCTTTCGTCGCGCATTGCTCGTCACCTGTGGGCGGCTTTCCGCCCAAGTCTGGGGCAACGTCGGCGCCGTGCATCGCCGCGAGTACGTCCGACGGGGCTCCGCCCCGAAGCGGGCTTCGTTGCCGAATTGTTATTCCCCGCCGGGATGGCCGCGCTCGCCGGTTTCGCCGTTGCCGGGCTCATCGGGCTCGTCGCCCAGGCCCAAACGCCCGAGAAACCGCCGCAGCTTGGCCATGGCGCTGCGCCGCGCCTGGTGAGCGGTGCTGGGGGAAACGCCCATGCGGCTGGCCAGGGCGCGATCCGTCAGCCCGTCACGGGCGTGGCGGAGCACCCAGCGTTCCTGCTCTGTCAGGTCCCCGGCTTCGCCCGCGACCGCAAGGCGGATCGCTTCCAGCGTTTCGGAGAGGGCCACGCCGTCGTGAGCCGCGGCGTGGTTGGAGGCGACGAAATCCTCCGCCAGGCTGGTGGCCGAGTTGGTGGTGCGCTTGGAGCGCAGGTGCTTGAGCCAGGCGTGGTGCGCGACGGCGTAGACGAAGGTGGAGATGGCGGATTTGCTGGGGTCGTAGCGCCGGGCGAGCACGGCCTCCCACACACCCGCCCAGGCCTTCTGGGCGAGCTCTTCGGCCAGTTCGGGGTCATTGCAGCGCTGGGTGAGCAGGCGTTTGAGGCTGGCCCCCAGGCGTTCGTGCACGCGCGCGAAGGCCTCGGCGTCGGCCACGGCCACGCGCTTGGCAAGATCGGTCAGGGTTTCACGCTCATAGGCCATGCACGGGCGGCAGCGTACTGCGCGAGAGGGTTCCTTTGGTGGCCGCGGGTTGCGGCGGGGTGCGTCTCGCGGGGTGAATCACCTGGCCGTGATGGTTCGCTCCGCCTTGTGAATCTGGTCGTTGGTGCCGTCGATGAACTCCAGACGGACCAGCACGGAGCCCTCGCGGGCGGCTTCGCTCATGCTGGTGTCGAGTGGCACGGCGGCTTCGTAATAGGTGCCGAGCATGCCGGATCGATAGGCCTCGCGTAGGGCGGGGGCGTCGAGCGTCAGGCTGCCGATGCGCTTCGGTTCGCCTTTACCGATGTCGGCGGGCAGCAGCAGGGCCTCGATGTTGACCTGCCCGACGCACTGCACGAAGCGGTTGCGACCGTCCTTGGGGTAGAACTCCACGCGCACGCCGGTGGCGGCACCCATCGGCGGGATGATGTTGCTGAACGCGCCGATGTCGACGTGCGTCACCACCGGCAGCGAAGCGATGACGTCGGGATTCATTCCCTGTGCCTTGGCGGTCGTGGCGAGCTTGGCTTTGAGCTCGTCGGTTTCGCCCTGAAGCTTGGAAACCTGGTCTTGCAGGCCCATCACCTCGCGCCGCAGCCGGTCGTTTTCAGCCGAAACGGAGGAGGAACCCCCGATGCTGCACCCGGCGGGCGCAAGCAGCACCATGACAGCGAGCGATAGCCACGCGGCCTTGGCGGCAATGGCGAGGCGCGATTGGGATGGACGAGTTCTTGCAATCATGCACACACTCTAGTTCGATCTTGCCTCACGCCGCACGCCCGGGATGAGCCGAAAGGCGAATCCCGAGATGGACGACGCGACACACATACAAACTCACAACTACACTCAAAGCCCACGAAAGAGGAGCCCCATTTCTGCGCTCTCTCGCTTCTCCTCCTGCCTTCTCCCATTCTGATTCTGCTCTCTCGCTTTTCTTCTCTGTGCCTCTGTGCCTCTGTGGTGAACTGCTTTCCGCCGCCCCGGCGGGGACCGCCGGGCCACCCAAGCCACCCAGCACTTCACCCCGTGCGAACGGGCGTTGCCACCCGCCGATAGAGCCAGCCGATCTCCACCACCAACCACGCGGCCGCAGCGGGCAACGCCCACCAGGCATTCGGGTCGACACGATCGACCACCCTCGCCACCAGCTTGGCGGCGTTGCCTTTCCAAATGGCCTTGGCCAACCCCAGCAAGGCGTGGGGCCGGAGCATCACCCGCCCGGCGCGGCTCGCAAGCAAGCGCACGCCCGATGGCCCCTTGGCGGCGGCCTTCGCGAGGGCCGCGTCGGCACGGGCCGCCTCTTCACCCGTGGCGGCGGCGGTGCGCAGGAATGCGGTGGATTCGTCGGCCGCCGCGTGCAGGGCGAAGGCTCCGCGCGGGCTTTCTCGCTCGACAAACCGCGTGGCGCGGGCAAGCTCTTCCGGGGAACTCACATGGCCCAGCAATCGCATCGCCCCGCCGGGGGACGACTTCTCCGCCACGCGGGCCACATCGCGGCACATCGCGGTGAGGTGCTCGTATTTGCTCGTGCGTCCAGCTTTCAAGATGACCGCCGCGATCCCTTCGCTCATGTGCCCGGCCCGGCGGGCGGCCTTGAGAATCGATGGCACCCAGTCGATCTCCGGCGCCAGCGTGGTGGCGACGCCCACGGCGCTCAACGTGAGTATCACCGGGTCGGATTCGCCATCGACCACCTGATGCGTGCCTTGAATCACAAGGTCGCGAATATCCCCCACAATGAAGAGATCGGCGGTCACTGCTCCCACCAGGCCCTCCATCGAATCCGCACGCCCCAAGAGCGCACCAAGCCCCACGTCTTTGGCACGGCGAACCCAGCTCTGTTCTTCCTGCAATGCCAGCTCGCGCTCGGCGCGAACTTGCTTCAGGGGACTCGGTACATCGATTCCGGGTACGTCGGCTCTCCGAGCCGAGACTCCGGGTACGTCGGCTCTCCGAGCCGACTCTTCGTCCTCACGCCCCACCCCGCCCAGCGCCGCATCCGCCACCATGATCGCCTCGCCATACCGCCCTTCGAGCCGCAGGGCGCGCACTTCGCCGGCGTAATCAAAATCGGGGAGCGCCTGCATCGCAAGCCGTGCCAGGCGCGGCCCGGTGTCGGCGGCCAGCACCCACACGATGAAACCCGCAACAAGCAGCCGCAGAATGCCCCACTTGGCCCGCCAGAGGTTGTACGCCGTGCGCACCATCAGGTGGGGTCCTCGAAGACGACGCGTACGCCCGCGTCCTTACCCACGATGTTGCGCACGAGCTGTTCGACCTGCTCGCGGGTGACTTGTTCGACTTTGGCCGCGTCTTCGGGGTCCAGGCCAAGATCGCGGGCGGCCGGGGATGCATCGCGCCGGGCTAAGCCCAGGTAATACTCCCCGGCGCGGCTGCGCAGGCGCATGCCCCCGGCGTGAACCTCCGCCTGCTCCTGCTCGCTGAAGGTTTGCGTGGCGATGCGCGACGGACGCGGCACGCGCACCACGTAATAGCCCAGACTCCCTGATTGGCCGGGCGCGAGGGATGAAAACCCGATGTTCTCTGCGGTCATCTTGGAGAGATCTGTCCCGTAGCTCAGGCGCACCGGCACGGTGAGCTTGGCCGAGACATCCCCCCGCCAACTGGCGTCGCCACGTTCGACGCTCACGGTGGTGTCGATCTCCACCGTGACCAGCTTCATGCTGCGCAGGGCGGAAGTGACCGCGGCGATGGGGCGCGGGGCCGGGTTGTCCACCCGCGCGGGCACCACGAGGGCCTGCTGGGCGCGCATAAACGCGGCGAGCGAGCCGAAGACCACGAGCGCGATGCCCAGCAGCCCGGCGTGAAATCGCCAGGAACTTTGGCGGCGTGGAGCAGGGTTCATGTGCAAGCCTATCGGCCGGTTCGCGGCCCGGGCGACAATCGCGGCGTATGTCGCCAAAGTGGCGCGCAAACCCGGTAGATCGACGCAAAAAGCCGTACAGTGAGGCCATGACCGCCGCGATTTTTCTGGATCGGGATGACACGCTGATGGAGTGCAACAGCTTGCCCGCCCCGCCGTCACCGGCGAAGGCGGGTGACGTGATCGACCCGCGCCTGGTTCGCGTGCTGCCGGGGGTCCCCGAGGGGTTATCCGCGCTTTCGGCGGCCGGGTTCGCGCTGGTGGTGGTCTCGAACCAGGGCGTGGTGGCGCGGGGCGGGGGCACATGCGAGCAGGTGGAGGCGGTGAATGACCGGCTGCGTGAGCAGATCGAGCTGGAAGGTGGGCCAAAGCTCAGCGCGATGTACTACTGCCCGTATCACCCGCTGGGGAAGGTGCCGCGGTATGCGGTGGAGCATGAGTGGAGGAAGCCGCAGGGCGGGATGGTGCGGGCGGCGGCCCGCGACCTGGGGCTGGACCTATCGCGGAGCTGGATGATCGGCGACGCCATGCGAGACTTGGAAGCGGGGATCGATGCGGGGCTGGCGGCGTCGAGGTGTGTGCTGGTGGGGCCGGAGGCGGAGGTGGCGGATGTGCTGGCGGCGAGCCGCCATGTGCTGCGGGCGATCGGGGTCGTCAGCGGCAAGCCCACCGTGACGGTGATGATGCGGGGCGTGCCTGAGGCGGACCTGGACGACCGGGCCGTGCGCGACACCGTGCTGGCCAGCGTTCACGGCGTGGCGGAGCGGGCAGGCGTCACGCTGCACGAGGCGAGCGTGAAGGGCGGGGTGCTGCGCGTCACCATCGAAGGGGACCGGCTGGCGGGCATCGGGCTGCTGGCGGAAGTGAGGCGGCTCACGAACCGATGGCACGAGGCCCGGCGCGGCGGGGACCTGTGGATGGGGGATTTCAAGAGCGACGAGGACTAAGAAGGGCGCTCAGTGCGCAGGCATCGTCACGCCCACCGGCTGGGGCTTGGGGACGTAGTTGGGCTGGAGGACCAGGCCCAGTGGCACGCGCTTGCCGCCCTGGGGGGGGATGCCCTCCTGGTCGATGTGGCGCTGGATCGCCATGACGCCCTCGATGAGCTGCTCGGGCCGGGGTGGGCAGCCGGGGACGTAGACGTCGACGGGGATGAACTGGTCGCAGCCTTGCACGACGGCGTAGGTGTCGAAGACGCCCCCCGTGCTGGCGCAGGCACCCATGCTGATGACCCACTTGGGCTCGGGCATCTGCTCGTAGGTGCGTTGCAGAACCGGGAGCATCTTGACGGCGATGCGCCCGGCGACGATGAGCAGGTCGGCCTGGCGGGGGCTGAATCGCATGACTTCGGCCCCGAAGCGCGCGAGGTCGTAGCGGCTGCACGCGGTGGCCATGAGCTCGATGCCGCAGCAGGCGGTGGCGAATGGCATGGGCCACAGGCTGGACCTGCGGGCCCAGTTGATGACGTGGCGCAGCTGCGTCGTTACAAATCCGTCGGCGGGGAGAGCGGCTTCAAGACCCATGACCCAGTATACGTCGGACGGGGCGGGGTGGATGTCGGTAAAAGATGCTCGGCGGCAGCCCTCTTTCGGCAGCCCGACCGTAAGGGAGGGCCTGGCGATGATGTACCTTGGTGGCCAGGCCCTCCCTTACGGTCGGGCTGCTGTTTTGCTACTGGCCATTTACCACATACTCGACTTTTTCGGCGATTGACTCCGCGTTCCACAGGTAGATGGTGCTCCCATGCCGCGACCAGATTCGATGTCCTTTGGCGAAATGGCCGGCTTCAACCAGACCCCGAGTCGTCCAACTCTTGAACGAGTTCATGACCAACTCGGGTGGACGGTCGGATGCTGAGACGACAATGTGCACATGATTCGTGCGTGCGGCGAGTGCATGCAGACGCCATTCGCGGTACTTGCAAACGCCCCGGATTGAACCCTCCACCGTTTCTCGAGCTTCGCCTGAGAGCACAACGGGCGCGTGCTGGAGGGCACGCCCACGCATCGCTTCGAGCTCTTGTGTTGGTGGAATGAACGGGTCGCCGAAGCCTCGGGGCATTTTCCGGTTGACTGAGCCGCGTTCATCGCCGTGGAGCCAGGTGCCGTAGCAGCGGAAGGTGATGAAGTAAGCCGCGGCGTCGGAACGCATGGGCGATGATAACACGTGGGACATAGCAGCAGCCCGACCGTAAGGGAGGGCCTGGCGACGACCCGCCTTCACGGCCAAGCCCTCCCTTACGGTCGGGCTGCTGATTCTGATCGCGCCTAGTGCAGGTTCACCGGCATCACCACATACAGGAAATCCGTGCCGCTCTTAATGAGCCCGGGCTTGTTGGTCGCCTTGAGCTCCATGATCACCTGCGGCTCGTCTAGCACCTTCAGCGCATCCACAATAAACATCGGGTTAAACCCGATCTCGATATCTTCGCCGTCGTAGCCCGCGAGGTCGATCTTGACGTTGGCCTCGCCCATTTCCGGGGCGCGGCTGGCGAGTTCGAGCTGGCGTTCCTTGCCGTGGAACTGCATGCGCACGCCGCGGGATTCTTCGTTGGTGAGCAGGGCGGCCCGCCTCACCGCCGACGACAGCACGTCGCGGTCGAAGGTGACCTTCTTGTCCTGATCCTTGGGGATGACATCCTCGTATGGAGGGAACGCGCCCTCGACCAAGTTCGAAACCAGCACGGCCCGCCCCGGGCTCGCGGCCGTTCCAAACGAGAACAAAATCTGCGAATCGGTGATCGCCACCTGCACGGCCTCGTCATGCTCCTGCACGAGCTTTAGGAGCATGTTCAGGGCTTTGGAGGGGATGATGCACGAAACTGGCTTGGCGTCGCGATCATTGCCGGTGAGGTTGGCGCGGGCCAGGGCGAGTCGGCGGCCGTCGGTCGCGACCATTTCCAGGCGCTTGCCGTCGCGCTTCAGCAGCACGCCGTTGAAGGCGTAGCGGCTTGCCTCACGGGCCGCGGCGAAGAGCGTCCGCGTGACAAGCTGGGCCAGCGACCCGGCGGGATGGCTGAGCACGGCCTTGGCTTTAGGGTTGCCGTCGGTCCCTGCGACCACCGCGGCGAACTCCGGCACCGGCGGAAAATCCGCCGACGGATAGCCGAGAATCTTGAAGTGGGCGTCGTTGCCTCGGATGTGCACCGCGTCGCCTTCGGTCTCCAAGGTGAGCGTCGCTTCGGCCTCTTCGGCGGAGACGATCTGGCGGATCTTGTCGGCGGGGATGAGGGCCTCGCCGGGCTTCTGCACGTCGACCTTGGAAAGGGAGAGGCGCAGCGAAACCTCGGCGTCGGTGGCGACGAGCGTGAGCTCGCCCGTGCCGTCGATCTTGGTGGCGATGATTTTAACGCACTGGAGCTGCACCTTGGGGGTGCGTCCGGCGACAGCGCCGGAGACAAGGTTAATGGCGTCCAGCAGCGAGGCTCTATCCACGATGACCTTCATGAGAAGCTCCGTCTTCGGGCAGGCTGGCCGGGTGGGTGGGAGAGATTGCCGCGGCTGCCGGCGCGGAAAGCGCGACCGGAGAATCAAAACGCCGTGGCAAGCGTGTCCACCGATCGGACGGACAGACCTGCTGAGGGCGTGAGTGTATCAACCTGCAGGGGTCCGACGCGAACCACCACATGGGGTGGGAGGTATTCGCTAGTGTCGCTATGGCACAGGATTTGCACATTTTGAGGGAATTCGCGGGTTGCTTCCGGGCGTGCGCGGCCAGATACTCCACCCTGTCGCCAAAGGTTTTGAGACCTGCGGAGAGGACGGGGCCTCCGGCTCCGGGGTTGGTGTTTCGCGCTTGGGGGGCCGGGCGCGAGCGGTGAGAACGAACAGAAAGACGCGCCGGCCGCCGGCGCGACACATTCAGGAAAGGGCAACCATGTCTTTTGAAGCCGCGGTGCATGCACAGGCCATTGAGTTGGATCGTTGGTCGCTGGAGATGTGTGCGGCCGCGGGCAGCGGGCACCCCACCAGCGCCATGAGCCTGGGGCACATTGTCACCGTCCTGATGTTCAGCCAGATGCGTTGGAGCCCGGATTACCCCAACTACCCCACCAGCGACCGGCTGGTGCTCAGCGAAGGGCACGCCGTGCCCATCGTCTATGCCGCCGCCGCCAAGCTGGGCGTGCAGGTGGGCAAGGACGACCAGAAAAAGAAACTGACCTACGACGACCTCAAGACCCTGCGGGCGGCCAGCAGCGTGCTCGAAGGGCACCCCAACCCGGCCGAAGGTTTCCCGTTCTTTGATGCCGCCACCGGGAGCCTGGGCCAGGGGCTCTCGATCGCCGCCGGCCTGGCCGAGGCGGCGCGGCTGGATGGGATGGACAAGCGGATTTACTGCATCATCGGCGACGGCGAAAGCCGCGAGGGGCAGGTGGCCGAGGCGTTGGACTTCATCGTCGAGCGGAAGATGAAGAACCTGCTGCCGATCTTCAACTGCAACGAGTTCGGGCAGGCGGATCGGGTGAGCCACCAGCAGAGCCCCGAGGTGCTGCAGGCCAAGCTCGAGGCGTACGGCTTTGAGGTGAAGGTGATCGACGGGCACGCCCCGGCGCAGATTCGCAGCGCTTTCGAGGCGTTTGTCGAGGGCACCAAGAGTGGCAAGCCGCTGGCGGTCATCGCGAACACCACCAAGGGGTGGGGGGCGGCCAGCATTCAGGGCAACGGCTGGCACGGCAAGCCGCCGACCGGGGATGCGCTCAAGAAGGCCCTGGGCGAGCTGGACCAGAAGCGGTTGGAAATGACCAGCGCGCTGGCCAACACCGACCAGTTCACCATCGAGCCCCCGCCCGAGACCCCGCGCAAGGAAGAGAAGACCGACGAGCCCCCCAGCCTGACCGAGTTCATGAAGAAGAACTACATGGAGAGCCTGCTG
>JBAZUW010000113.1:0-11534 GCA_041661205.1 Phycisphaerales bacterium
CCGAGATTGGACCCGCAGGGCGGGCGAGCGCCGATGAAGAGGTAAAGCCGATCCGCACCCCGGAGGCAGCCGCCCGATGAGCACGCCGAAGAAACGCATCAAGTGGGAACCGTGGGCCGCGATGGTGCTGCTGCTGGCGCTGGGCTTGTGGCTGGTGTGGTCGCCTTTGTCGTCGCTCAAGAGCCCCAAGCCGCGGGCGGGCGCGGAGACCACCGACATCGTGATGGGCCCGCAGAAGGGGCTGGTGGAGATCAGCCGGCACGAGGGTGCCGACCCGACATTCCGCGTGTTGTGGCGGGGCGGGTTTGAATCCCCGGAGATGACGGCCACCCAGTTCCGCCAGACCTTTGGCGAGGGGGCCTACACCTCCATCGCCGCGACCGCCCCTAACGAACTTTTTCGGGTGCTGCACATCACAAGCTGGTGGAGCCTCGCATGGGTGAGCGTCGGGTTCATCGGGCAGATCGCCTTCATGGGGCGTCAGCTCGTCCAGTGGATGACCAGTGAGAAACACCGGCAGAGCATCGTTCCCCCGGCCTTCTGGTGGTTTAGCCTGGTAGGCGGGGTCATGCTCTTCTCGTACTTCGTGTGGCGTCAGGACTTCGTCGGCGTGCTCGGGCAGTCGACCGGGGTGGTGATTTACGCCCGCAATCTGCGCCTGATCTACAAACACCAGCGTCGCCAGCGCGAGGCCCTGGCAGCCTCGGGCGCAACTTCCGCGACCCCCGCCACCCAGGGCTGAGTCGAATATTGCCTGATAACTCCCAAATGGGCCCCAAACCCATAGCAGAAAGTGCGATAATTCTCGGCACTTTGGTTGCTCTTTCGCGTTCATGAATCACATTCACAGTGTGGAAGTACTCCTCGATGGGCGGGCTCTGACAATTGGCCGACCGACGCTGGCGGAAGCGCTCAGGGTCGGGGTGTCGGCCGCGCACGGGCTGAACCGCATCGTCATCGAGGTCAAGGGGGATGGCAAACGGATCCCTGACGACCTTCTTGCCCAACCCTCCGACGAACTGACCACCATCAAACGCATCGAGCTCGTCTCGGCCAACCCGCGCGAGCTGGTGGGGCGCTCGTTACGAGAGGCTTCCTCGGCCTTGGACGAGCTGCGTGACACGCAGCAGACCGCCGCCCAAGCCATGCAGGCCGGGGATGGGCCCGCAGCTTACGACCAGTTGGGGACCATCTTCAGCAGCTGGCAGGCGGTGCGTGAGGTGGTAGTGCGGGCTGGAGCGGTGCTGGGCACGGACGTGATGAACCTCCCCCTGACCGTGGACGGCGAGCCCGACACCGTGGCCGCCGCGACCGCCGACCTGAGCGTGCACCTCCGCGCGATCAAAGACGCGATGGCGAGCGAAGATGTATCAGCGATGGGAGACATTCTGGCCTACGACCTCGACGCCGCGGCCGCCCGCTGGTCGCGCGTCCTGACCTCCCTCGCCGATGCACTAGGTGGCACCAGCCCATGACCCCACGCACCTCAAGTAACGCCCGCTCGATCCCCGAGCTGATGGAAGAGGCCTCGCAGGCGCTCCTCCGCACGGCGTACTTTGAGGTGGAGACCCTGTGCCTGAAGGCCATGTCGCGGGCCCGCACCGGTGCCGACTTTGATGCCATGGCCCGCATCACGATGCCCCTGCAAGAGGCCCGGCGCCAGCGCCGGCACGAAGCCATCGACGCCGGACACGTCATCATCCTCCGCGACCTCGCACTCCCGGATGGAAACGCCGCGCCGGGCTGTTACCTCGTCGAGCCGCCTCTGGTGGGCGTCGACGCCCGCACGGTGCGCGACATGCTGTTCCGGCGCAAAGTGCCAGCGCTGGTGCTGGCCCGCGAGCCGGTGACGGACCGGGGCCTTTGGCCCATCGTGGGTGTGGGGTTCGGCCAGTTTCAACCCGTGGTCGTGCGCGTGCAGGTGCAGCCCCCGCCGGGTGACACACCGACACCCCAGTGGATGCTCGCGGCTCAAGAAGCCCTCGGCGACGCGGCGCTGCTCAAGATCAAACCCGAGTGGCCCGCAGACCATCGCGTGGAAGACGTGTGGGACTATTTCGAGGCCGTGCCCGATCACGAAAAGCTCAGCCAGGCGTACGTGGCGACCTGTCGCGAAGCCGCGGCCATGCCGGAACGCTCTCCCGCACGTCGCCGCGTGCCCTTCGATGACCCGTTCAGTTTCTGATGGGGACTCGCGAAGCACGCCCGAATCCCGAGATAACTCACGCGACAGAGATGTTCAACCCCGAGATCTCTGAACTTCGTCTCTTACCGATCCATCTCGGGATTCGCCTATGGCTCATCCCGGGCGTGCGCATCAAGCAGGACCTGCGGCCCCCACGAGCCTTCGCCGCAAATACGCCACTTGGGCGTTCTTCGCGTCGTTGCCGAACTTCCCAAAGCCCGCGTGCTGATTCGGCGCCCCGGTTTCGGGCCATGTCTTGAGCTCGATCTGCCCGGGGTCTGCGCCCGCGCCGATATAGCACTCGCGCAGCTTGGCCAGAAAGCCCCGCAGGGTGCCCACCGGCACTACCTCGTCCACCTCGCAGTGCAGCGCCAGTAGCGGCAGCGGCGCAAAGCCACTCAGGTGCGTCGATGGGTCCAGCGCCTCCACCTTCGCCCGGTCCTGCTCCACGCCCCAAGGTGGGCGCGAGGCGTCGGCGGGAAAGTACAGCGCCTCGAATGCGCCGGTCGCACCTTCGATAGCCGCACACACGAAGTCATGCCCTTCGCACAGGCGGCGCAGGCTCGTCATGCCCCCAGCGGACATGCCGCCGATGCCCATGCGGGAGAAATCCAGAAACTCGCCCACGCCCGGAGCCGCGAGCGCATCAACCACGCCGTCGATCTCGCCGGACATCTGGGCGATCACGTCCATGGTCGCCCGGGGGTGTTGGAAGGAGGCGTCGTAGCGCTCGCCATGCCCGGGCAGGTCGAGCGCGACCGCGGCGATGCCGGCGCGAATCCAGCGGAGATAGCGACCGGGGTCGAGTTCCTTGCTGGCGGTCCGCCCGTGCATCCACAGCATCACCGGCGCGGCCGTCGCCCAATCCGGATGCGCCACGATCGCGGGCACACCGGCCAGGGTCATCCGCCGCGTCTGCTTGGCGAGGCTCTCAGGAAACTGCGCAAAGCGTTCGATCATGCGAGACAATACGAACCCCACGCGCGAGCGTGGGGCCGCCCCGGCGTCAGTCGCGAGACTCACTTCCCGGTGTAGTCGATGATGCGAGCAATCTCGCTGCGAAGCTGGTTGCGGGGCACCACGCGGTCCACCAGCCCGCTCTTCTGCAAGAACTCCGAGCGCTGGAACCCTTCAGGGAGCTCCTGCCGGATCGTCTGCTGGATCACGCGCGGGCCCGCGAAGCCGATCAACGCGTTGGGCTCGGCCAAGATGAAATCGCCCAGCATCGCGAAGCTGGCGGTGACGCCGCCCGTAGTCGGGTCCGTAAGCACCGAGATGAACAAGCCCCCCGCGTTGTCAAGGCGTGCCAGGGCCGCACTGGTCTTGGCCATCTGCATGAGCGACAAGCCGCTCTCCTGCATCCGCGCCCCACCAGAGCAACTCACGATCACCAGCGGCAAGCCCGTCTTGGTCGCATGCTCGATCGCCCGCGTGATCACCTCGCCCACCACGCTGCCCATGCTCCCCATCATGAATGTCAGGTCCAGGCAGCACACCAGCGCCTCGCGGCCCTTGATGAACATCGTTCCGGCTTTGATCGCGTCTTGCGCCCCGGTCTTGATCTGCTCGCTCAGCAGGCGGTCTTTGTACGTCTTCAGGTCGCGGAACTGCAGCGGGTCGGTCGGTGAGAGCCCCGTGAAGAGCTCCTGGAACGACCCCTCGTCCGCGAGCTGGTTGATCCGCTCGGTGGCCGAGATTCGGTTGTGGAAGTTGCACTCCGGGCAGACGTGCAGGTTGGCTTCCAGATGGCGGCGGTACACCATCTTGCCGCAGGAGGTGCAGCGGAGCCACAAACCCTCGGGAATCGATGCCTTGCGTTGCGGGCGGACTTCGCTCCACGTCCGTGTGCTCTTGTCAGCGGCGGCTTTGGCCATGCGTTCCTCCACGAGTGGGCGGGCCGCGAAATCCTGCGGCAACACGCCCCAATCCAAGGGACCAGTGTATGCGAGACTCGGAATCATGCCGAGTTGTACCAAACTGATTCCGAACTACCGGGTAAGAACCTGTCGGTTGGCGCAAGTACTTCGGCGATCGACAGTTGGCGGCTCGACATGCGGGGCGCCGGCGATCGGGCAGCCACCAACCAGCAAAACTCGAGTGCCGGGCAATCTGCGGTTTGCCTCGCCCGGTACTTTGCCTAGGTTTTGTATTCATCACTCTTACGCACAACGGAGCCACAGACCATGCCGACGCTAGAAGACGCACGCCGCATCATCGCCGCCGCCGAGAAGAAAGCCGCGGAGATTGGCCAGCCCATGAACATCGCGGTGGCCGACGAAGGCGGCAACCTGGTGGCCCACGTGCGCATGGACGGGGCGTGGCTGGGGTCCATCGACATCTCGATCAAGAAGGCGTACACGTCGCGGGCGTTCGACATCGCGACCAAAGATCTCGCCGAGCACAGCCAGTCCGGCAAGCAGTTCTTCGGCATCCACGCCTCGAACGACGGCAGGATCATGATCTTCGCCGGCGGTGTGCCCCTCAAAAAGAACGGCAAGGTCGTGGGCGCGATCGGCGTCAGCGGCGGGTCGGGCGAGCAGGATCATGCGGTGGCCGTGGCCGGCGCAGCTGCATACTGAGCCGCCCGCAACTTTGATTCTCCAGGCACGTAGGCGACGACCGGGCGCCAGTTGCTTAGGGCGAGCCTGAGTTTGACGCCCGGCGCGTGGCGTGCTCCACTGTGATGGTGCTGTGTTCGCACGCGACTCCGGCGCGGCCGAAGCGTTGTGCGTGAAGCAGTGCGCTCCGGGGGCTCCACATGTTTCCCACACTCGCGTCGCTCTGGCTTCCCATCCTTGTCAGCGCCGTCCTCGTCTTCATCGCCAGCTCCATCATCTGGATGGCCACGCCCCTGCACAAGCACGACTACAAGAACCCCGGCGACAAAGAGGGGCCGCTGCTGGAGCTGCTGCGGCGTGAGAAGTTCGCTCCGGGTGTCTACTACGTGCCGTGGGCCAATCACGGCAACATGAAGGACCCCGCGATTCAAGAGAAGCTCAGGGCGGGGCCCTGGGCGCAGCTCAATGTGATGCCCGGCATGCCCAACATGGGGCGGAACATGGGCCTGTGGTTTGTTCACCTGCTCATCGTCGGCACACTCGTCGCCTACATCGCCAGCCACTCGCTCATCGCAGGGGCGAACTACCTGAAGGTGTTTCAACTCGTCGCAACCGCGGCCATTCTCGCCCACGCCGGCTACGCCCTGCCACTGTCCATCTGGCACGGCAGCCCCTGGTCGCAGTTGCCGGGGCGGGTGATCGACGGGCTGATTTACGGCCTGCTTACGGCGGGTGTCTTCGGGTGGCTGTGGCCTCACACGGCGGCCGTGCTGCCGCGTCTGGGCTAAAAGGTAGAGTTTAATCTGGTCCGCACACCGGGCTCTCTACGCCGCTTGGCGTACCCTTCGCCGTGCCGAGCCGCGTGTTGCACCCGCTGATTTGTGTTCTCTTGGGCGCGTGGCTGCTTGTAGCCGCGGCGTGCGAGCGTGCGCCTGCGGGCCCGCCCGCCCCCGCGGCCCCCACCGCGTGCCGTATTGTCGCGCTCAGCCCCGCTGTTGCTGTCATCGTGACCGATCTTGGGCGGGAACAAGACATCGTGGGCCGGCACGCGGCCGATGTGTTGCTGCCGCCCTCGATTCCCGTGTGCGGCGACCACATCGCCATCGACCTTGAGTCCCTCCAACGCGTCAACCCCACGCACGTCTTCACGCAATGGGGCACGCGTGACCTTCCCCAGCCCTACTCCGCGCTCGCCCGGAAAAATGGCTGGACGACCCGCGATTGCGAGCTGCTCACGCTCGCCGACATCCGGCGCGAAATCGGCGCCATCGAGTCCCTGCTTCCCCCGCCCCACGACAAGGCGGCCAAGCTGGTGGCGGCCCTCGACGCCGCGCTCGCGCTCAAGCCCACGCGTCCTGCGCTCGGCCGGGTGCTGCTCATCGCGGGAGTGGAGCCGCCCGGAGCGCTCGGCCCGGGGTCGTGCCATCACGAGATGCTGGTGATGCTGGGCGCCACGCCCGCCATCCTCAGCGGCTCGGCGTGGATCGAGCTCGCCAACGAAGATGTGAAGCGCTTGTCGCCCGACGCAATCATCGTCTTTCAGCCGCGATCGCCACGCACCCCGCCCCGGGGCTCTGAAGAGGCGGCGTACCTCGGTGACGAGGCAATCGCTCGGGTGCCATCCCTCGCCAAGCTCTCCACCCCCGCTCTGGCCGCGAAACACATCGCGATCGTCGACGATCCATTGTGCTTGACGCCCAGCACGGCGATGATCCGCGTGGCAAGGCAGATGGGGGAGGTGCTGGACGCGTGGGCGGCGGAGAGGAAGTGACTCGGTAGGTCCGCGCTCCGAGCCGAACCTTTCGTAGCGGGATGGTGCAATTCCGAATCCTTCGGAAGTCGGCTCGGAGAGCCGACCTACCCCACCGCTACCATCGCCCCTATGCCCAGCGACCCACTGCACACGCTCGCCGAACGCTTCAGCGCGGCCATCTCCAAGGCCTTTCCGCAAGCCGCGGATGCCGACCCGCTCATCACCCCGTGCAAGACGCCCGAGCACGGGGATTTTCAGTCCAACGCCGCGATGGGGCTGGCCAAGCGCGTGGGCAAGAAACCCCGCGAGGTGGCGGAGGCGATCCTGGCGAATCTCGATGTGAGCGACATTGCCGAGCCGCTGACGGTGGCCAATATCGCCGGGCCGGGGTTCATTAATGTGCGTCTGCGCAGCGACGCGCTGGGGGCGGCCCTGCGCGAGTTTGACTCGCCAGCCCTCGGCGTCGTGCCTGCGTCGCCGGTGCAGCTTGTCGTCGTCGACCTCATGGGCGTGAACCTCTCCAAGCAGATGCACGTGGGGCACCTGCGCAGCCCGGTCATCGGCGACGCCATCGCCCGCGTGCTGGGGCGGCTGGGGCACACCATCAAGCGTCAGAACCACGTGGGCGACTGGGGCCTGCCCATCGCGATGGTCATTTCGCGATTGCAAAAGCAGGCGTCGCGGGGCGAGATCGACCTTGATCGCATCACGCTCGACCAGCTTGACGTGGCGTATCGCGAGGCGCAGGCGGAGTGCCAGCGCGACATGGCGGGCTTGGAAACCGCCCGCAAGTTTGACCTTGGGCCCAAGGCACTCGCCGAACTCGAAGAGCAGGTGAATGGCGCGACCGAGGCGTTTTTGGCCGCCCGCGCCACGCTCATCAAGCTGCAAGCAATGGACCCGGCGGCCCACGCGGTGTGGAAGAAGATTCAGGACGTGACGATGAAAGTGTGCCTGGATGTCTGCCGCGAGCTGCACGTGAATGTGACCGACGCCGACAGCGCCGGGGAGAGCAGCTACGCCCCCGAACTGGCGAGCATGGTCGACGACCTTGTGGCGCGAGGCATCGCGGAAGTTTCTGACGGCGCACTGGTCGTGAAACTCGACGACCCGAAATACGGCGGCATCAAAGAACCCTGCCTGATCCGCAAGACCGACGGGGGCTATCTCTACGCGACCACCGACGTGTGCGCCATCCGCCGCCGCGTGCAGAAGTTCGGGGCTGAGCGCCTCATCTACGCCATCGACGCCCGCCAGAACCTGCACCTTCGTCAGGTCTTCGGCGCGAGCATCAAGGCGGGCTACGGCGTGCACCCGCGCACCGGCCAACCCGCCCGGATGGAACACGCGGCGTTCGGCAGCGTGCTGGGTGAAGACGGCAAGCCCTTTAAGACCCGCAGCGGCGAGAGCACCAAGCTGGCGGACCTGATCGCCGAGACGTTTTCCCGCGCGGGCGAGGCGGTGAGGAGCCGTAATCCGGATCTGAGCGACGCGGAACTGCGCGAGATCGGGGCGGCGGTGGGCATCGCCGCACTGAAGTACGCCGACCTCTCGACCGATCGCGTGAAGGATTACATCTTCAGCTTCGATCGCATGCTGGCCTTCGAGGGGAACACCGGGCCTTACTTGCTCTATGCCCTCGTGCGGATCCGCAGCATTTTCCGCAAGGCCGCCGAGCGGGGCGTGGGAGACGCGTGGAAAGCCGCGACGCACGCCGCCACGGCACCCGCCGAGAAGCAGCTCGCCCTCGCCCTGCTCCGCTACCCGGCGGCTCTCAAATCCACCGGCGAGAGCCTCGAACCCCATCGCCTGTGCACCTACCTCTACGAGCTCGCCGGGGCGTTTAGCGGTTTCTTTGACCAGTGCCCGGTGCTGGCGGCCGCCGACGACGCCACCCGCGACCAGCGCCTCCGCCTGTGCGACCTGGCGGCCAAGGTGCTGGCCGACGGGCTGGGGGTGCTGGGGATACCTACGACCGAGCGGATGTGAGTTGCTACCCGCTTTGGTACGTCGGCGCTCCGAGCCGACCGCCTTGCCCTTCTACACTCCCCTCCCGCTGTCTCTCAAAAACTTGAGGAGTCTCCTGATGTCCGCTGCGTACACCGAACTGTGTGAAATGATGCGTCAAACCGGGCACCTCGCTTCCGTTGGCCAGTTGGTCAGCTGGGATCAGGAAACCTACATGCCCGAGCGGGCCGCCCCCGCCCGCAGCGATCAGCAGGCCCTCATGGCGGGGTTGGTTCACGAACGCCGCACGCACCCGCGGGTGGGCGAACTCCTCGCCACGTGCGAGGCGGACGCCTCGCTGAAGGCCGACCCGCTGACCGCGTCCAATCTTCGGGAAATGCGCCGCGACTACGACAAGGTCACCAAGCTTCCCAAGGAGCTCGTCGCCGAGCTCGCCAAGGTCGGCAGTCAGGCTCAGGACGCCTGGAAGAAGGCCCGCGAAAAGAGCGACTTCAAGGCCTTCTTGCCGTGGCTCGAAAAGATGATCACGCTGACGCGTCGCAAGGCGGACTGCCTGAGCAAACCCGGCGCGGCCGAGCCTTACGACGCCTTGATCGACCTGTACGAACCCGACACCACCGCCGCCCAGCTTGAGGCGGTCTTCACGCCGTTGCGGGGAGAGCTGGCGACGCTCATTCAGGAAGTTCGGGCGTCGAAGGTGAAGATCAACACAAAGTGCCTGCAGGCCAAGATTCCGGCCGCAGCCCAGCACGCCTTTGGGCAGATGGTTCTCGAGGCCATGGGCTTTGACCTCAAGGCCGGTCGCCTCGATGTGACCACACACCCCTTCTGCGAAGGCCTCGCCCCCGGCGACACCCGCCTCACGACGCGCTATCGCGACGAGAAGTTCACCGACGCCCTGTACGGCACCATGCACGAAGGCGGGCACGGCATCTACGAGCAGGGCCTGCCCAAGCTCGATAAGGACGGCAACCCATCCAAGCTGTACGGCACGCCCCTCACGGACGCGATCAGCCTGGGCATTCACGAGAGCCAGAGCCGCATGTGGGAGAACTTTGTGGGGCGCAGCAAGCCCTTCTGGAAGTGGGCGCTGCCCAAGAGCAAGAAGCACTTCGGCAAGGCCCTGGGGAAGTATGACGTGAAGGAGCTCTTCGCCGCGACCAACACGACACAGGCGAGCTTTATTCGCGTCGAGGCCGACGAGGGGACGTACAACCTGCACGTGATGGTGCGCTTTGAGATCGAACGGGCCCTCATCAACGGCACGATGAAGGTGAAGGACATTCCCGCCGAGTGGAACCGGCGTTATCAGGAATATCTGGGCCTGGAAGTGCCCGACGACCGTCGCGGCTGCCTGCAGGACGTGCACTGGAGCTTCGGCTTGTTCGGATACTTCCCCACCTACACGCTGGGCAACCTGTACGCCGCCCAGTTCTGGGAGAAGATCAACGCGGACATCCCCGACCTGTCAAAGGACATCGGCAAGGGGAAGATGCACGAGCTGAAGGTGTGGCTGAACGAGAAGATTCACGTGCACGGGCGGCGGTATGCCGCGGGCGAACTGTGCGAGAAGATCACCGGCAAGCCGCTGAGCGCAGGGCCGCTGATGAAACACCTGCGGACGAAGGCCGAGCAGGTGTACGGGATCTGAGCAGAAGTGGTCAAGTGGCAAAGTGGTGAAGTGCAGTTCGCCTCGTGGGGCCCAGTTCTCTTCACTTGACCACTCGACCACTTTGCCACTTCAATCCCCCGCCTCACCGCCCGCCGGCCAGCTTGCGCACCGTCATGTCAAACGTTCGCACCATGTTGGTGAGGATGCCGTAGCACACCCCGATGTAGATCGCCGCCCCCGCGATGCAGCCGACCCCCAGCGAGATGCGTGCTCCAATCGTGCCGGCGCTCGTGAATGAGTCCACAAGCTGATCTTCGGGCTGGACCGCGGCGAAGACAAACGAAACCGGGCTGACCGCCGTCAGCGTCGGGCCCAGCACCTGGATCGACGCCGCGTTCCACGCGCACAACCCCACCACGCCCGAGATCGCGCCCACGACGCCGACCGTCGCCACGACCGACCCCAGCGTGCCCCGGCTCTTGAGCGACCAGTTCAGCCCCACCATCACACAGAAGGCCATGAAGGGGATCACCACGATCGGGGCCAGAAGGGCCGCCTCGGGCAAAATCGCGGGGAGCATCAGGGCCGTCCGCGACTGTGTCGCTGCGACCGGCACGTTTTCCTGGGTGACGAGCACGTACAGGCACGCCATCCCCAGCGTCGTCAAGGGCACTGCCAGCAGCGGCATGAGGTACGCCACCAAGCCGCGCAGCTTGCCCATCACATACGCCTTGGCGGTGATCGGTGTTGTCAGAAGCAGGTCCAGCGTGCCGTCCTCACGTTCCTTGCTGATCGCCGTCGCGGCGGTGTTGATCCCCACCAGCGCGATCACCGCCAGTTCGCCCCACACCAGCGACAGCAGCGTAAACCGAAAGGTGGACAAGTTCAGCGTGTGCACCCGAAACAGGAACAACACCAGCACGCCGATCCCGATCCCCACGGCAAGGAAGAGATAGCGCATCACCACCTTCGCCGGGCTGCTGTTGCGGCTGGCCGCCTCGCGCCACGCGATCGGGTTGGTCCAGACATTTTTCGGGGCCCGGTGTTCGCCAGCGGGCTTGGGCTTGAGGCCAAGCAGCCTCCGGTGCCACGCGACGCCCGCGCTGTCGGCACCGAGCGCCTGCAACCCGCCAAGGCGCACCGTGAACGTGCTCACGAACATGAAAAACAAACTCAGCAGCACGCTGCCGATGCACCAGAACTGCACCGGGGTTTCCAGCATCCAGCGGCGCAACCCGTGCTGGGAGCCTTCCACGGCACTGGGGTACGTCGTCGGGTTCAGCAGTGCGTTCAGGGCCAGGAAGGGGTTGAGCCCGGTCATGAGCGTCACGCCCTTGCCGTTCACCGCACCCAGCAACGCATTGCGCATCGCGACATCGATTGCAATCGTGACGCCCAGATAGGTCACGATCGCGACATAAAACACAAAGAACGCCCGCTTGCCGACCAGCCTGCTGA
>JBAZUW010000114.1:0-11518 GCA_041661205.1 Phycisphaerales bacterium
AGCCCGACATACACCGGTACATTCTCCATGACCTGTTGCTCCTTGATGGGATTGCTTGTTCCCGCCGGGAGTGTTTCCCGGCTGGAGCAACAGGTCTTCATACCCATCGGAAGTCGCGGCTGTGTTCGACTTCGGTGCGATCGAGGCAACCGACGCCGAAACACTGAAGTCCCTCAAGGCAAGGACTTCAGCGGCACGACTTCATTGCCACCCTGCCTCCGCTCGCGCCCGCACTCCGGGCAGCGGGTAAACGTCGCAAGCGGGTAGCCGCACCCGCCGCATCGCCCACGTTTTTTCCAGCGGCGGCCTCGTAACCCGCGCACGATGCGCGACGTCATCACCATAAGCCCCAACCAAAACGGCGCGAAGAACGCTGAGTCGAACACCACTCCCAGCGGCAGGATCCACAGTCGGCTTCTTTCCGAGAAAAAGAAGTTAGAAGGCTCGGAAATCATCCACCAGTTCGGCTCCTGCTCAGACGCCGGCAAGCCGGGAAACTCTCCAATCAGAATCCGTCGCATTGAGACGGCCTTGACAACGGAAGTGTCCGGCACACCCAACATCCACTCCCGGCTGGCGCACCTCATCGGCCAGCCGGTGGCCATCGCCCCAATGCGGGCGTCGTGCTGAGGTGTCGACGAGGCGAGCGAGAAGAGCCCGAGGGCTTCCGTCGCCTGCGCGGGCGTGAGGTGCGGCCGAGATTCAAGTTCCAAGTGCCGCGTCAGGGGCGGTGGCGCGGGAGACCCATCACAGATGGTTCTGTTGTAGATGCTCTCCCAATCGTTTGCACCAACAAAGTCCTCGAACCACCCATACGTCGCGTTCGCCTCTAACTCCACCGGTCCGCCTGTCACGAAGTAATGCTCCTCACTCTCACCCATAACGGATGCTGGCAGCTGCCCAAATACGTGCACCAGCAGCCTGTGAGGCATTCGCTCTTCGAATGCCACCATCGTCGCGATTCCGAGCAGACACGCCGCAATGACCGGCGGCCCGCTCACTCTCCACCTTCGCAAGTACCGCTTCACGGCGACACTTCCGCCGGCTGATTCGCGATTGCCGCCCCGCGCTCGGGCATGCGGGTCGTGCGTCGCTCCTCGCCGCATTCCGGGCAGCGAGGCATGCCCTCGAGCGCGTAGCCGCACCCAGCGCACGCCCCGTGGCGGCGTCGCCACCACATTCGCACACACCTCGCAAGCACGCTCGCGGCCATGAACGCGCCACCGAAGAATGCGATGTCGCCCACCACGCCGCGCGGGACGAGCCAGAAGCGGAACAAGCCGCCAAAGGGCAGCGGGCGCGTGCCGAACTTTTCGCCCGTCGCGATCGTGCGCTCATGCACCAACACGCGCGACCATGTGGCCGCGGGGCGCGGCCCGACCGCCTCCATCTCTTCGCAGAGCTCATACCCCGCCACACGCAGCGGCCAACCGGTTTTGAGGGAGGTCACGCTAGGAACGTAGTGACCCTGTGGGTGGCTTTTCTTCGTCGTGCTGGGCAGCGACCATAACCCGATGGGTCCGTCCACTCCCCATGCTGCCCGAGCTCGGCGTTGCCGTTCTTCTTCCGCTGCCTTCAGTGCCTCCTGCTCCTTGATCTGCCGCCTCGTGAACTCACGATCGCCATCCAAAAAAGCCGTGGACCTCTGCTCGAAGAGTGGGGGTCCGGCCCGAACCCGTTCATACAAACTCCAGATCTCCACTCTCGCGACCAGCGGTGCTTCCCAGCCCGCGACTTCCTGCCCCAGATAGCGTCTGTCAATCGGCTCCGAGACTGCCGGCGCCGCCAGCCGCCCCGCTTCTTCGGCGGCGATGGTGGCCGCCACGCCGAACACCATCGCCATCGCGCCCAGCCGCAGCGTCGCACCCCACTTTCCCCCTCTTGATCTCATGGCACGGGCTCCGCGTTACCAGCATCGGCTGGACTCACACCGGTGCAGCTCTCGCCGCACTCCGGGCAGCGGGACAGGTCGTTGATGAGATACCCACACGCCACGCACTGGCTGCGGCGTACACGCCGCCAACGCACCACGCCGCGAATCGCGAGCATCACGCCGAGCCACGCCGCGCCGAACAACGCGGTGTCCGCAACCAGTCCCAAAGGCAAGATCCAGAGGCGGCTTGCTGACGAGCGCCAAAAGGCTGTCTTGGGAAAGTACACGATGCTGTTTCGCGTTGTGAAACTTGGGAGGCCCTGCTCCTCCAATACACACACATGCCACAGGGACACGCTCCCCGCTTCGGAAAGAGGCGGCCCACCTTCGCGGGATTCGCGAGACACGCAACGCATCGGCCAACCCGTGGTGACGGCAGAAAGTTGTGCCTTGCCATCGTCAGCGGCTCGAAGCACTTCGCAGTTCAGCGAACAAAGCCCCAGCCGGTGGGTCGCTCGATGCACGCTGACTTTGGGTCGAGACTTGGCTTCCGCCAGGAGCTCCACTCGGCAGAGAGGCGGGGCATTTCCACAGCCAGGCACATGCCTCAGATAGTCAAAATCCGCGGCATCCGTAACGTCCCATAGCGGCGTCTGTCTCGATTTCACGCTAAACCAACTGCCCCAGCTCTCAACCACCCCTTGATTGTCCGAAGGTTGAGGAGGGAGGCAAAGGCCGTTGGCGTACAGCACTTCGAAGTAGCTGCTGGGTGCGTTACGCCACGAGACCTCCTCGATCGCGGCGGTCGTCACAAACCCCAGCACCGCCGCGGCCGTGACGCCTCGCACGGTGACCCCGTAACGTCGCAGGAGCAAACTCACGGGATCACCTGCCTCGCGTAGCTCAAGCCCAACGCCCCTCGCCCGCACGAGGCGTTGGTGTTGCCGCACTCCGGGCAGCGGCCGAGGCCCCGCACCGGATACGCGCAGCAGGCGCACAACCCTCGCCGCCGTCGCGCCGCCCGAATCATGGCCCGCGCTATCGCACCCATGATCAGAAACGCCGACGTCCAGCACCCCACATCAGCGATGAGCGCGATGGGTTGAATCCACACGCGGTACACGCCGCCACCGAGGATTGAGTCGCCCGCCACCTGCTCCAGCCCGGTCACGGTGCGGGAATAGACGCAAACACGCTGCAGGGATGGACGCCGCATCCAGAATTCTTCGGTGGTTCGCTCGTAGGTTTCGCGTGTGGCGGCAGCGAACGGAAAGCCGCTCGACACCGACCGAACCTCAACGCGCGAGTTGTAGTCGTTCGGGTACTTGGCGTGCATGTACGCCAGCGACCAGAGGTTGCATGCCTTGCCGAGCCGAAAGAGTTCGGACTGCTGACGATTGAAGTGATCGCGCGCGCCGACCCTCGCGATGCCTCCCTCGATCGACATGTCGCTACGCTTTCTAAGCGAGACGATTGAACCTTCGTCGTCGAGACTGCCTGACACCACCTCGCGGCAACCACGCGGGTTCCAGGGCCGCGTTCGTTGGTCGACGCACAAGGTCGCCTCGAATCCCGGCTTCGACACCCATCGACCACTCAACGGGTACTGCCAGGCATCTGAGGTCAGCGTCATGCTCCCCGCTGAGGCGTTCGCCGCGTTTAGGGCGCGGTTGCCCAGCAACCTTCCGCCCTCCTCTGCCGCGACGCTCATCACCAGGCCGAACGCCAACGCGAAAAACACGCGTCGACGCACCGCCGCGGCGATGTTCCGGAGGCGTCCCATGGCTGAAGTCAATGTACCAGCGAGGAACCCGGCGGGTTGCATGGAGCCCCCGGCGCAAGCCGGGGGGTCGCGAAAAGCTTCGGCACCATCTCGACCCCCACGCTCGCGCGTGGGGCTCTCTACGAGCGCTCGTACCCCTGCTCCCACCGCGTCCCCAGCTCATGCTCCACACCCAAGTGATCCAAAATCTTCCCCACCGTGAAGTCCACGATGTCCGCCACGCTCTTGGGGTGCAGATAGAACCCGGGGTTGGGTGAGCAGAGGGTCGCGCCGGCCAGGGCCAGCGTCTCCATGTTCCGAATATCAATCAAACTCAGCGGCATTTCGCGATGGCACACGATCAGCGGGCGGCGTTCCTTCAGAGTCACCGCCGCGGCTCGGCACAGCAGGTTGCTCCCGCTGCCGGTGGCGATCGCCCCCAGCGATGCGCTGCTGCACGGCACCACCACCATGCCATTGTGCAGGAACGAGCCGCTGGCGATCACCGCGCCCACGTCCTTGTTGGGGTGGATGAACAGGCGCTTCTCTGCCTCGCGCCGGGCGGCGGGCTTGGCGGCCTTGCACCACTCGGGCAGCAGCTCTTCCAGCGAGAGGTTCTTGATGGCCGCCTCATCAAACAGCAGCCGGCGGCCATAATCGCTCACGACCAAGTGCACCTCGTGCCCATCTTCCAGCAGCAACTGGAGCAGGCGCAGTGCGTAGGCCGCCCCCGAGGCACCAGAGATGCCGAGCACAAACCGCTTCGGGGCAGCTCGGCGCGTGAGGCGGGTTCGAGTAGAGATGGTTGATCGCTTGGCCATGTGAGGTGAGTTCGTTGCCAGACAAGGGTAGGGATTCGGCGCTCCTCACTTCCCATTCTTGTGGCACAGGCCTCCGGCCTGTGTCCTTCCCATGCTCCTTCCCCGCGAGGTGGCTTGTACATGGCGACTTTTCGCGGGCTTCTTATTAGAGGTCCGCATTCAAACCAGAGAGAAGAAGTAGATGGTGTAGGACACAGGCCGGAGGCCTGTGCCGCGAAATTGGGTAGGCTTGGGGCCACTGCAACCTTTCACATTGCCCCGCCTCCCCACCCCGCAACAATGCCCCATGCCCGAGCTTCCCGAGGTTGAAACCGTGCGGCGAACGCTAGAGCCCCGGATTCTCGGGCGTCGGGTGGCCATCGCCTGCCTGCGCCGCCGCGATATCTGCGAACTTCTCCCCGGCACCAAGCGCACCCCCGAGCACATGCTGCAAGGGGCCACCATTGCCAAAACCCTACGCCACGGCAAACAGCTCGCCCTTGTCGCCGACACCGGCCAGGTCGTGTGCATTCACCTGGGCATGAGCGGCGTGCTGAGTTGGGCTACCTCGCTGCCGCGGTTCACGGCGGCGGATCACGCCCACGCGTGGTGGCGCCTCGACGACGACTCGGCGATCGTCTTTGCCGACCCGCGCCGGTTTGGTGGCCTGTGGCTCTCGCCGGATCTGGCGACCCTTCGCCGCGAGCGGTGGGGGGCGCTGGGCATCGATGCCCTACTGGTGTACGGGCGAGCCCTGCACCAGGCGGCCGGCGAAAGCGAGCGCACCGTCAAGGCCGCGTTGCTCGATCAAGGTGTCGTCGCGGGCGTGGGGAACATTTACGCCGACGAGTCGCTCTTCGTGGCGGGCATCGCCCCCACACGGGCGTGCCTCACCCTCAGCGAGGCGGAGTGGGAGCGCCTGGCGGCCGCCATCCGCAAGGTGCTGGGCGACGCCCTGGAGGGGGGCGGCTCGACCCTGCGGGACTATCGCGACGCCAATGGCCAGCGGGGCACCCACCAGCTTCGCCACGCGGTCTACGGACGGGCTGGGGAGGCGTGCGTGACTTGCCGCGGCATGCTCCAGCACGCCACCCTGGGGCAGCGGATGACGGTGTGGTGTGCCACCTGCCAGAAGTAGCGTTGTCCACACCGGCTGGGTCAGCAGATAGGGATATCCGGTAGGGGCATTGCATGGGGGCGCATGGCTCTGGTCTTTACCAGTCATGAATGAATTAACTCCGTCTCCTTCTCAGCAAGGGGTGTTGGCTTGTGGAGAAGGGTGGGGAGAAGTAGCTAACGTCCTGCACAGGCGAAGTTTGCGGCAAGAGATCAAACCGCAAACCTGTCGGCTGGCGCGCGGCCGCGCGCGGCCTCTGGCGGTGAGACAACCGTGGAACCCCCGGCGGCGCAACCGACAGGCTGGCAATATGGGCCTAGCTGGCCGCCGCGGCCAGGTCATCCACATCTCCTCCACACGAAAAATGTCACTTGTGAAGGCTGTCAGAGCCCCCGCCGGAAGGCAGGGGGTCGGTGCCGAAGATGGCTGCAAAGGTGGCAACCCATGGCCCCCCGGCTGCCGCCGGGGGCTCTGTTAGACGGTTGGCCCCGGTCGCCCGGCCCGCACCTTTTCTTCCAGCGACTTCACCACCAGCTCGAAGTCGGTTTCCTTCGACCGCTTTTCTTCCACGGTGCGGATGGCGTGCATCACGGTGGTGTGGTCGCGTCCGCCGAAGAAGCCGCCGATTTCCTCGAGGCTGTGCCGCGTGCAGCGGCGAGCGAGGTACATGCACACCTGGCGGGGCAGGGCGATGGAGCGCTGGCGGTGCTTGCTCTGCAGGTCGGCCAGGCGAATGGTGTAAAACTCCGTCACCGCGTCGATGATGGACTGAATGGTCGGCTCACCCCCGACCGCCGGGGCCTCCTCGCCGAGTGCCGCCCGTGCCAAACTCAGGTCGATCGGGCGCTTCTCCACCACCGACTGAATCTGAAGCTTGACGATTGCTCCCTCGAGTTCGCGGATGTTGCTGTCGAGCCGCTGAGCGATAAAGCCCGCGGCATCGTCCGGCAGCGTCAGCCCGCGCAGCCGGGCCTTGGTCTTGAGAATCTGAATGCGCGTCTCGTAGTCCGGCTTTTCGACCTTGGCCACCAGGCCCCACAGGAAGCGGCTCACCAGCCGGTCCTGCAACAGCGGGATTTCTTCTGGCGGCGCATCAGACGACAGGATGATCTGCTTCTGGGCCTGGAAGAGGGCGTTGAAGGTGTGGAAGAACTCTTCCTGCGAGCGGTCAAGCTTGGTCAGGAAGTGAATGTCGTCGATGACGAGCACATCGACATCGCGGAAGCGATGGCGGAAGTCGCCCATCTCGCCGCTCTGCACGCTCTCGAAGAACTGCGAGGAGAAGCCTTCGCAGGAGGTGTAGTAAAGTCGCGTGCGCGGGTTAGACTCAACGATGCGCAGACACACCGCCTGCAGCAGGTGGGTTTTGCCCAGCCCCACGCCCCCGTGGACGAAGAACGGGTTGTACGCCCGGCCGGGGTTGGCGGCCACCGCGAGAGCAGCGGCGTGGGCGAGCTGGTTGCCCGGGCCCACGACAAAGTTGGCAAAGTCGTAATCAGGGTTGACCACCAGCGACTCATACTGCGAGACGGAGTTGGGGGTCTGGGGGCGGGGCTGCAGAGGCGTCAGAGCCGCGGGCGGGCGAACGTGGATTTCCGGGGGTTCAGGCCGCGCCGGGGGCTCGGGGTTGAACGTGGGGAGCGAAGTGTGCGTGCCGTTGGTCGCGGGGGGCTTTTCGGTGTTGTGGTGGTGCGAGGCGAGCGGGCTGGCAGGTGTCGGGCGCGCGGGGGGCATGGGCGCTTCGCGCTTCGGCTCCGCCAGCGGCACGGGCTTGGGCTCGGCCTTTTTCGCAGGCGTCGGCACCAGCACTTCGTCGTCGGGCCCGAGGAACTTGACGGAGATCAGCCGGCCGGAAACGGTGCGGGCCGCGTCGTTGAACGGGTCGGCGCAGCTACGCCGCAGATAGTCACGGTGCAGGGGCGAATGGGTGCGCAACTGCAGCGTGCCCGCGGCCACGCCCAGGGGCTCGAGCTCCTCGAACCACTGACGACAGATCGTCGCGTGATGCGCACGGAGGTGCGCCAGCATTCCATCCCAGATCTGCCGATCGGGATCCGTCATCGCGTTTCCACCCTTCCCAGCCTGTGCCCACCACCCAGCCACCCCACCACCCCACGAAAGCCCAACCCCCGGCGACCCACCGATCGCCGGCGTTGAACCGGGACGGGAACGTACTTCCAACTTCGCTCCGTGTCAATCTTCCCGTGACGGATTCGCGTCAGGCCTTTGGCCCAGCGTTGGTTGCAGGGGGCGCCGGCGGCATGGGGGGCGCGGCGCGCGGACGCCGGTGCTCCTTCGCTTCCGCGTCCATCATCTGCTGCTCGTAGCGGGCCTTGTTGGTCTTGTAGTCCATCAGGAAGTGGACCTTGCGCGCGAGCTTTTCGCCGCTGACCTCGGCGATGCGCTTCTTCGCGTACATCACGTCGGTGCGGCGTGAGACGTGAACCAGGATCAACGCCTCGCACTCCAGCACGCGCAGCCATTCGGCGATGTCGTCGATGTGCATGTGCATGCCGACCTTGGCCCGCTCCTTGTGGTCGGGCTCAAAGAAGGTGCACTCGGAGATCACGATCTGGGCCTTGCGCACGTCTTCGCGGATGAGGTGCGCCCCCGGCGCCGTGTCGCCGGTGTAGGCAAAAAGCGGGATCTCAAAGCTGCGGGTGATCTCGACGCCCCGGTCTTTCAGCTCGCGCAGCTTTTCCTGCGGCAGCTCAAGAAAATCCTGCTTCAGCTTGGTTCGCTTCTCGCTCACGCTGTACCCGAAGCTCGGGCAGGTGTGCTCGGTCTCGAAGCCCCGCAACCAGATGTTGTTCTTGATCTCCCAGGGCTGATCGGGCTGCAAGGGAATCAGGTCGTAGGGCGTGCGCTGACGCTCGAGGTCAACATACCCCTCCATCATCCGCTTGATCGCCGGGGCGATGCGGGCGTCGCAGAGAATTTTGGCGTTGCCCATTCCCTGAAAGCGGCGCTGCGAGCAGTAGTACGCCAGCGCCCCGATGTGATCCATGTGCCCGTGCGTGATCGCCAGGTGCTTGGTGCTCAGCATCGCACGCGGACAACTGCCGATGTCAAAGCCGAGATCAAGCTCGGGAATCGCCAGACACGTCGCCTCGCCCGCGATCGATTCGCCATAGACGCGGTACGGTGGAACATATAGAAAACCGAGCGACAGCTCGCGCGGCGGGGGCTTGGGCAACATCGGGGAAATCCTCGCAAACGGCGAGCTCTCACTCGCCGGAAAGACAACCAGTAAGACAACGACTCAGAAACATCATACACCCCTGCCTGCCAAAACGACACGCCACCCGGGAAACTGCCGTGCCAAATTCACACCAAACCGGTTTCACCCGCCCTTCCCGGCCTCAAAATGGCCCCCAGGCCAAGATTGCTCCGGCACGGCCCGGTTTGTGAAGTTCGGTCGATCGGCACGCGGCTCGCTCCGATACACCCGATTCAGCGAGCGCTTCTCCGCCTCCCAAGACTTGGCCTTGGGGGAGAGCGCTCGATGAGTTCGTTTTCACAGACCCCTTGGGAATATGGACTTGGGGCCTTGGGAAGCGCGGAAAGCACCGGGGTTGCGAACCCTTTGGGTGATCGGCAACGAATACAGTTTCGGGAGAGTTCTAGGACGGGCGCCGATAACTCAGGGTGGGACGCAGGTCCTTGGCAGAAATCCTTCGGGAGGTTCAACATGTTCGAACGATTCACAGACCGTGCCCGCCGCGTGATGGCCCTGGCCAACCAGGAGGCCCAGCGCCTCAACCACGAATACATCGGGACCGAGCACATCCTGCTCGGGCTCGTCAAGGAAGGCTCCGGCGTCGGGGCCAACGTGCTCCGCAATCTGGATGTTGACCTTCGCCGCGTGCGCCTCGAAGTCGAGCGCCTGGTGAAGGCTGGCCCCGAGATGGTCACCATGGGCAAGCTGCCCCAGACCCCTCGGGCCAAGAAGGTTCTCGAGTACGCCATCGAGGAAGCCCGCAATCTGAATCACAACTACGTCGGCACCGAGCACTTGCTGCTGGGGTTGCTACGCGAGCACGACGGCGTCGCGGCTCAGGTGCTCATCAACCTGGGACTCAAGCTCGAGGATGTGCGCGAGGAAGTGCTGAACCTGCTGGGAGCCGCGGGAAATGACGCGGGCGAAGGGGCCGGTGGCGGCTCGCCTCCTGGTGGTGGGGGCGGCGGTGGCGGGGAGAGCGCTGGCATCGGCGGCTCAGGGGCGCTGGGTTCCTCCGGCCCCTCCGGCAGCGGCTCAGCCGCGGCCAAGGGCAAGAGCAAGACCCCGGCCCTCGACAGCTTCGGGCGCGACCTGACCGAACTGGCCCGGGGTGGCGAACTGGACCCCGTGATCGGGCGTCAGAACGAAATCGAACGCGTGGTGCAGGTGCTGTGCCGCCGTACGAAGAACAACCCGGTGCTGCTGGGCGAGGCGGGCGTGGGCAAGACCGCGATCGTCGAGGGCCTGGCCCAGCGGATCATCGCCGGCGATGTGCCGGACATCTTGAGCGAAAAGCGACTGGTCGTGCTCGATCTGGCGATGATGGTCGCGGGCACCAAGTATCGCGGCCAGTTTGAGGAACGCATCAAGGCCGTCATGAACGAAGTCCGGCGTGCCAAGAACGTCATGCTCTTCATCGACGAGCTTCACACGTTGGTCGGCGCGGGTGGTGCGGAGGGCGCGATCGACGCGTCCAACGTGCTGAAGCCCGCGCTCGCCCGTGGCGAAATCCAGTGCATCGGTGCCACCACCTTCGACGAGTATCGCAAGTACATCGAGAAGGACGCGGCCCTGGCCCGTCGCTTCCAGGCGATCACCGTCGATCCGCCCAACGCCGAGCAGACCTTTGAGATCATCAAGGGCTTGCGCGAGAAGTACGAGCAGCACCACCGCGTGCACATCACGGATGCCGCGATCAAGGCGGCCGTGGATCTGTCGGGGCGCTACATCTCGGGGCGCGTGCAGCCGGATAAGTCGATCGACGTGATCGACGAAGCGGGTGCTCGCGTGCGTCTTAAGAGCATGAGCAAGCCCCCGAACCTGGCGGAGCTTGAGGGCGACATCGAGCGCCTCACCGTGGAGAAGGACGAAGCGGTGAAGGCGGCCGACTACGAGAAGGCCGCGGAGCTGCGCGACAAGGCCGAACAGCTCCGCCGCAAGAAGGAAGAAACCCAGCGCGAGTGGCGGGCCAAGGCCCAAGAGGCGGACGGCGTCGTCGATGAGGAGATCATCGCCGAGGTGGTCGCCAAGATGACGGGCGTGCCGCTGAAGCGCCTCGAGAAGGACGAGGCGGCGCGTCTCTTGAAGCTCGAGGACGACCTCCACAAGAAGGTCATCAGCCAGGACGAGGCCATCAAGGCGGTCGCCCGGTCCATCCGGCGTGCCCGGGCGGGCCTCAAGGATCCCAAGCGTCCGATGGGCTCGTTCATCTTCGTCGGGCCTTCGGGCGTGGGCAAGACCCTGCTCAGCAAGGCCCTGGCCGAGTTCATGTTCGGCGACGAGGAAGCCCTCGTGCACCTGGACATGAGCGAGTACATGGAGAAGCACAACGTCAGCCGCCTCGTGGGTGCACCTCCCGGATACGTCGGCTACGAAGAGGGCGGCCAGCTCACCGAGCGCATCCGCCGCCGCCCGTACGCGGTGATCCTGCTCGACGAAGTCGAGAAGGCCCACCCGGACGTCTTCAACATGCTCCTGCAGATCATGGAAGAAGGACGCCTGACCGACTCGTTCGGTCGGAATGTCGACTTCCGCAACTGCATCCTGATCATGACCAGCAACCTGGGCGCGGACCTCATCAAGGGTGGCGCCGGGTTCGGATTTGGCAAGCGCACCGAGGCGACCGACTACGACAACATCAAGACGGTGCTGCTCAAGGAGATCGAGCGGTTCTTCCGGCCCGAGTTCATCAACCGGTTGGACGACATCATCGTCTTCCGCCGCTGAGCAAGGAAGACATCACCAG
>JBAZUW010000115.1:0-11485 GCA_041661205.1 Phycisphaerales bacterium
CCGATCAGTGACTATGTGTCCATAAAAGGCTTTCGGCCCGAAGGAGTGGGCGTGGAGCCCGACCTGCCCCGCGTGCGCCGGGCCAAACGCGCGGGGGTGGACCCGGATGTGGATGGCGCGTTGGACGCGCTGGTGAACTGGGTGGCGCCAAACCCCGGTGCTCTCGCGCCCTCCGAGGCCCCCGCCACCACCGCCGAACCCGATGAAACTCCCTAGCCGTGCGCTAAGTTGAATGCCAGGGGCCGACCACCCGGCGCAGTTGGTCTTTCCTCATGTCGGGCTTTCGCGTACAATCCCACCTGTTGACGAAACGTCTGACCCAACCCGGTTTCACCCTGCTTGAGGTGTTGATCTGCATCGCGGTGATCGCGGTGCTGCTGGCGCTGACGCTGCCGGCGCTGAAGGCCGCCCGCAGCAGTGCAGAGCGTGCAGTCTGCGGGTCTAATCTCCGCCAGCTCAACCTGGGCTGGCAGGGATATCTCGCGGAACACAAAGAACAGTTCCCCACCTACGGCCTCGTCCCCGAATGGTCGTACGGCGGCACCGAATTTGTGGGCCCGGCCCGCCAGCCCGTTTTCGCCACCTCTCGCCCCATCAATCGCTACATGGTGACGGATCCGATCTCGGCCAGCAGCGCGGAGATGTCGCTGTTCCGTTGCCCGGGCGATGCGGGAATGTGGTCGCGCGGGCACTTTGTGCAAGGGCGCCCGCCGACATCCCAGCTTGCCTACGGCACGTGCTATCGCACCTACGGAACGAGCTATTTGGCCAACGCAATCCTGATGGATTCGGTGGCCGCGGGGATTTCCGGCGTGTCACGCCCCCTGTTTCTGCACGAGCTGACCGTGAACCCGTCGCGGCTCATCCTGGTGGGCGACCCGGCCTGGGCGTACAACGCACGCTTCGGGTCTCTGATCCCCCGGGTTGACGCAACACTCGAGGCCCGCTGGCACGGACGCGTAGATGCGGGCAATGCCTTGTACGCCGATGGCTCGGTCCGCTTCCTGGACTTTGCCAGCCCCGAATCTGATGTGACCATCATCCCGGCGATCCGCTGAAATAAGCCGAAAACCATGAACGCCAGCGAAGCACGAGCGCAGGTTGTTGCCTGGGCGCTTATTCGTGGCGGTTGCGATCATCGCATTCAACGCCCGCGGAGTTCACGTAGCGACCGACCGCCCCAGTCGCCCGTGGGCGGAGAGTGTAAGGGCAGTTGATTCGTCGTCGCACCATTTGTTCATAACAATGCCCTGCTCACGCCCGGGGAGGCTTCTGGTAACTCACATAAACAAGCAGGCGGCCCTCACGTGTGTGAGGGCCGCCGAGCGGAAGTTCTATTGACTACGACGCGGCCACGAACCGATGTTCGTGGCCAGCCATCAGGCCGCGGTGTACTGCCCGCGTGAAACCTTCTTGAAAAGGTTCTTGTGCTTGAGCAGGCACGCGTTGACAATCGTGCGGAAGTTCGCCGCGTTGGTGGTGTAGCCGGCCTTCTGTACCGCTTCGGCAGCTTCAGAAACGCCCATCGTGTGCCCGTGCAGCACCTTGGCCAGCATGTTGGCCAAACCTTCAGAATTCGCCGAGCGAGTCTGCGCGCCCATGCCGGTGCCGCTGCCACGACCCATGCGGTAGCCCATTCGGGACACCGCGCCACCCATCTCGGCGATCTGCGCATCGAGCTTGGCGAGCTTGGCGGCCACGCGGTCGCGACGACGCTGAATCACGCCCACCTTGCGGGCCCGACGCGACAGTTCCTTCTGAATCGCCGCCATGGATAGGTTTTTCAAGTTCATGCCGTCACCAGAGCTCGCTCGCTTCGCCATGCAGACCTCCTCAACTTTGCCGCTCAAGACGCCCCGCTACACACTTTGCGAAGGCAGCCCGGAATACGGCAAGGTTATGCTATACACCTCATCGCAGTTCGTCTCCCGTTGTTATCCGGATTTTATGATGGTGTAGTTTTTTTTTGCTCACGCACACGTTGTTTGGCGATTGTTTGTACGGAAGAAGCATTGGATTGCATTAGTGAGTTTTCACGTTGAGGCGATTCATAAGCGAATCAAAATGGTCCAGCCCATAGAATTCCAGTATGATTCGTCCCTTTTTTCCTTTTCGATCGGCGTGAATCGCAACCTTGGTTCCCAACTGCTGACCGATCTGCCGCTGCAAGTCTGACAGCACCGCCAGGCGTGGATCGTCACCAATGTTCACCCCGGGTTTGTCATGGCGTGCTGTCTCCGCCTGCGCCGTGCCAGACGTCAGACGTTCCAAGGCACGAACACTCAGTTCCTCGGCCGCGGCTTTTCTCGCGAGTTTTACCCGCGATTCTCCCGCTCCAAACGCAAGCAACGCCTTCCCATGCCCGGCCCCCAGCTTGCCACCCGCGATAAGTTCGGTGATCTCCCCTTCAAGCTCGGTAAGACGGAGAAGATTCGCCACGCTCGATCTTTCCAGTCCCACCCGCTCCGCCAAGGTCGCCTGCGTCAATCCAAAACGGTCAACCAACGAACGAAGCGCCCACGCGCGCTCCATCGCATTGAGATCCTCACGCTGTACATTCTCGACGAGCGCCAGTTCCGCGGCATGCTCATCATTCATCTGCTTCACCAGCGCGGGAATGCTGTTCAGCCCGGCCAGCTTCGCCGCCCGCCAGCGACGCTCCCCCGCAATCAACTCATAACGAACTCCCCCACCATCCCGTTGCGGCAGCGCCCGCACCAATATGGGCTGTAATACCCCCGATTGCCGAATCGATTGTGCAAGCCCGGCGAGCTGGGCCTCGTCAAAGACCCGCCGCGGCTGGAAAGGGCTCGGCTCGACCGAATCCACACGCACCGATTGAACGTCCGATAAAGATCGAGTGACGGCCTCCGGCGTATGATCGCCGTTGACCAGATCTCCAGTTGCGGGTTTTACGGGTGACGAATCCGAGATGTCCACTGCGACGGGGGAGCCGAGGAGGCTGTTAAGGCCGCGCCCGAGCCGCCGCGGCTTTAGATCTGACTTCTTGTCGGTGCTCATACGTGCTCCAGGTCCGCGTTTTGGCGAGAGAGAGGGAGACTATCGGCCGCCGGGCTCGATATTCTCGAACCGACAGGGGCCGCCCGAAATTCGCACAGACTGACGAGACCCGCGAGACTGTGAGCGACAAGGTCTCCACGCCCCCACCGTCAACACAAGGAGCCGCATGAGTACGAAGGAATTGCACATCGAGGTCATCGCCAGGGCGGCCATGTTCCACGGGGAACATCTCCTCCTGTGCCGCTCCATCGACGGGGGCTACGCCTACCTGCCCGGCGGGCATGTGGAGTTCGGCGAGTCGTCCGAAGCGGCCGCCGCCCGAGAGCTTCAGGAAGAAGCCGGGATCGAGGTGATCGTCGGACGCTGCCTCCACGTTCACGAGCAGATCTTTCGGCAGGGTGGCCGACTGCGGCATGAGCTCAACGTGGTGTTCCACGTGGAACACGCCGACAAGTCTGGAATGCCGGGAGCCCCACCGCCAGTTATCCCGTCATTGGAAAAGCACATCGCCTTCGAATGGGTGTCGCTCGCGTCACTTCGCGACATCGATCTGCGACCCGCCGCGGCCAATGCCTGGCTGCAAAGCTTCGACTCGGTGGAGTCTCTCCTCGCAGCGGAGATGGCATGGATTCGTTCAGAGGAATGAGCGCGCCACGAAAAGCGTCGGACCCGGCGATGCCCCGCCGTATCAACGGCCCCAGCACATCACGTTACGCTGTCGCAGGTGCCTGCCGATTGCTTGCCAGGGGCGGACGCCCACCGGCGCACACGGACGCTGGCAAACTGGCCGACATCCGCCGTCAGTGGGGGGGTGTCGTGGGCGGGGCATCGCCCCGCAGGAGGACCACATCTTCCGGTGCCACGTGGACCATGAGTTCGGTGCCGACACGCTCAAAGCCGGCGGCCGCCGGGCTGCCCGGGTTGGGCACGGTCACCATCACCTCGCGAGCGTCCCCCAAATCAAGGCGGTGCTGGGCCGCTTCTCCCAAGTACACCGTGTCGACTAGCTTGCCCTTGAGCGAGTTCGGCGCACCCGGCTTGGCCAGCGTGAGCGCTTCGTGCCGGATCGACACCTGAACAGGGGATCCGGGCTTGGCCCCCTGGGGCATCGCGGTGCGTGCCAGCAGCAGCGAACCCCCAACATCTACCGTAACTCCTGAATCCGCAATGCTTTGGATGCTTCCCTGGAGCACGTTGGTCTCGCCCAAGAACTCCGCGACAAAGCGGGTGGTGGGGGAGCGGTACAACTGGCGGGGCGTGCCGATCTGGGCGATCTGTCCGGATTCGAGCACGGCCACGCGGTCGGCCATGCTCATGGCTTCCTTCTGGTCGTGTGTCACATAGATGGTTGTGATGCCGGAAGCCTTGCACACGCGGCGGATTTCGCCGCGCAGTTCCAGACGCAGCTTGGCATCGAGGTTGGACAGGGGCTCATCCAGGAGCAGCACGCGGGGGCGAATGACCAGAGCGCGGGCCAGGGCCACACGCTGCTGCTGGCCGCCGGAAAGCTGGGTGGGTTTGCGGCTGGCGTACGTCTCCATACGGACGGCCGCGAGGGCGTCGCGAACCTGCTTTTCACGATCCGCGGCAGGCACTTTGCGCACCTCAAGGCCGAACGCCACGTTCTGGGCGACCGTCATGTGAGGCCAGAGGGCGTAGGACTGGAAGACCATGCCAGTATCGCGTTTTTCAGGGGGCCAGTAGGTGACGTCGTGGTCGCCGGCTTCGTCTTTGAAGTGGATGGCGCCGCCAGTGGGCTCGATGAACCCGGCGATCATGCGGAGGAGGGTGGTCTTGCCGCAGCCGGAGGGGCCGAGCAGGAAAAAGAGTTCGCCGGCCTCGATGGTGAGGCTGACGCGATCGACCGCCGTGGCGGCCTTGGTGCCGAGCGACGCGGGATAGACCTTGGAAATATGGTTGATGACAACGGTGGTGGACATGGGCGCGGCAATGTAGCAGCGCGAACGCCGCCGGGGCGAGAGGACTCGCCCGCACCGGTGCTGGGAGCCATACCACATGAAATCCGCGCGAAGATGCCGTCAAGTGAGAAGCGGATGGCCAGCGGTGAATGGGGGGCGGTTGGGTGCGATGAAAGTAGATGTAAGGCCAACCATGGCAATGAGTTACGTGAACGCAACGAGAGTCGGTGTGCCGTGGCGATGCTCATGCATATGGGCTTGCTTTACACAATGCTTGCGCAACGTGAGCGCTGGCCGGGGTGTGATGCGGTTGCTGGGGTTGAAGCCGTCCATGAATCCGCTAGCCTGACGTCCCCCCTGTTGGGGTCACGCACTGATACCTGATAGACGCTCGATTTCCAGAACCCCAAGTCTGGAGAGAGAGTGAGAAGTCGAGGGCCTGCCATTCGCGGGCCCTCGACGTTTTTGCATGGTGGTGGCTTGTGGGGCGCGGCGTTTGCCGCGGGCGGGCGGTGCGGAGCGATTTTCAGGCTCGGACAGGCGTGTCGAGTCGCTGGCGCGGGCGCGGGGTAGCATGGTTGAATGCCGCGACGCTCGCCAACCCAGGAACTCAGCTCGCTGCGAAAGCATCGGGTGTGGTCGAAGCCGGAGTTGTCGATCGGGCCGCTGGTGGAGGCGATGCGGAAAAACCTGGCCGCCCGGGCCAACGCGAGCGCGGGGCTGGAAGACGCGTGGGCGGCACTTGCCCCGCCGGAACTGCGAGACAGCGGCGTGGTGGGGGCCCTCTCCGCCGGCGGGATTCTCACGATCAAGGCCAGCAACTCGAGTGCGAAGTTTGAAATCGAAGTGTGGCTTCGCGGCGGGGGTGAAGCGGCCCTGCGCAGCGCGTGCACGCGCACGCTGCAGCGGGTGCGGGTGAAGTAAGAGCGCTGCGGTGAGCGCCACGGGCGGGCGCTCTGCACCACGGCACGCGCGCGCAACACGTGCAGCCGGCCGCGGCGCGGGCCGAAGTGCTCAAGAGAAGTGGGGGAGTGTAATGACTTGTCCGATGTGTGCCGCGTTGAAGGAACCCGGCAAGCTCACGCCGCTGACCGTGTGTGCCGAGACGGCGATCTTTCTCAACGACAAGCAAGGGTGCCCCGGCTGGTGTGTGCTGGTGGTGCGTGAGCACGTTGAACACATGGACGAGATGGACGCCTCGCGGCAGCAGCGTGTGTTTGCAGAGGTTGCCCGCGTCGCACGCGCTCTGCGGCAGCACTTTGGCCCGGTCCGCATCAACTACGAATGCCTGGGGAATCAGGTGCATCACGTGCACTGGCACGTGATTCCGCGGTATGCCAACGACCCCGACCCGAAGAACGCGATTTGGGGCTGGCCAGCGGAGCAACTGGCGGGGCGGATGAGCGGCGAAGAACGAAACCGGTTGGCGAGCGCGTTGAAGAGCCTGCTTGAACGGTGAGGCGGCTTGAACAGTGTTGCATGACGTCGCGAGGCGGATTACGGGCAGTCGCCGCCGGCGACGACGTTGATCAGCGCGTCGATGTCGTCCTGATCGGTGTTTCCGTCGTGGTTGAAGTCGGGGTCGATGGCGTTGGGGTTGTCGCCGCCGCCCATGAGGGCAAACAGTGTGTCGATGTCGGCGGCGTCCGCGTTGCCGTCGAGGTTGTAGTCGGGGCAGCAGGCTGCAAGGCTGAGGGTGGCGGGGTCGGTGGTGATGGAGCCGCAGCCGTTGGTGATGGTGCAGCGGTAGTTGCCGAAGGGCGCGTTGGAGGCGAGGACCAGCGTGTCGGAAGCGGCGGAAGGATTGGCGGCGGTGTCGATGGCAGAGCCGTTGATGGACCAGCGGAATGAGAGTGAGCCCTCGCCGGAGGCGGCGACGTGGAAGGCCGCGCCGTAGCCGACGCAGGTGGTGGTGTCGGGGGGCTGCTGGGTGATGGCAGGGGGGTTGCCGGTGAAGATGGCGTGGGCGATGCCGTAGGAGACGGTGTTGCCGGAGTGGGAAAATTGGCCGGCGGCGTAAAAGCCGCCGTCGGGGGAAGGAAGCACTGCGGAGACGCGCTCGCCGGGGAGACCATCTCCGATCGGGTGCCAGGCGGCGCCGTCCCAGCGAGCGATGTTGTTCGCAGCAATGCCGCCGATTGAGGTAAACTTGGCGCCGACGATGATGTCGCCGTTGTCGCGACAAATCACCGAGCCAATGAACTGTCTGCTAGGGTACTGAGTGTATACGTAAAAGCCACTATCGGAGACTTGTGTCGCAGTTTCCCAGTCGCCGTTTCGCCATTCGCGAACCTGCCGAATGAAGGAGCCCGGGTCGCCAAGCGGATTGCCAGACGCCACGATGCGTCCACTCGGGAGCGAGCACAGCGTGATGTGGTTGGCAAGATTGAGATCTCCCATGGCGTGCCAGGAAGTACCATCCCAGCGGGCGATACCATTGACGGGCACGCCGTCTATAGAGACGATGTCAGCGCACACGAGCAAATCGCCGTTGGACGCAGTTCCGAGGTCGATATGATAGTCTGTAGTGCCTTGTCGCCATGTCATAGACGAGCACATATCGAGCCAAGCCTGGCCATTCCACCTTGCCAAGTAATGTACGGGCTGATCATTGATTGAGGACAAAGAAGGTGAGGCAACAACGAGATCCCCGTTTGGCAGTCCAAGCATCGAAGCATCAAACAAAGAGTGATACATAGGAGCTGTCCCGCCGATGGCCCCAATAAAGGTCCACGAGTCGGAGGCGGTTCGATAGTAAATCCGATCGGCCTGGATCGCGGCCATTGCGCCGTTGTTCAGCGCCGCGATGGCGGAAATGTCGTTGACGTATCCGGCCTCGAAAGGTGGGCGATCGAAAGGCAGGTCAGTCCAGCCGTCGCCCGTCTGGCTTACGTACACGCGGGAATGATCGGTGTCGACCGCGGCCATCGCGCCATCGCTCAGCCGAGCGATGATGCTAGGAAAGAAGGTGGCACCGAGATCCCTCAGTGGCCGCAGTGCGCCGTTGGAAAACTGCGCGGGCTGGCCCGTCGGTATCAATGGATAGAACTGAGGAGACGGGTTTCGAGCACTGGTGTTTAGCCCTGAAGCTGTGAAGGCGCCGCCCGCGAGTATCACATCCGCAGAGGGTTGAAGGAGGCAAAGCACGTCATTGGACATCGGGTAGCTGTACACTGTACCGGCGATATCGAGTCTCAGCTTTGGCCAAAAGTAGAACCCCACGGCCCCATAGGAAGTAGTGCTGGTGCATAGGTGCCCTGTATCTGTCACAAGGACCGTGGTGAAGGACGATTGCCCGCCAAGGACGGATGACACACCTTGCGGGTTCCATCGCAGAATCGCCGGGAAGCCCGAAACGCCACATGCAAACAGCACAGAGTTTGCATCGTAGAACATTGGGCCACTATAAAAACGCGCCAAGTCGCGAAGCTGCCACTCTCCCTCGCTCCAACTGAAAAGGGACCCATCCGCGACGAGGGAGAGCTCTCCCGTGGTCGGATCTGTTGCGAGCCCCGTGGCGCTTCCGGCCACAGACCCAAAGGCCGACCAGGATTGTCCCTCCCATCCAGCGACGGCCCCGGTGTTTACGCCGCCCGCGCTGCGAAAGTTGCCCGCCACCAAAAGCAGGTTATTAAAAACGGCGAGGGAGTTGATTACCGTGGTGCCTGTCGTGTTGTTGTCGATGCCCGTGCCTAGCGAAAGCCAATGCACCCCATCCCATGCGGCGATATGGCGCACCGGGGAACCTCCGGCGGCGGAGAAGTCGCCGCCCGCGATCACGCGTCCGTCAGGCATGATGGCAATGGTCGTAATTTTCCCATTCACACCCCCACCCAAGGCCGTAAAGTCTTTGGTCTGCGGGTTCCACCACGCAATGTTGTTGGCGACTACGTTACCCGCGACGGCGAAGCTTCCCCCCATCAGCACGCCCTCGGGCAATGGTCCGGGGCCGTCGGGGTCCCACTTGGCCATGGCGTAGACGGTGCCGTCGACGCCGCTGGGGCCCATCGTGGGCACCCAGGTGCCGTCGCAGGAGCCCTGCGCCCGCGCGTTCGTCGCGGCGAAGGCCATTGTTAGCAATCCCAAAGCCAAGCTCAGCGAGCGAACGCGGGCGATGCGGGAGAAGAACACGCCGCGGGGGGATGGGGTCATGGTTCGATTCCGGGTTGGGCGGCGGGCCGGTGCGGGGGCGGGCGACAAGATGGAGAATACTGCCGCGGGATAGAAAAAAGAAGTGCAAAGTTCGGCAAACGGGCGGCAAGTTCGCAAGCGGTACGTCACCGGCATCGGCGGGGTTGCACGCGCGAGTCAAATTGACGAATCACGTTACCCCGTCGCGTGGCTTGTTAAAGCAGACATTAACAACCCTTGGCGCGACTCGTAGATTTATGGGCAGTCGCCGCCCGCCACCACATTGATGAGCGAGTCGACGTCACCCTGGTCAGCGTTGCCGTCACGGTTGAAGTCGGGGTCGATGGCCGCGGGGTTGGGCCCGCCGGCGACGACGTTGATGAGATAGTCGATGTCGCCCTGGTCGACGTTGCCGTCGTCATTGACATCGGGGCAGCAGGCGAGCACGTTGAGCAGGGCGCTGGTGGAGGTGCTGCTGCCGCAGGCGTTGGAGACGACGCAGTAGTAATGCACACGGTCCGCGGCTTGAGCGCCGATGACACTGAGCTGGGCGGTGTGCGAGCCGGCGATGGTGGCGCCGGTGTAAATCTGCGTGTCGTTCAAGGGCTGTGCGATGTCTCTGCGGTACCACTGGTAGCTGGTTGCGCCGGCGGCCACCACGCTCAGGACGCCGGTTTTACCCGGGCACACTGTGGCCTCGTCGGGGGAGTGCAAGATGACTGCGGGGCCGGTGACGTTGAGTGTGGCGTTGAGGTTCAGCCAGTCTTCATCCGGCGCGCCGCCGTTGTTGGCCCGCACCACGATGCGGCTGGCGGCGGTGAGGGTGTAGGTTTGGTTGGCGGGGGTGCTGAGTGTGGCCGCGGCGGCGAGCGAGACGATGGATGTTGGCGGGATGAGGTGCACCGTGCCCCCGGGGACTTCAAGGTCTACGGAGACAACGACGTTGGGGCTGGCGGTGCCGAGGTCCTCGGCGTTGAGGGTGCAGCCGGTGAGGGTGGCGTTGCCGCCGGGGTTGAAGATGGCGAGGTTGTCGGTGGTGCCGTAGCCGGGGTGGAAGAAGACGCCTTCAAAGGAGGGCGTGCGGCGGTAGAACTCAATCTCGTTGCGCAGCGGGTTGGGGGAAACGCGCGGGCCGGTGAGGGGCACGCCGAAGGGCTGGTCGGGAGCGCCCCAGGCGGGGGTGTTGCCGATGAAAAGCCCGGTGAGCAGGGCGCGGTTCTGATCGCTGCGGTGATAGGTCCACGCGGCGGTGGGCTGCTGCTGCTCCCCTTGGGCGGGCAGGCCGATGCGGTCGCGATTGTCCAGCAGCGACGTGACGTAGGAGCACTGGGCCTGCGCGGCGGCCGCCGCGGCGAGCGCGGCCAGCGCGACGAATACACGAATCGACATGGCGGTATCTCCTCGAAGCATCAAGACTTGCGATGGTGCGATCTCTCCGGGGAAGAGTGTACCGATGCATCAGGCAAATCCAGTGAATTTTGTGTTGGCGGCGCGGGTGCGGCCGTCGTGAGCTTGCGGGCGAATCGACCGGAGCTCGGTGTTTGTCAGGCCAAGGCGCAAACTCTGACTCCCCGCGGGCTACCCGGCCGATAATCCAAGACGTATGGCAGACTCGAAACGACGCAGTGGCGGCTCGTCCGTAGCCGTTTGGGCAGGGGACATCGTTCTCCTGGCTGGCTGGGCCTTTGTGCTCGCCAGCCTGATCGGCTTTCACCGCGCCGATCCGCCCGGGCACACGGTGTGGCCGCCCAATCACCCGGTGGCCAACTGGTGCGGCCCGCTAGGGGCCACGGTCGCCTACACGCTCTTCAAGCTGCTCGGTCTTGGGGCGTGGCCTTTGGTCAGCTTCTTTGGGCTGGGCATTTTGTGGTCGGCCTCCGGGGCCACGGTGCGGGATGGGCTGACGCGACTCATCGGGCTGGTGATGCTCAGTTGCGCGGCGGCCGCGTTGCAGGCACATCTGCTGATTGTCAGTGGACCCTTGCCGGATTTGCCCGGCGGGCTCGTGGGTGTCGTCGGGGCGGATCAACTTCAGCAGCGATTCGGGGGCGTCGGCGCCACGCTCATTCTCGGCGGCGGGCTGCTCATCGGCGCTCTGGTCGCCATGGACGAATGGGTGCTCGCGGCCCTTGGGTGGGGTTGGATCTTTGCCCGCGAGCGCGGCTTGCCCGCGGCCAAGGTTGCCGGGGTTGCGGCCGGTGGGGCGGCGCTCACGGTTGGCGCCGGAGCGGCCAAAGCGGGGGGCGGGGCGATCGGCGGGTTGTGGGGCAGGTTGTTCCCCAAGAAGAATCGGCGGGCGCGGCTCAATGATGTGGATGATGATGCGCCCGGGCGGCGTGCGGGCAGCGCGAGAAAGAGCCGCAAGCCCGAGGTGACGGTGGGCATCGCCGACCCGGATCAGCGGATGGCGGGGG
>JBAZUW010000116.1:0-11455 GCA_041661205.1 Phycisphaerales bacterium
GTGACGAATGAATCGGTCGTCGCCCCGCCGACGCCCTCGGCTCCGGGCTTGCATGAGAAGCCCTTCCAGCAGGCGATGAGCCCGATGGAGCCGCCGAAGAACACTGACTTCAGCAGCCCGCTGAAAATGTCGTACATACCGACGAACTGCTCGCTGTAGCGCCAGTAGAGCGTCACGTCGGCGTGATAGAACTGCGTGGTGATCAGGAACCCGCCGATGATGCCGCAGAGGTTTGAGGTGATGGTCAGCGCCGGGGTGACGATGAGGCACGCTAAAAACCGCGGCACCACCAGCACCCGCACCGGGTCGCTGCCCATCGCCCGCATCGCGTCCAGCTGTTCGGTCACGCGCATGGTGCCCAGTTCTGCGGTGAGTGAACACCCAACGCGTCCGGCGATCATGACGGCCGCCAGCACCGGGCCGATCTGCTTGACGACTGAAATGTTGATCACGCCCCCGAGCCGGGCTTCCTGGCCGATGGCCTGAAACTGCCGGTAGCCTTCGAAGGCGAGGATCATGCCGATGAAGCCGCCGGTGATGGCGACGACGGGGATGGACGCGGTGCCCCCCTGATAGAGCTGGCGGAGCAGTCGCTCGCGCCGGAACCACGCCCGGCCGTCAAAGACGCCGCTGGCGACCGCGCCGGCGAACTTGGTGAATCGCCCAAAGCCCGCGATGCGGTCGATCATCGCCCGCCCGAACAGCACCAGGTACATCAGTGGCGTCAGCAGCCACGATGCAATCGCCGGCACAGGTTGAACGGGTTCCTGGCTCACGCGGCGATGGTAGCGCGGACGCGTGCCTACTACTGCCATCACCTGTGCCACCACGATGCGCCCCGCATCGTGGTGCGGGTGTGTGTTCGTCGCCTCGACCACAAAGCCCACCACGATCCCGCCGAGCCGGGATCATGGTGGCACGCTGCCAGTACGTGATCAACTCGCGATTCGTGCGGCTCAGCCCGGCCGGGTAGGCTCGCCGGCCGCGAAGATGTGCAGCCGGTGACCCTTGGCCACCAGCCCCAGCCGGCGGCACACCTCATCCCGCAGCCTCACCAGCTCGGGCATCTCCACCGGCACCGCTTGCCCGGTATCCGTGCGAATCACGAGCACGTGATCCTGCCGTCCAAACACCGTCTGGTAGTGGGCCTGCTCATCATCAAACGGTACCCGCTGCACGATTCCCGCCTGCACCAGCAGCTTGATGGTCCTGTACACCGTCGCCTTGCTGACGCGAAAACCCGAGCCCTTGAGCAGGTCGATCACCTGCTCGGCCTCGAAAAGCCCCTCGAACCGCAAGGCCGCGTCCAGCACCTGAGCCCGTTCGGGGGTGTACTTCAGCCCCTCGGCCTTCAGCGTTCGCCGAAAAACCGCGCACAGCGGCTCGATGATCTTGAGGTCCGGCTCGTCCTTCACCTCGTCCGCGTGCACCTTCATGTAACTATCCTACGCCCAACGTGACCGCCCCCACCCCTTCCGAACCTCTGCGGCTATCGCACACCGCCCGCCGCGCCACCGTCGTTGGCGCCGGGCTTCTTTTCGCGTTCGCTGTGGTGTTCGCCTGCTGGTTCGGCGGGTTGCACTCGCCGCTGGTGGCCTTTGCCATCGTGCTTGAGCGCGCTGTCTATGGCTCCGGCCCGGCGCTCCTCTATGTTGGCGGGGCCGTGGGGCTGGGGCGCCTGTTTCGGCCGCTCTTTCGCGGGTGTTCGCACCCCCTCGCTGTGCAATCGGCCGCCGGGCTTGCGCTCTCTTTGTGGCTCAGTCACCTCCTCGCCTGGCAAGGCGCGTTGGGCGGGCACGCTGGCCCGTTTGTGGCCCTCGCCGTTCCCTGCGTGGGCCTCTTGCTCGCGGCCCATCAACTCTTCATGTTCCTGCGCGGCGGCGGCTGGGAGCCCGCGCTCCCCGGCACCGCCCCGGTGCTTGCTGTTCCTGCGGGCATCATGTTTGGCGCAGCGCTCTTCGCGCCCGGCTGGCTGTGGGACAGTGAGTTTGGGGGCTACGACGCGCTGAGCTACCACTTGCAGCTTCCGGCCGAGTGGCTCGCGCTGGGCCGGCTGGTGCCCCTCCATCACAACGTCTACTCCTACCTGCCCTCGGGGGTCGAAGCCGCGTTCATGCATCTGGGCGCGATGTGGTTCCCTGGGTCCGCCGCGGGCAACCTCACGCTGGATGAGGGGTACCGCGTGTACGGCTGCCAGGTTTTGGTCGCGTGCGTGGCGCTTCAGGCCGCGTGGCTCATCGGCTGTGCGGCCAGCACCGTCGCCTCCCGCGGCGGCTCCTCGACCCGCGTGGGCCCCATCGCCGCCGGACTGGCGGTCGCCACGCCCTGGTTCATCGTCACCGGCTCGCTGGCGTACAACGACGTCTTTGTGCTCTTCTTCTTCGCCGCGGCGTTGCTTGCGGTTGCCCAGCCCGTGAGCGCCGTCCCCCACTTCGGCGGGCTCAAGCGCGGCGTGCTCGCCGGCGTTCTCGTCGGGGCCGCGTGCATCGCGAAGCCCACCTCCATCCTCTTTGTCGCCATTCCTATTGCGATCACCATCGCCATCTGGTCGCCACCTCGCCACTGGGCTTCGCTTGCGGCTGCCTGCATCCCCGTCGGCCTCGTCATGCTCCTCCCCGGGCTCATCCGCGATTACCAGGACAGCCACAACCCCGTCTTCCCCTTCGCCGCCTGGCTTTTTCCCAACGCCTCCGGCGGCACCGGCGCCTGGCCCGCCGAACAAGTCGCCCGCTTCGCCAGGTCCCACGCCTTCGATGGCTCGGCGCTCGAACGTCTGCGCTTGCTGATTCTGCCCGACGCCAACGACCCCGCGGGCCCGCGCCACCGTGGCCTGCTTCACGTGCAGTGGGGCGCGTTTTTTCCACTGGTCGGCGTGTGCGCCATCATCGGGCTGGTTCGCCCTGTCATCCGCCGCGCCGCGATCATTCTCACGTCGTTGGTGCTGGTGCAGCTCGCGCTGTGGCTCACGTTCACGCACATTCAGTCGAGGTTTTTATTGCCGCTGATCGTTCCCGGGGCGGCCTTGTGCGCCCTGGCCATCGGCAGCATTTCGCCGCCGTCGCGCCAAGGGCTCTCGCGTTTCCTCGGCGTCGGGGCGGTCTTCGTGCAGGCGTGCTTCACGCTGCTTGTCTTCGCCGGCCAGCACAACGGCCACCCCGCCGCCCTCTTCCCCAGCGGCATCGAGTACAACACCGGTGCCGACTTCAAATGGACCCGCCGTACCCGCACCCCGGAGCAAAGCCGCGACGAGCTCATCAACTCGGCGCCCGCCCGCGTCTGCAGCATCGCCCTCCCCCCCACCAGCACGCTCTACCTGCTGGGCGACGCCACGCCGTTCTATTTCACCGGGCACATCGTGTACAACACCACGTACGACACGTGGCTCTTGGGCGAGGTGGCCACAACCAGCACCAACCCCGACGACTGGACCAAGGCGCTCAAGGCCAAAGGCATCACCCACGTGCTTATCAACTTTTCAGAGATCGATCGCCTGACCCGCTCGGGGTTCATTGACCCGCGCGTGAAGCTCCCCGAAGTCGAACGCTGGGCCCGCGCCTCCACCATGCTGCTGCGCGATTGGCCCAACGGCTCCGTGCTCGTGGCGCTCCCCGAGACGCCCACACCGGCGGCCAAGCCATGACCCAGCGCAGCCGCATCTCCGCGACCCGCGCCCACCTCTTCGCCCGTGCTACCGGGGGCGGGCGAAAACGTCTGCTCATCCAGGCCCTGGGCATCCTCATCAGTATCGCGCTGCTGGCCTGGACCATCGCCGGCGTGCTGAAACCTGAAAACCGTGCCAAGCTGTCATCCGTCACGCACGCCCCGCCCGCCAGCCTGGCTTTGCTCATCGGACTGTCGCTGGTGTCGCTGGCGTGCAACGGCACCGCCTTCTGGCTCACGCTGAGCGCGGTGCGCCGCGTCCCCTTCTTCGGCACGCAAGCGGCCAACGCCATCGCGTCGTTCCTCGCGTATCTCCCTTTCAAACTCAGCGTGATCTCGCGCCTTGTCATCCACCATCGTCGCGACGGCGTGCCGATCGTCGCGCTGGGGGCGTGGCTGGCCGCCAACGCGGTGCTGGTGCTGGGCATTTTCGGCTGCGTGACCGTGGCGCGGCTGTGGCGTGGGAGCGTGGATGTCGTCTTCGCCGCCGCGGCTGCGGGGCTGCTGATCGTGTTTGGCATGACCCTCTGCTTCGCGGCCCGGCTCTTCGCCGGCGAAGCCGGGCGCGCTCGTTACCACGCGCTGGCGGGGAAACTCGGCCTGCTCGGCCGTCTGATGGTCGCGCCCGTCTTCGCGCATCTGCTCGCGGGCTTTGACATTCTCGCCAGGCCCAGCGTTGTCGGTGGCGTCACGCTCGTCCGCCTCATCGACATCGCGGCTCAGGCTGGCCGCTTCGTGGTGGCCGCGGCCATCATCAATGTGCCCCTCACCTGGTCCAGCGCGCTTCTCCCCGCCGTCGCCTTTTTCATCATCGGCGCCAGTAACCCCGCCGGGGCGGTGGGCGGGCGCGAAGGCGGCACCAGCGGCATCGCCGCCCTGCTTCACCTGGAGAGCGTCGTGTCGCTGGGAGATTTTAAAGTCATCACGCTGGTCGTCAGCGGCTCAGAGATTCTGCTCTACACCGTCACCGCCATCCTCAGCGCCATCTACGTCCGCCCCGACAAGCTGGCGCTCAGGCAAGCTCCGCCCGCATCGCCTTGAACCCGCCAAAGGTGCAGAGCGCCCCGAGCACGCACTGGATCGCGAACCCGCTGATCACATAAGGGAAGACGCACATCACGATCCCGATGCCCAGCAGCGGCAGGTTGACGTTCTTCTTGCCCTGGATGAAGAAGATCATCCCGACCATGCCGAACACCATCGCCGGCACAAGCGACCACGGGTGCGAAAAGTCCATGAGTGTCTCCCTTGGGTGGCCCGGCGGTCCCTGCCGGGTCCGTGCCGCTTACGCCACTGCCTCCACCTTTTAGGTCGGCGATCGCGGCCACCTGCACTCTTGAGGCATCGCACAATCCATCCGCAGGCATGCAGACCAGCACGCGTATGCCGGGGCGAAACGCCGAGAACCCGCGATGGACCGATAGCCACGCATTGAACGCGTAACTTGGAGGTCGGTGGGTGGGCGTGCCGACTGGCCCGGGCTTGGGTGCAGTCGTGGGCTCAGCCGCCCAGCTCGGGATTCGCTTTGCTCATCCCGGGCGTGCAGACATGCAGCCCACATGTGCCACCATGATGCACTTCGCATCGTGGTGGGGTGCGAGAAGAGACGTCGAAGTCGCCGCGATGATCCGCACCTCTGGTCCACCACGATCCCGCAACGCCGGGATCATGGTGGCACATCGCGGCTTGCGACTTATCCGTTCTTCTTCTCAAACTCGCGCATGAAGTCCGCCAGCGCCTTGCACCCTTCACGCGGCATCGCGTTGTACGTGCTCGCCCGCATGCCGCCCGTGCTGCGGTGTCCCTTCAACTGGTCCATCCCGTGCTTCAACGCTTCCTTCACGAACAAATCATCCAACGCCTCGCTGGGCGTGCGGAAGGTGATGTTCATCAGGCTGCGGCTGTCCTTGCGGGCGTGCCCCTTGTAGAACCCGCTGCCGTCGATCACCTCGTAGATCAACCCAGCCTTCTCCAGGTTCTTCTGGTGCAAGGTCGCCAAGCCGCCCTGCTTCAGAATCCACTTGAAGACCAGACCGCTCAGATACATCGCAAACGCCGGGGGCGTGTTGTGGCGGCTGCCATCCTTCGCATGCACCTGATACTGCAGCATCAGCGGCAGTTTGCGCACGGGCTTGAGCAGGTCATCGCGGATCACCACCAAGGTCGTCCCCGCGATGCCGATGTTCTTCTGCGCCCCCGCGTACACCAGCCCGAACTTCGTAAAGTCCATCGGGCGGCTGTAGATGTCGCTCGACATGTCGCACACCAGCGGCACGTTCCCGGGCGTGCGCGGCAACCGCAGCGAGCCGTCGGCGTTCCGCCACTGGGTGCCGTAAATCGTGTTGTTGCTGCACATGTGCACGTACACCGGGTTGTCGCGGTACACGATCTCGGCGTCGCCGGGGCAATAGCTGTGATTGGTCGCCCGCCCGTCCCAGGCTTCGTAGGTCTTGGCCGAGTAGACCTTGGATTCGTCGAAGGTCTTCTCGCACCAGTAGCCGGTGGTGAGGAAGGCCGCCACGCCTTCGTCGGGCAGTAGGTTGGCGGGCACGAAGAAGTTCTGGCTCGTCGCCCCGCCGGTCAGGAAGAGCACCTTGTAGTTGGCGGGGATGTTGGCCACCGTGCGGCAGTCCGCCTCAGCGTCGGCAAGCACCTTGTCAAAGGTCTTGCTGCGATGGCTCTGCTCCATGATGCCGATGCCCGAGCCCGCGATGTTCCACAGGTCCTGCTGGGCCTGCTGGATTACCTCCTCAGCGAGCACACCCGGCCCCGCCGAAAAGTTGAAGATCCGCCCGGAGGCGGCGTTCTTGACGGCGGGCATCGTCGACGGTGCATGGGCGGTTGTCATGCCGGAATAGTAACCCCAAGGAGGCCGACAGGCAGCGGCAGGCCGGGCGGGCACTGAGAGGGTGAGGGGGTGCAGAGGTGACGGGGTCAAAGGGCGAGGCTTGAACCACCGACCAAGCCCCCGACTCCCGCACCCCAACCTCCGATTTAGCAATTTCGTAATTTGTCATTTAGCAATGTGCCATCCCCTCCCCGCGGCTACCCATTCACACAGTTCTCCGCCTTCCCGCGGCTCATCCACACGCCCACCAGCCGCACCGTCTCCGCCGCGATCGCCTGCTGCGATTGATCCGTGCTCGCGCCGATGTGATGCGTGCAGTACACCCCCGGCCCGAACCGCGCCATCTCGCTGTTCCACTCCCCGGGCGGAGTCGTCGGCGTTCCCGGCTGGCCCTCGTAGACATCCAGGCCCGCCCGAATTCCCTTTGTCTTCACCGCCTCGCGCAAGGCCGCCTCGTCGATCACGCCCCCGCGGCTGGTGTTGATCACGTACGCCCCCGGCTTCATTTTCGCCAGGAACTCTTGGCCAATCAGCCCCTTGGTATCCGGCGCCAGCGGCAAGTGGATCGTCACCGCGTCGCTCACCCCCGCCAAGGCGTGCAGTGCGGGCGTATCCGTCCCCCCCCACTCGGCCCCCAGGTCCTTGGCATGCTCGCGCGAGATCGACCGCGACCACACAATGACCCGCATGTCAAACGCCACGGCCCGCTTCACCACCGCCCGGCCGATGGCCCCCGCGCCGATGACGCCCAGCGTCGAGCCGGCCAGCCCCTTGGCCTTCGTGCCGTATTCCTTCTTGTTCCACGTGCCCGCCCGGGCATCGATCGTCTGATCCGGGATCCGCCGATCGCACGCCAGCAGCAGACCCATGGTCAGCTCCGCCACCGCGATGGCGTTCATCCCCGCGCAGTTCGAGACGCGAATCCCCGCGGTGGTCGCCGCGGCGACATCGATGTTGTCCACCCCCGCCCCGGCCCGCACGATGAACTTCACCCCCGCCAGGCCCGCCGCCTCCACACTCGCCTTGGGCACCTTGGTAGACCGTACCACGAGCACGTCGGGCTTGACCCGCGCGAGCCCCTCCGCCAGCTTGTCGGCCCCCACATCCGGCTCGGAGACGACCTCGCACCCCAGCGCCTTGAGACCTTCGATGCCGCTCTTCTCGAACTTGTCTGCGATGTACACCTTCACGTTGCGCCTCCGGATGTTGTGGATTGCTCACGCCCCGCACCGGGCGACCGGCACGACTGGTTGCCCCGCATCTGTCGCGAACGAGAAGTGTACAACGGTCGCACGGCGACAAAAACAAACGCCCCCCGTCAGGTGACGAGGGGCGCGAACTTCAGCGTGTTGCGGAGAAGATCAGACGGCGGGTCGAGCCGGGATGTCGCGGCCTTTTCCCACCTGCCGCAACTTATTGCCAGCCGGTGGTGTTGATCTCAGAGCCACCGAAGTCGATGCCCTGGAGCCCGGCCCGCGTCCAGCGGTAGAAGCCGCGAACCGTGTCGCCGCCCGCACCGCCTGGGAACGTGCCCAGAAGCGTGGGAGCGCTCTCCCACGCTTCAGGAGAATACGTGAAGGTGGTCACGATGTTCTGGTTGCCCTTCGACATGGGGTTCCAGCCGTCGTTGGCATCTTCGGCGATCGTGCGAACGCCGCCGGTGGTCTTCGTGGAGACCGAATAGTCGAAGAACAGGAGAGGAATCTTTGCCTGCTGCTGGGCGTAGTAATAGTTGCGCTTGCCGAAGTGACGCGACACCGAGTCCATCACCAGCACCTTCTGCGAGGGGAAGGTCACGTCGCCGTACTTGCGGCGACCGAGCTTGCCGCTCAGCACACCATCGTCGATGCTCGATGAATAGGTGCCGTACGTCCGCTGATCGGGCCCTTGCATCACCGTGGTGCCGCGATCCGGCGAATAGGTCGCGGGCACGAACTCGTACGAAGAGCTGTACGGCCAACGCTTGCCCTCTTCGGTCGAGGCGCTCGCCGGCACCGGACCCAGCGACGTCACCGCCGAGCTACCAAAGAGCGAAGGATTCTTCTGCCACTCCAGGCGGTACTTGTCCTCGGGGCACGCCACAAGCTTGGAAGGCAGCGTAATGCCGAGATAGTCCACCACCGGAAGGTGGGAATAAAGCACGTGCGGGATCCACGCGTTCGGCTGATCAAAATCACCCGGCTCGCGTCCCGCGCGGCGACGGATGATGTCCGTTGCCTGCGCGGCCGCCCCGGCGATGTCCTCGCCCACGGCGTAATCGTTGTATTGCGGGGAGGCGTTCCGCCAGGTGCTGGGCGTCCACGTGTACGAGCAGATCTTGTCCTGGAAGTCCGCGGCATAACTCGCCACGCCCGTGCCGTAGCTGTGCATGTTCGTCTGACAGATCGTCAATCGCGCCACCTGACGCGCCGACCCAAGGGCCGGGAGCAAAATCCCGATGAGCAGCGCGATGATCGCGATGACCACCAGCAACTCAATCAGTGTGAACCCGCGCGTGCTTCCACGGCGGATACCTCCGACTTCGTTTCGTGCGCCGAGCAACTTCTGAATCATGCCAAGCCTCCGTTCCGAACAACCAAACAACCAGTGAGACCGCGTACATTCAGTGCCATCCGCGCCAGCTGGTACCCGGCGCGGCTCGCACAACTCTGACTCGCCACCCCACGACCTTCACATGCCGAGCTGTCTGTCCAAACGCCCGAATGGGACCTGCGGATGCGACAAATTCCTGATGTCCAGTAAAGACGTCGTCCAGCATACTCGGACTATTTAGATTTTGTCAACGGGAAAATTCACGTAACTACCGATCAAACTGCGAACATCGCATGGTAATTTTGATAGGTGTTCTGCTCAAATGCACGGGAGCGTATCAAACAAAGATCGAACAAACTGCCGTGACGCGGCATGTGTGTCGGACGTGCCGCCCCTCAGTTCCACCCCACCGTTCGCAGCTCCGAGCCCAGGAAATCAATCCCCTGCAGCCCGCCGCGCGTCCAGCGATAGAACCCCGCCACCTGCTCCGCAACGTTGAACTGCCCAGAACTCGTCGGTGCCTGCTCCCACACCTGCGGCGTGTAATCGAACAGCGTCGGCAGCGTCTGCGAGCCTTTGCTCAACGGGTCCCATCCGTCGTTGGCATCCTGCAGCGGCGTGTTTCGCGCGCCGGTGACTTTCACCTGCACCGAGTAATCGAAAAAGAGAATGGGCTGCCGGCACTTTGCCTGGGCGAAGAAAAACTGCCGCTTGCCAAAGTGCCTGCCGTTGTCGTCGTACAGGGCCGCCTTCTGCGAGGGGAAGAGCACATCACCATGGCGACGCCGCCCCAGCACCCCCGGCACCGTGGGCCTGTAAAACAAGTTGTGGACGCCCGCCTGCGCCACGCCCGTCCCGTGATCCGGCGAGTACGAACTCACCGTGAACTCATACGAGGAACTAAACGGCCAGCGTCGGGCCACGCTCGACGCCCCGCCGGAATCCGCACCGGCGGGATACGGCCCCAAGCTCGAAACCGCCGGCGTGCCGAACAGTTCCGGACCCTTCTGCCACGCGTTGCGCGACCTGTCCTCGGGGCACACCACCATCTTGGAGGGAAGCACCGCCGCCAGGTAGTCCTGCATCACCAGGTGCGTGTAATAGACGTGCGGAATCCACCCCGCGATCAGCGGAAACGTCGGATCTCCACGCCGCCTCCGGATGATGTCCACCGCCTGCGCCGAGGCCGCATCCAGGTCATCGCCGTTGGCCGCGAAACCCTTGAGATCCGCGTACGTCAACTGGCTCGCAGTCGCCGGCGTCACCGAGAACGACACGATCTTGTCCTGGTAATCCGCGGTGTAGCTCGCGATGCCGGTACCAAACTCGTGCAGGTTCGTCTGGCAGACCGTCAGTCGCCCCACTTTCTTGGCTTCACCCAGGCTCGGCAACAAAATCCCGATGAGCAGCGCGATGATCGCGATCACCACCAGCAGCTCGATCAGCGTGAACCCACGCCGCCCGCTCGACGCACTCTTAGCCCTGCGACCCATGATGAAGCCCCTTTTTCACGTCCGTGTGGAAAAATCGCCCGCTCGCAATCCCTGCAAACTCAGGGTGCATTCCGACCACTTCTCTCATTGAACACATGGCGCGACGTAGACTGAACCAGAACCCGGCTGAGATACCACGACATCAACCCCGCTTCGCAGTTTCCGCAGGGAGATTACCACATCGTGCCCACCCCTCCAACCTCATTACGCCCCCAGGTTCCGGAATTCTCTAAAAAACTCCCCCCCTCATTCCGGAGCCGCTGCGCCCTCCTCCTCGCTTTGGCGGCATCCCCCGGACTCCCCGCCTGCTCCTCTGATTTCCGCCCCGCCCCCGTCCCCTCCCTTGAGCGGCCATCCATCCAGGCTTCCTCTGCCCAGGCAGACCCCCGCACCGCCGCCATCATCGACGGCCTGCGCGTCCGCGCCGATCAGGTCAACACCTACGCCGCCGAAGCCGCCGGCAGCGTCGCCCTCGAGGAAGCCGCCCTCGATGCGCTGCTCGACCGCGAGCTGGCCTCCAGCAGCGTCACCCTCCCCGCCAACGCCTCGCAAACCGAGCTCCAGTATCTGGTCGCCGCCATCACCAGCGACGGCAACATCTCAAGTGATCAGACCGGCCTGATTCTCGAACGCCTTCGCCGCCAGCGTGGCTTGGGCCCGGCCCGCTTCGAAGGCCTGCTGACCCGCAACGCCAAGCTCCGCGCCCTGGTCTCCAAGACGGTCGAGGTAACACCCGACGATCTCAAGACCGCCCTCGCGGTCGAGTTCGGCCCCAAGGTCCGGGCCCGCATCATCACCGTCGCCACCCGCGAACTCGCCGCCGACCTGCGGGCGCGCATGACCGCTACCGAAACCGACACCCTCACGACCTTTGCCCGCCTCGCCGCCCAGTTCAGCACCGACCCTTCCGCCGCCTCCGGAG